>CADBRA010000052.1 GCA_902796965.1 uncultured Eubacteriales bacterium | reverse complement strand
TGGAGCATAGGGGGATCGAACCCCTGACCTCAAGATTGCGAACCTTGCGCTCTCCCAGCTGAGCTAATGCCCCGTATCGGGAAATTATTATACACTTGTTTTATAAAAAAGGAAAGGAAAAATTATTTCAGGTGAAATAACTGACAGAGCACAATAGCCGCAATGCATACGGCGAGAAGGATCAGGCCCTGAGTTTTCTGGCTCTTTGTGAGTCCTCCCTTTTTTTCATCAGCAGCTTCGCCGCTCTTTGATGCGGTGATATTGTCGGCAGCTAAATCGTGTTTGCAGTAAGGGCATATCTTTGCGTTGTCATCGATTTCTTTTCCGCAGTTAGGACAGATCATGTTAAACTCCTTATCTTTATAGAATTCCGGGTTTTCCGGATATATTAATGCATGATAATTGATATATGATTTTTTAATAAAGCTATTATATTTTTATTTCTGCAATTGGTCAATATATATAATTCCGCAAACGTTCAAGTATACAAGACAGCCGGCTCCCTACGGCGGACAGAAGAATCTTTTGCCGAGATGCCGGTAAACAGGCGCTGTCTGCCGGCTCCTCCGGCAGATACATTAAACGGCACGGCGCGGAGAGATGAGAGATATGCTGATTTGTATACAGATGAGAGAACCAGAAAACTTGAAAGAGCAATTGAGTCTGTTGGAATGGCTTTTTAAATAAAATCATATGACCGACTCGTTTTCGTTACTGTCAGCTATATCACACATTCTTAATGATACCTGCTCGGTACTGCAAAAATCAGATCCTGCGCTGTAAAGCAGCAGCGTGCTTCTGGTTCTGATTTAAGATAACACGGCTCCGCAGTCTTATATAATGATGGCAGCAGTGTGATTTCCCGTAAAAATACGGCCGGAGGCCCGTGTCAGCTGAGCTGACGCAGGATGTATGGTTTCCTTTATATCAATTATCATTGCGTTTGTGATATAATAAAATGAATTTTCAGAATTTGATTGATTAATGTAAAGAAATGTGCGGTTCTGCCGCATGCACCGGAGGAATTTTCAAATGAGGATCATCGTAGTCGGACTCGGTCTCATAGGCGGGTCATTCTGCAAAGCAATAAAGGCGTACACGGATCATCATGTCATAGGTATGGACAGGGATGACACTTCTCTCGATCTCGCGATTTCGATGGAAGCTGTCGATGAAGTCATACCTATGGACAGGACAGATCTTCTGTCCAGGGGAGATCTCGTCATTGTTGCGATTCCTCCCAATGATATCGTAGAATTCATGCTCGGCAACAGAGAGAATTTCAAGGAGGGCGCGATCGTCACAGACGTGTGCGGAGTCAAGGAATTCATCGTTTCGCGTGTACAGGAGCCACTGAGGGAAGCAGGCGTTGAATTCATAGGTTCACATCCCATGGCGGGCACTGAATATGCGGGATTTGTATTTTCTAAATCTGACATGTTCGTGAATGCGAGTTATCTGCTGACACCGGACAGCAGGACGGACAGAGAAAAGCTGAATGTGCTGAAAAAGCTCGCTTATTCCATCGGCTTCAAAAAAGTCATAGAGACAGATCCTGCCACTCACGATCAGGCGATAGCGTATACATCGCAGCTCGCGCACATTATTTCAAACTCATACATCAGAAGCTCAACGCTGCCTAAGGAAAAGGGATTCAGCGCGGGGAGCTTTCTCGATATGACAAGAGTGGCCAGGCTTGACGAAAACATGTGGTCAGACTTGTTCATATGCAATAAAAAGAATCTGCTGAACGAGATCGATCAGCTTCAGACACATATAGGTGATCTTCGTGAAGCGCTCGAGGCTGAGGATAAGCAGAGTCTCATGCAGCTGCTCCGCAAGGGTCGTATGCTCAAGCAGCAGAATGTTGCAGAAAAGAGGATGCTTCTGTCGGAGGAAAGCACCGACGACGGATTTGAACGCTGAGCACGGCGCGTGACAGCACTGGCCGGATCTGATTCATAAAAATACGGTATAAGTGCGCAGCTGCGCGGCACAGCATAATGACAATATAGATCTATTTTCAGGAGATAAAAACATGTTAAGCACATCAAGCTACAAGGGCGGATTCGGCAATGTAACGCACGAGGAAGCCCTTAAGTACAAGGCAAGAGAAGATAAATTCATAGAGGATAATGCGCTTCAGCTCAAGGAAAGCAACGACATAGAAGCTTACCTTTATGACAAATATAACGTGAAGCGCGGACTCAGAAACAAAAATGGCACGGGCGTATGTGTAGGGCTTACGAGAATCGCAGATGTTCACGGATACGATATAGACTCGGACGGAAAAAAGATACCTGTGCCGGGAAAACTTTATTACAGAGGAATCAGCGTCGAAGACATAATTCATGGCTGTTCCGCTGACGGCAGGTTCGGATACGAAGAGACGAGCTTTCTGCTCCTGTTCGGACGACTCCCAAATAAAACCGAGCTGCACGAATTCAAGTCGATACTCGGCGTGAGGCGCCAGCTCCCTCAGGGATTCATAATCGATCATATTCTCACAAGTCCGTCAAAAAGCATCATGAACCAGCTCTCGAGAGAGGTTCTCGCGCTATATTCATACGACATGCATCCGGATGATCTCAATATTGAGAATGTTTTCAGGCAGTCGATCATTCTGCTCGGCTATTTTCCGACACTTGTGGCATATTCGTATCAGGCTAAGCGCTCACATTATGACAAGCAGAGTATGCATCTCCATTATCCTGATCCTGAACTGTCAACTGCAGAGAATATTTTGAGAATGATAAGGCCTCTTGGCGAGTATTCAGACATAGAGGCCAAAGTGCTCGATACGTGCCTCATACTTCATGCGGAGCACGGCGGCGGAAATAACTCGACGTTTACAATACACACTGTGTCGTCGACAAATACAGACACCTATTCGGCGATTGCGGCCGGCATATGCTCGCTCAAGGGACCGCGCCACGGCGGTGCAAGCCGGTCAGTCATATTCATGATGAACGACCTCAGGGAGAACGTCAGCGATATAACCGATTTCGACCAGATAGAAAAATATCTCCGCAGAGTTGTACGCGGAGAGGCTAATGACGGCTCAGGTCTCATCTACGGTGTCGGCCACGCTATCTACACTATAACAGATCCGAGAGCTCAGCTTCTCAAGAAAATGGCCGAAAAGATCGCCGAAGAAAAAGGACTCATGAACGAATTCAGAGTCTACGATTATATAGAGAACAACGCTTCGCGCATTCTTTCCGAAGAACTCGGCACAGAGGTTCAGGTTCCTGCAAACATCGATCTATATTCGGGTTTTGTCTACCGCGCGCTGGGTATTCCGATGGATCTCGTAACACCTATGTTCGCGACGGCAAGGGTTGCAGGCTGGTGCGCCCACAGAATTGAAGAAGTTTCAGGCGATAACAAGATCATCCGCCCGGCATATCAGTGGATTGCGGATTACAAGGAATATACGCCGCTCAGGGACAGATAAATATCAGAAATATATAATACTTGCGTCAGCTCCGCTGACATATGAAAAGGGAGACCGCCAGGCCTCCCTTTTCATTTCGCAAAAAATTGAAAATACAGAACACACGTTCAAGCAATTGCACTTTTATGTTATAATCTTATGAGTTTTGCGATGAATGTGCAGCAGAGCAGACTTGATGTCTGCGCTCCCTGGAGAGAAAATGCAGCAGATTATCTGCACCGATTTCTGTGCCGGCGAAGCCGGCGTAAATACATGCTCAATAGTGATTCCCTCCACAGGCAAGTCTGCGGGTTTCCTCACCGAGAATTTTATTACAAAGGAGGCTGTTTTATGGAATTCAGGCTTCATTCGGAATATTCGCCTACCGGCGATCAGCCTCAGGCGATAGAAGAAATAGTGAACGGAATACGCTCCGGAAAAAAGCACCAGACGATTCAGGGCGTCACCGGGTCGGGCAAGACTTTTACGATGGCCAATATCATAGAAAAGATCAACAGGCCGACGCTGGTCATTTCACACAATAAGACGCTGGCGGCGCAGCTTTACGGTGAATTCAAGGAATTCTTTCCCGAAAATGCAGTAGAATATTTCGTCTCATACTACGATTATTACCAGCCGGAGGCCTATGTGCCGTCTACAGATACATATATAGAAAAAGATTCAGATATCAATAACGAGATAGAGAAGCTCAGACATTCGGCAACGTCATCGCTGTTCGAGAGACGCGATGTCATCATAGTGGCGAGCGTTTCGTGCATATACGGGCTCGGCAGTCCGTTTGAATATCAGAAGCAGATGATGTCGCTCAGACCCGGCATGGAAAAGAGCCGCAGGGAGATCATGGAGCAGTTGACTGCAGACCAGTATATAAGGAATGATATAGAGTTCGAACGCGGAACATTCCGCGTAAGGGGAGACATAATAGATATATACCCTGCGGGAGCGGAATCGGCAGTACGCGTCGAGCTCTTCGGCGACGAAATTGATTCGATAAAGGAGATAGATCCGGTGACAGGTGAAGTAACGGGTGTCAGGAGCCATATTTCCATATTTCCGGCATCGCACTATGTCACATCAAAGGAGCGTATAAGCGAAGCATGCGTTTCTATCGAGGAGGAGCTCGAGGAGAGGATCAGGGAGTTCAAAAGTCAGGACAAGCTGCTCGAGGCGCAGAGAATAGAACAGAGGACACGATACGATATCGAAATGCTGCGCGAGGTAGGCACATGCAAGGGCATAGAAAACTACTCGCGCCACCTGAACGCTCTTCCGCCGGGCGCGAGACCATATACTCTTATAGACTATTTTCCGGATGATCTGCTCATCATGGTCGATGAATCACATATCATGCTGCCTCAGCTGCGCGGAATGTACGCTGGAGATAGATCAAGGAAACAGTCACTCGTCGACTACGGCTTCAGGCTTCCGTCGGCGCTCGACAACAGACCGCTCAATTTCGGCGAGTTCGAGAGCCTGGTAGATCAGATAGTGTATGTAAGCGCGACGCCCGGCGATTATGAGCTTGAAAAGAGCGGACAAGATGGTGTCGTTCAGCAGATTATCAGGCCTACCGGGCTTCTCGATCCTGAGATAGATGTCAGGCCGACAGAGGGACAGATCGACAATCTGATCGGCGAGATAAACGATACTGCTGAAAACGGTGAGAGAGTCCTCGTGACAACGCTTACCAAAAAGATGGCCGAGAGTCTGACGGATTATCTTAAAAACGCCGGAATCCGCGTGCGCTATCTGCACTCTGATATAGACACGCTGGAGAGAACAGAGATAATAAGAGATCTCAGGGCAGGAGAATTCGATGTGCTGGTCGGTATCAATCTCCTGAGAGAGGGACTCGATATACCGGAAGTCTCGCTCGTCGCCATACTCGACGCTGACAAACAGGGATTTCTCAGAAACGAACGTTCGCTCATACAGACTATCGGAAGAGCGGCCAGAAACGAGCACGGCCGCGTAATCATGTACGGAGACTCGATAAGTCCTCAGATGAGGAACGCGATAAACGTTACAGAGGAAAGAAGACATATACAGCAGAAATATA
This sequence comes from uncultured Eubacteriales bacterium, assembly GCA_902796965.1. Lineage (GTDB taxonomy): Bacteria > Bacillota > Clostridia > Peptostreptococcales > Anaerovoracaceae > RUG708. Next base: position 119,572 of record CADBRA010000052.1, on the reverse strand, counting down.
ATGAAGATCACGGCATAACGCCTCAGACGATAAAGAAATCTGTCAGACCTGCGCTCGAGGCTGTCACTGCAGCGGAGGAATCTGATGTATACATGACGAAGCTCAAGCCTGAGGAGATGTCTGCAAAGCAGCTCAAGGAGTATGCAGCAAAGCTGAAAAAAGAAATGGATGCTGCAGCCGAAGCACTGCAGTTCGAGCAGGCTGCGCTGCTCAGAGACAGATATTTCGAGATAAAATCGAGACTCTGAATGCCGCATTACCGATCGGAATGGAAGCCGGTGGCATTATCTTTGAATGTGGCTGTAGCAGGAATATGCTCTTTAAGACATAACACAGGTGCGGGCGCCGGCAGTCATAACATAAGTAACGGACATCAAGGCGTGATGGTGCAGTCTTGAACATAATGGACTCAATGGTGTGCTGAGACAGTGCTTGTTTCCGCGCATATTTGTTTCTGTCCGCGGAGCGGACGCAGGTTGCATATAAAATAATATAAATGATGATTTGATATTGCCGTGCCACTTTCCGAGGTGCGGCCGGAATATATGAGGCAGTAAATGGCAGAAAAAAATATTGTAATTAAAGGAGCTAACGAGAACAATCTTAAAAACGTTGATCTCGAGATTCCGCGCGATGAACTCGTCGTGTTCACTGGTCTTTCAGGATCGGGCAAATCGACGCTTGCGTTTGACACAATCTACGCTGAAGGTCAGAGAAGATATATGGAGAGTGTATCAGCTTACGCGAGGCAGTTCCTCGGACAGATGGAGAAGCCGGATGTCGAGTCGATAGAAGGGCTCTCACCGGCGATATCTATCGATCAGAAGACGACAAGCAAGAACCCGCGATCAATAGTCGGCACCGTAACGGAAATCTACGATTATCTGAGACTGCTCTACGCGAGGATCGGCATACCTCACTGTCCTGTCTGCGGCAGAGAAATTACCAGTCAGTCTGTAGACCAGATCACTGATATGATCATGGCATATCCTGAGAGGACGCGGATAATGGTAATGGCGCCTGTCGTCAAGCAGAAAAAAGGCGAGCATAAAAAGATATTTGAAAGAATAAAAAGGGACGGATTCAACCGCGTCAGAGTTGACGGAAACATGTTAAGCCTCGACGAAGATGACATATCGCTTGAAAAGACAAAGAAGCACACGATAGAAATCGTCGTCGACAGAGTCGTCGTTAAACAGGGTTCAGAGAGCAGAATTTCAGAGGCTGTTGAACTGGCAATACAGCAGGGCGATGGTCTCGTTTTGGCGTCCGTCAAGGAACCGGAGAGCGAAGATTACACAGACAGACTTTTCAGCACGAAATTCGCCTGCCCTGAGCATGGCGTGACTATAGGCGAGATGGAGCCGCGCACATTTTCGTTCAACAATCCATACGGCGCATGTCCCGAATGCAACGGCATAGGTTTCATTCAGCACGTCGATCCCGATATCATAGTTGACAATCCCGAAAAGAGTATCGATGACGGGGCTTTCAATAAATCGTTCGGAATGTTCGACGAGATGTCATATTATTCGCGGACGACAAAGGCGCTCGCAGCTGCATATGATGTCGACACATCTGTTCCATACAAAGACCTGCCTGATGATTTCAGGAATGACCTTATGTACGGCACAGACGGGCGTCAGATCGACTATTATTATGTGAACAGTCAGGGTATCGATGTACACCGGAAGGCAAAGTTCGAGGGGATCGTGACAAATCTCGAACGCAGGTATCAGCAGACTGATTCTGTATTCATAAAGGAAAAGATCGAGAAATTCATGAAAGTCAGGCCGTGCAGAAAATGCGGCGGCGAGAGACTGCGTCCCGAGGTCCTGGCTGTCACGGTGGGCGGACTTAATATCATGGAGTTCTGTCGTATGACGGTGAGGGACGAACTGCAGTTTCTCGACGGTCTCAGGCTTGACAACAGGAAGGCAATGATCGCGCGTCTGATCTTGAAAGAAATCAGGAGCAGACTGACATTCCTGTCTGATGTCGGGCTCGAGTATCTGACTCTGTCGAGATCTGCGGCTACGCTGTCAGGCGGAGAATCGCAGAGAATCAGGCTCGCGACACAGATCGGTTCAGGGCTTGTCGGCGTTCTTTATATACTTGATGAGCCGAGCATCGGGCTGCATCAGCGTGACAACGACAGACTGCTGGCAACGCTGCGGCATCTGACTGATATTGGCAACACTCTCATAGTCGTTGAACACGATGAGGATACGATGTATGCCGCAGACCATATCGTCGATATCGGGCCGGGCGCCGGAATCCACGGCGGAACTATTGTCGCGCAGGGCACAGTCGAGGATATCAAGGCGTGTCCGGAGTCGATAACAGGACAATACCTTTCAGGAAAGAAAAAGATAGAAGTTCCGAAGAAACGCAGAAAGGGCAGCGGAAAAGTCCTGAGTGTAAAGGGCGCAGCGGAGAATAACCTTAAAAACATAGATGCTGACTTTCCGCTCGGCACATTTACATGCGTGACAGGTGTTTCTGGATCAGGCAAGAGCAGTCTCGTAAACGAGATCCTGGCAAAAGGACTGGCTCAGAAAATAATGCGCTCTTCAGTTCAGCCGGGAAGACACAGGAAGATAACCGGATACGAGGATATCGACAAAATAATAAATATAGATCAGTCGCCGATAGGCCGCACGCCGCGTTCTAATCCGGCGACATACACAGGCGTGTTCACTCATATAAGAAATCTGTTCGCAGAGACTCAGGACGCGAAGATGCGTGGCTTTTCAAAAGGCAGATTCAGCTTCAATGTCAAGGGAGGCAGATGCGAGTCGTGCGGCGGCGATGGTATTATCAAGATAGAGATGAATTTCCTTCCCGATGTATATGTACCGTGCGAGGTCTGCCACGGAAAGAGATACAACAGAGAGACGCTTGAAGTAAAATACAAGGATAAGAACATAAGCGAGGTGCTTGATATGAATGTCGAGGAAGCGCTGAAGTTTTTCGAGAATATCCCTGCGATCAGGAGACAGCTTCAGACGCTGTACGATGTGGGACTCGGGTATATCAAACTCGGTCAGCCGTCGACGCAGCTTTCAGGAGGCGAAGCACAGCGAATCAAGCTTGCAGCTGAGCTTTCCAAGAGGATGACAGGCAGGACGCTTTATGTCCTCGACGAGCCGACAACCGGTCTTCACTTCGCTGATGTAGACAAGCTTCTGCAGGTGCTTCAGAAGCTTGTGGATGCTGGAAACACTGTGGTCGTCATCGAGCACAATCTCGACGTGATAAAATGCGCTGATCATATAATAGATCTCGGACCGGAAGGCGGCGACCGCGGCGGCAATATCGTCGTCACCGGTACTCCGGAGGAGGTCGCTGCCTGTGAAGAATCATACACAGGCAGATATCTGAAGAAGCTTTTGTAGGATCTGATTTACGGATAACGTCAGCACTTTTCAGCCGTTAATTGTCAATCGGAGTGTGTAAAATCTGTGCTGCTGATGATGCCGGCCGGCAGCATTCATTGCGTCAGCTGATTCATGTACCGGCGATATCGGCTGATGCACCTGCCGGCCGACATCATGCAGAATATCGTAAAAGCGCAGCCGGCTCTGCAGATGATTTGGTGTTAACCAAATCTGTAAATATGCTCTTTCGCAGGAGTAAGTGCGGATATGGGATTGCGTCAGAATTTAAACAGTCAGAAAACAAATGGTTATCAAAAAGCTGGATGAATATTTCCCAAACAGCGTGTGGATATATTTCCTATATGGCAGAGGCTCCTATGAGAATAAGAATTATCTGGCAACAGGCGGAAATTTCGGTATCGAACTCATGCAATTAAGTTAAAAGGCATCTCGCATAAGCCGTCTGTCTTTAGCTGGGCGGCAGTTAACAAAGAGCTATGAGAAGGTTAACATAAATATAAAACAACTTTGATATTTATTTAACTTAAAAATAGTCGGTTGACATATCTGTCCAATTTATATAGCATAAAAATAATAACTGAAACGTGCCGCCGCAGAGATGCAGCGGGGGAGGATGGGAAAATAAAATGCAGACAAATAACGGATCAGCTCACAGCGAGTATCCAAGTCTCAACAACACGATGCTGACAGACTATTATGAGCTGACGATGGCAGACGGATATTTTGAGTCGGGTATGGCTGAAGACATAGCTTATTTTGATATGTTTTTCAGAAAAATTCCTGACGGCGGCGGGTTTGCCATCATGGCCGGAATCGAGCAGCTCGTGAGCTATATGCAGAATCTGAAATTCACTGACGAAGATATCGAATTCCTGCGCGGCAAGGGAGAGTTTTCTGAGGGATTTCTTGAGTATCTTAAGAATTTCAAATTCGAATGCGACGTATGGGCAGTTCCTGAGGGAACTCCTGTATTTCCTTATGAACCGCTGATCACAGTGAGGGGACCGATGATCCAGGCTCAGATGATGGAGACATTCCTGCTTCTCACTATCAACCATCAGACACTGATAGCCACAAAGACGAACAGAATCGTCAGAGCAGCAAAGGGACGCGGTGTCATGGAATTCGGCAGCAGGAGAGCTCAGGGAGCGTCTGCCGCTGTTTTAGGCGCAAGAGCCGCATACATCGGCGGAGCAGTCGGAACTGCGTGCACTATAGCGGATGAAATCTACGGAATCCCCGCCATGGGCACGATGGCTCACAGCTGGGTTCAGTCTTTCAGCTCAGAGATCGAGGCATTTGAGAAGTTTGCTGATCTGTTCCCGAACAATTGTGTGTTGCTGATCGACACTTATGATGTTCTGAAGTCAGGGCTTCCAAACGCCATTAAAGTGTTCAAGGAAAAAAAGCCCGCAAAGATGGGAATCAGAATCGACAGCGGCGACATCACTTATCTTTCAAAGAAATGCAGAAAGATTCTCGATGCTGAAGGACTTCAGGACTGCAAGATCGTCGCGTCTAATTCGTTTGACGAATACGTGATCAGAAGCATCATGGACGAAGGTGCGTGCGTGGATTCGTTCGGCGTTGGTGAACGCCTGATCACCGCTGAGTCGAATCCTGTGTTCGGCGGCGTCTATAAGCTTTCGGCGATAGAGAAAAACGGTGAAATCGTTCCTAAGATAAAGGTAAGTGAAAACACAGAGAAGATAACGAATCCGGGATATAAAAAGGTGTACAGGATATTCGACAGAGATACACACAAAGCACTCGGCGATGTTATAACTCTTGCTGACGACAGGATACCTGAAGGTGATCCGTTCGAAATATTCGATCCGGAGTTTGTCTGGAAGCGCAAGATTATAGAGAACTATGAGATGCGTGAGCTTCAGGTTCAGATATTCGACAAGGGGCAGCTCGTCTATGATCTGCCGGATCTCGATGACATAAGAAATTTCTGCCACGATGAGATCGACAATCTCTGGGACGAGATCAAGCGCTTTGAGAATCCTCACGGATACTACGTTGACCTCTCAAAGAGACTCTGGGCAATGAAAGACAGACTTCTCAACGAGCATGGCAAGACTCTGGAACACAGAGACTGAAAACTGATTAATCCATAGGATTATCAGTTAACAAAATACAGAAGATATATGACCGGATCTCCGCGTAAAGGCTGAGGATAACGCTTTTACATGAAGAGCCGGTTATTTTTTAGTGATGAAAATAACTGCTGATCTTTCATTGCTGCAGTTCCATGTGCCGCCGGGCAGATGATAAGCGGTTTATTTTATATAGAAGGAATGCATCAGCTTATGCGGTAGGTTCTGTGTACTCAGAGCTTAGTCGGCAGCTGGCGGCATCTGCTGTGAATATAAAAAAGAGGTGGGGGAACCGTTTGCGAAAAGTGATTTTGTCACTTTGGAAAACAGTTCAGCCACCTCTTAAATATTGCAGTCTTTATGTTTCGTTATTTGATGACTCTTACCCAGCCCTCAGGACCTTCGATTTTGCACTGCTGAATGCCGGTGATTGTATCATAGAGTTTCTTGAGAACAGGACCCATCTCGTCCATGCCGCTCGGGAACTGGATTAAGTTTCCGTGGTCATTTATTGCGCCTACAGGCGAGATTACTGCGGCAGTTCCGCAGAGACCGCACTCAGCAAAGTCCTTGACCTCATCGAAGCGTACCGGGCGTTCCTCGGTCTTCATGCCGAGCATCTCTGAAGCAATGTACATGAGCGAACGGCGCGTAACAGAAGGAAGGATACTGTCGGACTTAGGAGTGACTACAGTGCCGTCTTTAGTTACGAACAGGAAGTTTGCACCGCCTGTTTCCTCTACGTAGGTTCTCGTAGCAGGATCGAGGTACATGTTTTCAGAGAATCCCTCTTTGTGGGCCGTAATGATGGCATGGAGGCTCATAGCGTAGTTCAGGCCGGCCTTGATGTGGCCTGTACCATGAGGAGCTGCTCTGTCAAAGTCGCTGACCTTGATCGTGATAGGCTTGATGCCGCTCTTGAAGTAAGGTCCGACAGGAGTAGTCAGAATTCTGAACTGATATTCTTCAGCAGGAGCGACGCCGATTACAGGCGAACTGCCGAACATATACGGTCTGAGATATAATGAAGCGCCTGAACCGAAAGGAGGAACCCATGCTTCGTTTGCCATGATGACCTTGTCTACAGCCTCGAGGAACTTATCCTTAGGGTAAGGCGGCATCTCAAGTCTTTCAGCTGAATTGTACATTCTGTCAGCGTTGAGGTCAGGACGGAAAGCGACAATGTGCCCGTCTTCTGTAGTATATGCTTTAAGACCTTCGAAGCACTCCTGAGCGTACTGGAAAACGCACGCGCACTCGTTGAGCACGATGTTGGAGTCTGTAGTGAGCTCGCCTTCATCCCACTTGCCGTCTTTGTAATTAGCTACAAATCTGTAGTCAGTTGGCTGATAGGAGAACGTCAGGTTTCCCCAGTCGATATTTTTCTTTTCCATTGTCTGTCACTCCTTGTAATGGTATAAACTTTTCCGGCTATATGAATCAAATAAATTTTATCTTAAAAAGAAAATATAGTATGAACATATAGTAATGAATATTATAGGTCTCTGTTTTTTTGCTGTCAAGAAACCGAGCACATAAATAAGGTCAGAAAATTGCACATATCAGGCATTTTAAGAGTGAGCATTTCATGAAAACTGCCGCAGAAAGAGTATTAATCTCGCTCAGGCAGATTCAGAAATGATCCTTATATGATATGTCCGCGTAAGCATGTGTCAGACGTCTGCCATTCATCATTGAATTATCGTGAACTCATTACACTCGATCGAACAAAATACTCAGCGGCTTTATCACACTGTTCAGCGCATCATTTATTCAGCGGCACCTGTCGTCAGCAGTGGATTCAGTGCTGTAATATGCTCTAATGATTTTATCTTGCTGACATGATTATCCGGATCAGCCTTCGCTTCCGCCCGCTCCGCGGGAACACGGCATTGCGCCGTCATGCGCCGGATGCGGACGGAGTCCGCATGAACCGGTTCGTAAGACGAAGAAGACAAGCGGCCGCGCTGTGCTGCAGTAAGCGCGGCGTCGTACAGAGCATTGAGCAGTATGGCAGCGTGAACTCTTCATCTGTTCATATAGAAGCCGGCATGTGATCATGATGCATATCAATTTTTCTTATGTATATATGTATATATATATGTAGAGTATTTGAAGAAAACTATTAATTCAGATACATATAATTTGTAAGCAGAACGTTTATAATTGAGACATTTTTCGCTTTTAGATTTTTTTATAAAAAAATATTACATTTTGAATATGTGTGATAAAATAGAACATCAATATTTCAGTACGGCCGGATTTCGATGTGATAATCTGACAGTATTTTATTTTTCGCATGGTTAAACAGATGTGAGTGTCTGCTCTCATGCTGTATTCTGAATACATGCCTGAAATCTCTGATTACTGTTGTTTTAAGGCGATTTTTTTGTTGTTTTTCCGCTGTATTGTGATATATTGATTTCTGTACAGCGAAAAGAAGGGGTCTTAATACTTGTTTTTCTGCTGTAGAAAGGTATTATTATCTATTTTTGATTAAGGAGGTGATTAAGGTTGAGTATGGGTGAAGAGCTGTCTGAAAAACTTGCTTATAAGATGGTCGACATAATACCGGGTGCTGCTACATTTAAAGTTCCTCAGTCCTGCATAACGACATGGGGCGTAATGCTTGCTCTCGTTCTTCTGGCGATTTTCTTCACAAGGAAGATGGAAATAGTTCCAAAAGGCAGACAGGCGCTTCTCGAATGCTTCATGGGTATGCTTTACAAGGTGTTCTACGGAATACTCGGCGAAAAAGGAAAGAGATTTATTCCTTATCTGCTGACTGTAATTCTCTATCTCGGCGTTTCGAACATGCTCGGGCTGATCGGAATACAGCCGCCGACAAAAGATATGAATGTCGCTGCGGGACTCGCCCTCACGAGTATCGTGATGGTAATTTACGCGGGAATCAGCTACAGAGGATTCGGAGCATGGGTAAAACACTTTAAATATCCTAACGCAATCATTACACCTCTTAATGTACTTGAAATCGGTATCAAGCCGCTGTCACTGTGTATGCGACTTTACGGAAACATTCTCGGTGCGTATATCATCATGGAACTGATCATACGGTCGCTTCCTGCTGTTGTACCGCTTCTTGCCAGTGCGTACTTCGATATATTCGATGGTCTGCTGCAGGCGTTCGTATTCAGTTTCCTGACATCAATGTATATTAATGAGGCAATGGAAGACGAAGATTAATTTAAATATTATATTTTTATTTTCGTCTGTTCATTTACATTTAACCGAAAGCCGTTTTGATTATGCGGATAGTCCGTATAAAGCGGCATCAGAAATCAGACAACAATTCCTTTAATTAATGTTTAAAGATTTTTAGGAGGATTAATTATTATGGCTACTGGATTAATCGCAATTGGCGCTGGAATCGCAGTTCTCACTGGTTTTGGCGGCGGTATTGGTATCGGCATAGCTACATCAAAGGCATCAGAGGCAGTTGCCAGACAGCCTGAAGCAAGAGGTGCGATCAACGGAACTCTTATCCTCGGCTGCGCGCTCGCAGAAGCAACAGCTATTTACGGCCTCGTAGTAGCTCTCCTTATCATCATAATGCTCGGCTAAGCATTTTAATGCTTTTGACCGCATATCTGTCCGCGGAGCGGACGGACGAAGTATCAATGATAACTAAAGGAGAAGTATTGGAGGCAATAGCGTGCTCACGTTAAATTGGAATGTCTTCTGGATTGTATTTAACTTAATAGTACTCTTTTTCCTGCTCAAGATATTTCTGTTCAAGCCTATCAAGAACATCATGGACAAGCGTACAGAGCTCATTCAGGGTGAGATAGATTCGGCAGAGACGAAGAACAGAGAAGCCGGTGAGCTGAAAGACAAGTATGAAGCGTCTCTGAGCAGTGCCAAGGAAGAGTCAGCGCAGATCGTAAGCAACGCAAAAGACCGCGCAAATGTTCAGTACGACCAGATTGTAGATAAGGCAAATGCAGACGCGAAGCAGATCATGGAGCAGGCTCACAAGACTGCTGAGCTTGACCGCGAGCAGCTTATGAGAAGCGCTCAGAGCGAACTTGCCGATGTCGCGATGGCAGCGGCAGTCAAGCTGATCGGTGAAAGCGTCAATGACGAGTCGAACCGCGCGATGCTTGACAGATACCTTGCTGGAGAGGGGTCGGACAGATGACGAGTATACCGGACAACTATGCCAGAGTGCTGTTTGATCTGCACATAGATTCTGGCGATATTGAGACTGCCCGCGTACTTCTCACTGAATCGGAAGAACTCACGGAAGCGCTCACAAGTCCGATAGTCAGCAAGTCCGAAAAACGCGCTGTCATAGACAAACTGTTCCCGGAATCAACGAGGAATTTCTTTAAAATTATGAGTGATTACGGAGATGTGGAATATGCGGAGGATATGTTTTCCGCTTATGACGCGCTCGTACTCGACGACAGAAATGCTGTATCGGCTGAGTTCAGATACGTGACGGAACCGGATGACGCTCAGATCAGCAGACTGAAGCAGAAGATCGCGAAAGATTACAAAAAAGAAAGTGTTGAGTTAAACCTTGTTGAGGATAAATCGCTCATCGGCGGTTTCGTGCTCACAGTAGGAGATTATGTTCTCGACCAGAGTGTAAAGACTTCTATTCAGAAACTTAGACGTCATTTCGCAGAGAGGTGAGAATTTGAGTAACAATGATTCGCAGAGAATTATTTCGGTATTAAAAGACGAAATAGAAAATTACAATAACAATGCGGATGTCGAGGAAACTGGTCATATCATCAGCTTAGGCGATGGTATCGCTCAGGTCTACGGCATGCAGCATGTTAAATACGGCGAGCTGGTTGAGTTCGAGAACGGAACTGTCGGCATGGCGCAGAACCTTGAGCCGAAGTCAACCGGCTGCGTACTTTTCGGAACTGACCACGGTCTTGTAGAAGGCTCGTCAGTAAAGCGCACAGGCAGAGAAGCCGGCGTAAATGCGGGCGACGCGATGCTCGGCCGTGTAATAAACGCCATCGGTGAGCCTATTGATGGTCTGGGCCCTATAAACGGAGACGATTACAGACCTATCGAACACAAGGCGCCTGGTGTAATCACAAGAAAAGAAGTATCACAGCCTATGATGACAGGTATTCTGGCCATAGACTCTATGTTCCCTATCGGCCGCGGCCAGAGAGAACTCATAATCGGCGACAGACAGACAGGAAAAACTGCCATCGCCATAGATACTATCATTAACCAGAAAGGCAACGGGGTTGTCTGCATTTATGTAGCAATCGGCCAGAAATCGTCATCCGTTGCAAAGACGGTTACAACTCTTAAGAAATACGGAGCCATGGATTACACAATCGTAATCAACGCTCCTGCAAATGAACCTGCTCCGCTGCAGTATCTTGCACCTTATACAGGCGCAGCTATCGGTGAACACTTTATGGACGAACAGAAGGACGTGCTCATCGTTTACGATGATCTGAGCAAACATGCTCAGGCTTACCGTGCGATGTCGCTTCTTCTCCACAGACCGCCTGGACGTGAGGCTTATCCTGGCGACGTATTCTACCTGCATTCGAGACTCCTCGAGAGAGCCTGCAGACGTGCTCCTGAATACGGCGGCGGTTCGATGACTGCTCTTCCTATCATCGAGACACAGGCCGGCGACGTATCGGCATACATTCCTACAAATGTAATTTCAATTACAGACGGCCAGATCTTCCTTGAGACAGACCTGTTCTTCTCAGGCGTTCGTCCTGCCGTAAACGTAGGTCTGTCGGTATCCCGAGTAGGCGGAAAAGCACAGGATAAGATCGAGAAAACAGTTTCAGGCTCCCTGCGTGTAGACCTCGCTCAGTACAGAGAAATGGAAGTCTTCACTCAGTTCAGTTCGGATCTTGATGACGCGACAAAAGAACTGCTCGCGCACGGCAAGAGCCTTATAGAGCTACTCAAGCAGCCTCTTTACAACCCTATGCCTCTCTATAAACAGGTAATCCTGCTCTGCGTGGCAAACGAAAAATACTTCATCGACGTTCCTGTAAACGACATAATCAAATTCAGAGACGGCCTTGTCGAATATTTCGAGACTGCGCACAAAGACATAGTTGATGAGATCATGGACAAGAGAGTCATGACAGACGATCTGCATGACAGAATCATGGCGGCAGCAAAAGAATACAAAGACAGGTAGGTGATATCATGGCAAGTATGCAGGAAATCCGTCAAAGGATAAACAGCGTAAAAGACACGATGAAAATCACCAATGCCATGTACCTAATTTCTTCGTCAAAACTCAGAAAGGCCAGAAGCGGACGCGACGCCACGGCTCCTTATTTCGATACTCTTCAGGCTACTATAAACGATATTCTGGTCAGAACGCCTGAGCTTTCCGAAGAGGGACTCTTCGAGAACAGAGATCAGAAAAACAAGATTAAAAGGTGCTTTATCGTTGTTTCGTCTGACAAAGGTCTTGCAGGCGCTTACAACCATAACGTCTTTAAGCTCGTGGACGAAAAGATAGCGGACGCTGATGAAAATGTAGACCCCGTCAATACGATCATACTGGTCGGACACATGGGCCTCACATATTTCAAGGGCCGCGAAGACGTCGAGATAGACGAGGAACACATATACCCTTGCACGGATCCTAAGATGTTCCGTGCGAGAGAAATAGCGGAAAATGTCATAGAGAGATTCACGGCTGACGAATTCGATGAAATTTATGTCGTATATACAAAGATGATAAATTCGATGTATTTCGAGCCGAAGATCATGAGAATTCTTCCGCTTACAAGGGGAATGTTCGAAGATGCTCCTGAACTGGATCAGGATCTTAAAGAACCTGTATTCTCGCCATCGCCTGAAGAAGTACTTCAGCACATAGTTCCGAACTATGTAAAGGGACTCATATTCGGAGCTATCGTAGAGTCATTCGCATGCGAACAGAGCGCGCGTATGACGGCGATGGACAACGCCACTACAAACGCAAAGGACATGATAGACGAACTGTCCCTGATATACAATCGTGTCAGACAGGCGGCCATCACTCAGGAAATCACTGAGATTGTAAGCGGCGCCCAGTCGACAAATTAGCAGGAGGTATTAATGAATAAGGGAAAAATCACACAGGTCCAGGGACCTGTTGTAGATGTACTGTTTGAAGGAGACTACCTTCCCCTCATCAAAGAAGCCCTCACAGTTGAACTCAACGGCCAGACAGTAACGATGGAAGTTGCTGAGCACATGGGCAACAGAACAGTGCGCTGCATCATGCTCGACGCTTCAGAAGGCCTTGCAAGAGATATGGAAGTCACAGCTACGGGAGACTACGTAAAGGTTCCTGTCGGAGAGTGCACGCTCGGACGCATGTTCAATGTAACGGGCGATGTAATCGACGAGGGCGAGCCTGTCAAACCCGATGAGCTCTGGGCTATCCACAGAGAAGCTCCTTCATTCGAAGAACAGACGCCTGCGGTTGAGATTTTTGAAACAGGCATCAAGGTTATTGACCTTCTGACTCCTTATGCAAAGGGCGGAAAGATCGGTCTGTTCGGAGGCGCCGGAGTAGGTAAAACAGTACTTATACAGGAATTAATTACAAACGTAGCATCCGAGCACGGCGGTTATTCCATATTTACAGGCGTAGGAGAACGTACCCGTGAAGGTAATGACCTCTGGAATGAAATGACTGAATCAGGCGTAATCAAAAAGACAGCGCTCGTGTTCGGCCAGATGAATGAGCCGCCTGGAGCACGTATGCTCGTAGCTCAGACAGGACTGACTATGGCGGAATACTTCCGTGACAAGATGCACCAGGACGTACTTCTGTTCATAGACAACATCTTCCGTTTCATTCAGGCAGGTTCCGAAGTATCGGCCATGCTCGGCCGTATGCCTTCAGCCGTAGGTTATCAGCCTACACTCGCGAATGAAGTCGGCGAACTTCAGGAAAGAATCACATCGACAAAGAACGGATCTATCACATCGGTACAGGCTGTATATGTACCTGCCGATGACCTGACTGACCCGGCTCCTGCGACGACATTCTCACACCTCGACGCAAAGACAGTACTTTCAAGGAAGATCGCGGAACAGGGCCTCTATCCTGCCGTAGATCCTCTTGAATCGACTTCACGTATTCTCGAGGCTGAAGTTGTAGGAGATGAACATTATAACGTGGCGCGCCGTGTACAGGCTACACTTCAGCGTTATTCCGAACTGCAGGACATCATTTCAATCCTCGGTATGGAAGAACTTGCAGAAGAAGACAAAAAGACTGTATACCGTGCCCGTAAGATCCAGAGATTCCTCTCGCAGCCGTTCCACGTAGCCGAGAACTTCACAGGCCTCAAGGGCAAGTATGTATCTCTTCAGGATACTATCAAGGGATTCAAGATGATTCTTGACGGCGAAATGGACGATATTCCTGAGATGGCATTCTTTAACTGCGGACCGATTGAGGATGTATTTGAGAAGGCCGAGCAGATGAAGAAAGATGCTTAATGCATCTGTCGTGAATCAGTGAGGTGCTTACATGAGTACATTTAAACTGGAAATCGTTGCCACTGACAAGATATTTTTCAGCGGCGACGCTGAGTTCGTGACGCTGCCGGCACTCGATGGTGAAATGGGTATCATGCCTGAGCATGATACAATGGTAGTAGCTGTAAAAGCCGGCGAGCTCCGTTACACTGTGAACGGCACTGTCAATGACTGCGCCGTAGGCGATGGATTCGCCGAAATATTAGGCGACAGAGTCACAGTAATCTGCGATTTCGCGGAGCATGATTTTGATATTGATGTCATGCGTGCGGAAAGCGCAAAGGAGCGTGCCGAAGAGCGTATCAAAGCAAAGAGGAGCCAGATAGAATATGTACATTCTCAGGCTGCTCTGGCAAGAGCGATGGCAAGACTCAAGGTCACGAGCAAAATGAAACAGAACCGATAGACAGCGGATCAGCCCGCGCACACTATGTGCGCGGGTTTTTTGTAATAAGAGAACCCCGCGTTTTACGCGGGGTTCAGTTTTTTATGTGTCTGAATAGCAGTGACTATTTGCAGATACAGCAGAAAAAATTACAGTCGTTCCGGCCTGAGGGGTCTTTGTAATATGCGCAGCGGTGAAGAAAATTGTTTTTGAGTACAGGGCATCGCTGTCATTTTCAGCATCATATACAGCACGCATTAAATAACAGCAAATTCCATTCTATGTATACAAAAATAAAAATGACAGTCTGAGACAATGTCAATGATAAAAGTTGATAAATGTTAAAATTTCAGTGCTTTATTACCCATAAATCCACTTGATGCGTACATTCCTGCCATAATGTGTGATATTTAAAATTGTAATATCCAATATAATAAAACTGAGGTTTTTTTATTATGAAATCTGGTCTATATTATATTTGCGCCCGGAAAAGGGTGCAAAAGGGAGAGAAAGTTTTAAAGAAACGGGTTATCATACAGCCCGGCAGGAAAGAAGGTCTTCGTCATGAAAAGGAATCAGACACAGGGTTACATGATGGTTCTTATTGCAGGAATTCTCTGGGGATCGGCCGGTTTGTTCTCGACGATTCTCACATCGTTCGGATTCACTGCCCCCATGGTAGCGTTTATAAGGATATCGCTCGGAACTCTGTTCATGGGAACATTCATGATGATTAAATACGGTCCGTCGATATTCAGAATAGATGCAAAGGGCATTGTATGGTGTCTGCTGCTGGGAATTTTCGCAGAAGGGCTGTACAATATAAGTTATGCAGAGGCTGTAAGCGAAGCCGGCATGGCAGCGGCAGCTGTAATGCTTTATACATCGCCTGTATTCGTCTGCATAATGGCCAGGATGTTTTTCAAAGAAAAGATAACACAGATAAAGGTTGCGGCTCTCGTGCTCAATGTCGCGGGATGCGCGCTCGCTGTGACGGGCGGTAATTTCGGAGATATACATATTCCAGCAACGGGATTTATCGCAGGAATCGGTGCGGGATTTCTCTATTCTCTTCTGCCGGTTATCAACACTCAGACGCTCGATAAATACAATATCCTGACAGTCAATTTCTACGGACTGCTGTTCGGAGCGGTTCTGCTGACGGTGATCGCAAGACCGTGGGAAGCGGTTCCGCAGCTCATGAACGCAAAGGTAATGCTGACAGCTGCCGGGTACGGTCTCATTCCTACGTTTGCTGCATATCTGATCTACCTCAGGGGTCTTTCAAATCATCTTGAAGCCTCGAGGGTTCCGGTAATGTGCTCGCTGGAGACAGTTTCATCGGCGTTCATAGGTCTCGCCGCTCTCGGAGAGGGAATAAGCGCGGGAAAGGCTGCGGGAATCGCGATAGTGCTCGTCTCGATCGCGCTCATGAATATGAACATGAACAAGCCGCTGCCTCACATCAGATTCAGCCGCCGCGTCGCGCGCAGAAATGCATGACGTGACAAACCGGCTCAGACATCATAAATCAGTCAAAGCACAGTAACAATAATATAAAACCAGGACAGGACCCGGATGGCATAAGAAGTGTTCTTCTGTGCATCCGGGCCTGTTCTTTTTTGAGGGAATATTGTTATGCGCAATGTTAATAATCAGAGTGATTTGCTTACATATATATTTTTGTATTGTGCCGGTTGCAGCTATATTTAGTGACATTTATGTATACAATTGATAGTATTATATATACTTAGATAATAATGTATTAATTTACATATTTATGTGATAATGTCCTCATAGGATGATACAGCGCTGTAATCGGAGGTGATTGAAATGAAAAAGCTGCCAGTTATAGTAATAGTTATAGTGTTATTGCAGATGATGTTTGTCAGTTTTTCATTTGCGTATTCCAACAGTCAGGCAGTATCATATGCTGACAGATATGCAGTAAATCCGAATCGTCTTAACACGCTCGGGCAAGGGTATAATTACTATAGTGCTGACTGTACAAATTTCGTGTCACAGTGCTTTTATACCGGCGGACTTGCGCAGGACAGCACATGGAAATCATATGTGACATTCAGCGTTAATACGCCGTTGCGGCATGACAGCGCCGCATGGGTAAATAAGGTACAGGGGATCTGATAGACCAGCATACCACTAACTACAAACACGTTTTATGGCGGCCTGACAAAAGGCAGGGAACAGATCCCAAAAAATATAGTACGCGCATTTACGCATTCCAGCTTAATGTTTAAGGAGGACGATTGCAGTGACTAAGAAAAAAAGTATCATAGTGATAGCAGCCGCTGTTCTGGTCATAACAACTGTTCTTGTATTTACTGCAGTGTCTTCAGAACAGCACTGCAAAGAGGAGCCTGCGATCAAAGAAGCGCTTATTGGCGCTGAGACGACAGGACTTTATCTGGGTAAATTTGAATCAGAGGACGGAACCACCGCATCACTGAGCGACGCTCAGATAAATGAGATAATGGAAAAATATGATAAAAGCATAGACAGATATTTTTCTGAGGATTACAGCGTAAACAGTTATTATAAATGGCTGAATAAGTATTATCTGACGGATGTATTTAAAAATACAGATAAAATCGATTATCTTGTAAAGTCAGAAGTTCCGCAGTGCGACATCAATGAACTGACGCTGTCGGAAGACGGAAATACGGCGAAAGTCAAAGCTTATATCATGGGATATAACATATGGGTGGAACATACATCTGATCAGGAAGGCTATAGTGTAACCACTCCATGGGGAATAGAACAAGGAATTTATACTCTCGTAAAAGAGAATGGACAGTGGAAACTGAAGAGCAGTGATTCCGATTACGTCGATACTAAAATCTTCAATCAAAACGACAACCTGATTTCATCTGACCTTGTGAAATCAGTTAATACGGACGCGTCGGCTTCAGCAGCTGAGATTTCTAAAGAAATAAAAAGCAGAAACAGTATTATACAGACTTCATATCCTGATTTCAAGAGCGCTCTTGCCGCGGCTGAGAGTATCAATATCGATGTCATAGCGGACAATCTTGATCTGAGCAAAGCTGTTGTGTCATACGGGAAATTTGATGCCCCGATCGGCTGATGTAGGCTCGACAGCATTAAAGCAATAATATCATGAAATGACCGCTGCTTCGGACGCAGCGATTTTCAAAACGTACACGCACGCCATAAAAATATGGATGTGCGTGTACGTTTTTTGTGTTTGCCATAAAAGCAGTCAGCCGGTGCCAGCCGCCCCAGGTGATCGTGAAACAGATATCTGGATTTCACCGGTTATATTCCGCTTTGATATACTCCAGGAGGCAGGTTGTGAAAGCCGAAGCTGCGGGCAGATCTTTTTCAAGAGCACGTTTCACGATGCCGATGCTCCTGTATATAGGAGGGTCGAGGTGCAGTCTGACGGCGCTTGTGTTGTAATTCTGCATGATGAGCTGAGACGCGAGCGAGACGCCGAGATTGTGGTCTATCATTTTCATGACAGTCAGGTTGTCTTTACAGGAATAGGCGATATTCAGCCTGACCTTCCTCTTGACTATGGCCTCTGGCCAGCCCGGATAACCGAGACTGGTCTCACCGAATGAATATGTTATGAAAGGGTACTCTGACAACTCGCGCAGCGTTACAGAATCGCGGCCGGCGAGTTCATGTTCTTTCGGAACAATGGCGATTATTTCATCGGTGTGAAGCTTTACGGTATCAAAAGCGGCTTCTTTTTGCGTTATTTCGCACAATGCCATATCAAGCCTGCCGTCAGCGAGCAGCTCGAGCAGCATGGGTGTCTCATGCTCGAGCGTGGATACCTTTATGCCCGGATATCTGGACGCGAGAGTTTCGAGTACAGACGGCATCCACGACTCAGAAACGCTTGAGAGGCATCCTATGTTGATCTTTCCGGCTGTTTTTCCGGTAAGCACGGCGCAGTGCTGCCTTATGCGTTCATCGGCGCGCTGTTCCTCCCGCATCAGAGGCAGAAGTTCGCGCGCGGCATTTGTGAGCGAAACACCTCTGTTTGTTCTCGTGAGCAGAGTGAGCCCGAGCTCACTTTCGAGTCCCTTTATCATCTGAGTGATCCCGGACTGCGTATAACCCATCTGTCCGGCTGCCCGCGTAATGCTGCCTGTCTCAGCAACGGTTATAAGCGCCTCATATTTTCTGTTGTCCATGCTTTTTTACCTGCCTTTTAACAGTTTCTTATCAGTCATTATACATTAAACAGCCTTAAACATGATGTGATATAATAAATTTTACTGATATAAAGGAGGCAGGACGCCATGCAGAAATATATCACAAAAAACGGCAGAAAACTGAAAAAGGGATATACGACTGGAATCTGTGCGGCAGCCGCCTCAAAAGCATGTGCCCTGATGCTCCTGACAGGAAAAGATATGGATAAGATACATATGAAATGGAGCTTCGGCAGAGGGAAAAAAGCGGAGATGGAATTCCGGCTCGAGGATGTTACGCGCGGAGACGACTTTGTCAGATGCGCGGTCAGGAAGGACGCGGGCGATGATCCTGATGCAACTGACGGGATGCTAATATATGCCGAGGTAAGAAAAGAACCGTTTGGCGGGCGAGCAGCCGCGTGTGCCGGAGTTTCAGACAGCGCGCCAGGCAGCGAAACTGAGATAAAAGGCAGAACAGGCAGTCGGATTGAATCCGGGCGCGCTTCAGAAAGCAGTGCTGAGGCCGCTGCTGTATCAGCTGAAAATCACAGTCACAGTCTGAGCGCAGAGGATGCAGAATTGACGGATGTCGGAGCAGATCAGCAGTCAGAATCAGATGGATCAGCAGACGGCCGGAACAGCGTTACGCTCGATATCATGGCCGGCCCGGACGGAGTCATTCCGCTGCGCTGGGACAAAGCCGCGGACTATATAAAAGCTGCAAAAATCGGACGTGCGGGAATGGCCGGCGCGGCTGTATCTGATACAGACATGAGCCGCAGCGGAGCAGATGACAGCGGACGTGCCGCAGGCCGGAGCGCAGACATGCAGCGTGCATCCGAATATGAAGCCGGCCAGGCAGACTGGTCTGCGGACGGCATTTCAGAGAGGAAAGACCATGCAGATCGGGACGAGCCGCGATTTGTGATCACAGGGGGCGAAGGAGTAGGTGTTGTCACGATGCCTGGCCTCGACCAGCCAGTCGGCGCGGCCGCTATAAATTCAGGGCCGCGCCGCATGATCACGCAGTCTCTCGAGGACGCATGCGAGACAGCGGGCTATGAGGGGCGCCTTTTTTCAGAGATATCTGTCCCCGGAGGGGTCGAGACGGCGAAAAAGACTTTTAATCCTGTCCTCGGCATAAAGGGCGGAATTTCAATACTCGGTACGACCGGTATCGTGGAGCCGATGAGCGGCAGAGCAGTCGAGGAGACTGTTAGAGCAGAGGTCAGAGTAAAGGCTGAGCGTTCTGATTTCCTCGCTTTTGTGCCTGGAAATTCAGGCATGGCATTCGTTGAGAATGAGATGATGATTTCCGACGATAAAATCGTTACGATGAGCAATTATCCTGGAGCAGCGCTCGACGAGGCAGCCGACTGCGGCGTGGCGGGCGTTTTGATTGCGGGAAGTCTCGGAAAGCTTGTGAAGCTCGCGGGCGGTATTTTCAACACGCATTCACACGAAGCCGATGCGCGCATGGACATATTAATCAGGACTGCGCTCAGAGCCGGAGCAGATCTGAGTATTCTCAGAGAAATCGACGGGTGTGTAACTACAGACTCAGCGTGTGATGTTCTCGAGAAGAGAGGTCTTTTGGCGCAGACTATGAAAATCGTGACGGAAAGAGCCCAGGCGAACGTCAGACGGAGAGTTCCGGAGATGAGGACAGAGCTCATAATACTTAAAAATACAGGAGAAGTGCTGGGATTTACGGACGGCGCTTTTGATATTGCGGAGGCTTGATCATGAGCAAGGTGTATTTTGTCGGCGCCGGAAGTGGTGCGCCTGATCTGATAACCGTCAGAGGCGTTAATATTCTTAAAGCGGCCGATGTCGTTATTTATGCGGGATCGCTGGTTAATCCGGCGATGCTCGACTACGCTGAAAAAGCGGAAAAGATATATGACAGCGCAAAGATGTATCTCGAGCAGATCATTTCCGTGATGAAAGAAGCAGTTGAGCAGGAAAAGACTGTAGTCAGGCTTCACACGGGAGATCCTTCGATATATGGAGCGGTCAGAGAACAGATGGATGCGCTTGACAAGCTCGGTATAGAATACGAGGTCTGTCCCGGTGTCAGCAGCTTTTCAGCCGCCGCAGCGTCACTCGGTGCGGAATACACGCTTCCGGGCGTGTCTCAGACAATTATACTGACGCGCATTGGGGGCAGGACTTCTGTTCCGGAGCGCGAAAGAATCAGACTGCTCGCTGCCCACGGCTCATCGATGGCGATATTCTTAAGCGCATCTATGATGGAAAAGCTTCAGCAGGAGCTATTGGAATCAGGCGGATACAGTGAAGACACGCCGTGTGCTGTCGTATACAAGGCATCGTGGCCTGACGAGAAAAAGATCGTAACGACGCTCGGCTGCCTGGCTGAGTCAGCTTCAAAAGAAAACATCACAAAGACAGCGCTGATCCTCGTCGGCGGCTTTCTCGGCGGCGAACACGAGCTTTCGAAACTTTATGATAAAGATTTTCATACGGAGTTCAGGTAATCATGTTCATCGATGACATAAGCGGAGGAAAAGAAGTGCTCAGTGCAGCTGCGGTCTGCTATACAGATGAGGGCGAGAAAAATGCGAGCCGCGCTGGAGGACTCGACATATACAGGTTCGGCCGCGATTTTAAAAAAACAGAAGATCTTATGGAATTTTTTTTCGGAGCTGTAAAATGCGGTACGGCGCACAGAGAAGATATCGGAACTGGCGGCAGGATGCGTCTTAATGCCGGAGCCGGCGCAGCGGATTATAGCAATAATCCGTCTCAGTCTTACAGCCCGCCACAGGACGCTGCAAAAGTAGAAATTACGGCAGCAGACGGATATATCAGACCGTCTGTGATCGTCTTCTTTTCGGCAGCAGGAATCGCTGTGCGCTCAATCGCTCCTTTCATAGCAGATAAAACATCTGATCCTGCAGTGATCGTTGTAAACGACCGCGCTGATTATGTGATACCGATACTGTCCGGACACATTGGCCGCGCTAATGACGCAGCGCGCGCTCTGTCAGATGATCTCGGCGCCGAGGCTGTAATCACCACGGCGTCAGATTCCGCAGGAAAAGCAGAAGCAGTCGATGTGTTCGCACAGCGCGAAGGATACAGGATCAGCAGTATAGAGGCCGCTAAGAATGTGACGTCAGCTATCGTCGCAGGTGAAAATGTGAAACAGACTCGGACGGAGAGCGGAGGACTGATCCTCGAGACCTCCGGTCACAGGGAAGCAGCACTTCGCCTAGAGCCGAAACGCATTGTAATCGGGCTTGGCTGCAGAAGAGGAACGGCGCCGGCAGGGATGCGCTCGTTTGTGCTCGAGAATCTGAAAGAGTCCGGCGCCGCGCCTGAAGATGTATATAAGATCTGCTCGATCGATATCAAGGCGGATGAGCTGTGCATGGCGGCGGCTGCGTCAGCAGTCAAAGCACCGTTAGTCGTCTTTTCGGCTGATCAGCTCAATGGTGTTCCGGGCAGCTTCACGGATTCTGATTTTGTCAGAAAGACGACAGGAACGGGAAATGTGTGCGAACGTGCAGCCATCGCCGGCTGCGGAAAAAACGGCGGAAAAATAATTATCAGAAAGACGGCGCGCAGCGGCATGACGTTTGCAGCCGCCGAAAGGAATATATTATGAATCTCAAGATAGCAGGCATAGGTCCGGGAAGCGTGGGGGGCATAACTGCGGAGGCTGAAAAAGCGCTTGGAGAAGCTGAACTGATAGTAGGATATGATCTTTATGTCAGCCTTATAAAGGACATGTTTCCTGAAAAGGAGTATTACACGAGCGGGATGAGGCATGAGATCGAGCGCGTCGAGCATGCTGTTAAGTGTGCGGCCGCCGGTAAAAATACAGTGCTTATCTGCAGCGGCGACGCAGGCGTATACGGTATGGCGTCGCTGGCATTCGAGATCGCTGAAGCGTACGGACTCGATTCTTCGGAAATAGAAATAATTCCGGGCGTTACAGCGGCGCTGAGCTGCGCGGCTGTACTCGGATCGCCGCTCTCGT
This sequence comes from uncultured Eubacteriales bacterium, assembly GCA_902796965.1. GTDB lineage: Bacteria > Bacillota > Clostridia > Peptostreptococcales > Anaerovoracaceae > RUG708. Next base: position 96,971 of record CADBRA010000052.1, on the reverse strand, counting down.
GCGATTTCGCGGTTATCAGCCTGAGCGACCTGCTTGTACCTGCCGAGAGGATAAAAAATAGGCTTATATGCGCGGCGGAGTCAGGCATGCCTGTAGTTATATATAACCCGGGATCAAAGAAACGAAATGATTATCTGAACCATGCGTGCCGTATAATGCTCAGATTCAGGCCGCCTGAGACGGTCTGCGGAATCGTGAAAAATGCCGGCAGAGCAGGGCAGAGGGCTGAGATCATGACTCTCGGCAGACTTGCCGATTTCAGGGCAGATATGATGACTACGGTCATAATCGGATGCAGCGATACGCGCGTGATCGACGGAAGGATGGTGACGCCGCGCGGATACTCTTCGAAATACGATCTCGGCGCAGAAGGCAGAAATACAGAAAAAGATGTCTACGGCCGCGGGCGTGTGCTCGTTTTCGGAGGCACATCCGAGGGCAGAATCATCGCATCGCGTATCAGTGAGAAAGGATATGAAACGTGGCTCTCTGTGGCGACAGACTATGGAAAGGAAACTGCGGAGGTTCATCTGAATGGTGTTAAGATCATTTCAGGAAAGATGCCGGAGACTGAAATAGAATATCTTATGCGCAGCAGGCGTTTTTCATGTGTAATTGACGCAACGCATCCTTATGCAGTTCATATTTCGAAAAGCATAAAAACTGCCGCTGAAAACACGGATACGAAGCTTGTGACGGTTAAGCGCGAGGTAGAGAGAGGTCCGTCAGACGAAAGCATCATGTTCTTTGATACGATTACAGATATCATAGATTATCTGAACAGTACAGACGGACGCGTGTTCTTCGCAACAGGGTCAAACGCCGCTGAAGAGTATTCAAGGCTCAGGAATTTGTCAGACAGAGCCGCAGTCAGAATTCTTCCGTCCGCGGATGCGGTCGTGAGAATGAAAGATGCCGGCTTCAGCAGCAGGAACATCATATGCATGCAGGGTCCTTTTTCATATGAGATGAATCTTGCCTGTTTCAGATTTTCAGGTGCTGAATACCTTGTGACTAAATCATCAGGCGAAACAGGGGGATTCGACGAAAAGATTTCTGCAGCAGAGAAGCTCGGCATGAAAGTTCTTGTTGCGGCGCCGCCTCTGCAGGAGGATGGAATTTCCGTGGATGATGTTATAAATATGGCATCTGAAGGGAGACTTTAAGTGGAAAAACGGATAATAATCGCGGGAGCGGGAATGGGTTCGCGCGCAGATATGACAGATGGTCTTCTGGCGGCGGCAGGGCATTCTGAGCTGATCATCGGTTCGGAGCGCATACTCCGCCTTTTCGCAGGATACAACGCCAGAATGGTCGGTGAATACAGAGCCGATGAGATCAGGAAAATAGTAGAGGAAGCTGAAGAAAACAAGATTCTTATACTCGTATCTGGAGATCAGGGATTTTTCAGTGCCGCTAAGCGCATCAGAGAGGTACTTTCTGATTATTCACCGTCTGTGATGCCGGGAATTTCATCTGTTTCATATATGTCGGCATGCACCGGAATCCCCTGGAGCGGTGCGCAGATCGTGAGCGCTCATGGCAGAAATGTGAATATCGTTTCGGCTGTCAGGAGAAACAGAGTTACATATGTTCTCACGGGCGGAAATGCTGAAAATATAATTGAGACGCTATGCCGGTATGGATACGGAGATATAGAGGTGTTTGCCGGCGAGAGACTCTCATATATGAATGGAAGGATATCTCACGGAACAGCGGGCCGCCTGTCAGGCAGGAAATTCGATCCGCTGAGCGTAATGATCTTAATAAATGCAGACGCATCTTCGGATGTTCCTTCGGGCATACCAGATGCAGAATTCATCAGGAGCAGCGTTCCGATGACGAAGCGCTTCGTCAGGGCAGCGGCGGTGAGCGCCATGAAGCTCAGGTCCGACAGCGTCGTATGGGATATAGGTGCGGGTACAGGATCAGTTTCGGTAGAAGCGGCGCTTGCAGCTTATGAGGGAAAAGTATATGCTGTCGAGCGCGACGAAAGAGGTATAGAGCTGATAAGGCGGAATGCAGTAAAATTTCATACTGACAATATTATGTGCGTCTGCGGCGAAGCTCCCGAAGCGCTGCATGATCTGCCGGCGCCGGATGTGTGCTTCATCGGCGGAGCCGGAGGGCGTCTCGGTCAGATAACAGATGCAGTTAGCAGGATGATGAAAGACAGTGTCCGCATTGTGATAACTGCGGTTACTCTTCAGACACTGACACAGGCATCTGAATTACTTGAAAAGGCGGGAGCAGAGGATATATCTGTTTCGCAGATTCAGGTGTCTGAGACATACAAAGCAGGGAAATACGACATATTTAAGGCGCAGAATCCGGTGTTTATAATTGAAGCGGTATTGAAGAGACAAAAATGAATATTGACAGATGATCGTCCTCACTTTTAAGGGCGGTCAGGCGCAGATTTATTTTCGTATGGAAACATGTTGTGTAAATGCTGCACAATATAATATATAAAGAGGCAGCTGCGGTTAAGCAGCTGCCTCTGCGAATTTTTCGATGTTTCAATCAATGGACACAGAATCCAAAATCGATTGTTAAATTATAAAATTTACAGTCAGATTAGTGTCTTCTTGGGTCAGCATCGATGAACGGCTGCCAGTACTGATAGTACTCATTTGGATGAGCCTTTGACAGACCAGCATAAGAAGCTCTTGCCATATCAGCAACGCCAGTCTTCTTGTTAACGTGTGCAACAGCATCGCCTGCAGCAACGAGTTCATCGATAGTCTTGAGGATGTCTTCGTCTGAACCGTCAACATAAGCAGCGATATCAGCGATAGTCATGTCGAGACCCTGGTTAACTCTGTAGTTTTCAGCGAGAACGTCGAGGAGGTTCTTAGCATCGCAAGGAACCTTCTTCTCAACTGGTGAGTAATCAGGAACAGGAGCACCGGCAACTTCGTCGATGACTCTGCGAGGCCATACGATGTCTTCAGCCATCTGCTTGAAGATCTGTCTGTAGATTGTGAGCTCACATGCTTCTACAGTACCGCCTGCAATGTGCTCAGTCTTTGCAACTTCGTAAATGTTCTTGATAGGGTAGAAGTTATTGATACCGTCGCCGCCCATAACCTGAGTAGCTTCTCTTGCTGATTCGAGAGCGAGTTCAGCGCACTTAGCTTTGATTACTGAAGCGTCGATGATGATATTTTCTTCGAGATCCCACTTCTTAGCAGTTACATATACTGTGTCTCTGAGGAAGATGAGTCTTTCGAGGATATGAGTGATCTTGTCCTGGTTAGGCTTCTGGTCGATAGTAGGTCTGCCGAACTGGATTCTTCTCTCTGAATAAGGGATGATGTAGTTCAGCATAGCTCTGTGCCAGCCGATTGTTGTAGCAGCGATGTTAGTTCTCTCGAAGTTGAGACCCTGCATCATGATCTTGAAGCCTTCGCCCTCTTCACCGATTCTGTCTGCTTCGTCGATTTCAACGTTGTCGAAGATCAGTGAACCGTTCTGTACGTTTTCAAATCCGAGGATTTCGTTGATCTTTTCAGTAGTGATACCCTTAACTTCTGAAGCCTTTACGATGAAAGCTGTGAGGTGCTTGTGCTTCTTGATCATTTCAGGATCGTTTGAAGTACGAGCATAGATGAAGAATCTGTCAGCAACGCCTGCGCCTACGATGAATCTCTTGCGGCCGTTCAGGATGTACTTGCCGCCCTTCTTCTCAGCAGTAAGAGCGATACCGGCAGCATCTGTACCTGCTGATACTTCTGTGATTACTACAGCGCCTGTTTCACCTGCTGCGATACCAGGGAGGAACTTCTTCTTCTGTTCTTCTGTACCTTTTTCAACGATCTGACGGAGTCCGCCGTTCATGTCGCCTACGATGATACGTCCGAGACCCGGTGAGATGAAGTGTGACTGCTCAGCGAGCATGCAGGAACCAGTAGCTCCCAGACCGAGTCCGCCGTATTCCTTAGGAATAGCAGCTCCGAGGAAACCCTTTTTACCTACTTCTTCGAATATATGGAACGGGAATTCTCTTGTGTAACGAGTGCGTCCCTCTTCTTTAGCAACAGATTTGAAAAATTCGCCTAATTCGTTATAGTAATCGATCTGCTCCTGTGTCCACCACCAAAATGGTTTCATAATAATAGACTCCTTTCTTCTGTATAAGCCATAAATACCAGACAGTTTGTGTGCCCATATAAGCCGCACAATTATCTGTCTAACAACAGTTTGATAATAGCATATTTGCTTTTAAGTGTCAATTATATGTACAAATATAAGTAGTGTTTTTCGATAATTATGTAACACATTTAACAACAGACTGATAATTGACTTAACATAGGATAATATAAGCGCTTTTAGTGTCGTCTGCGTGGTGTTTTTATGAGCCGGTCATGAAAGTAAAATGATAATCCGGCAGAAGCACATGAAAACTGCCGGACTCAAAAATGTCTGCCTGAGTTCATTATAATGATCAAAAAACAGAGCATACGAAATCATGAGAATGGTCTTTGAATGGATTTGATACACAGCACCGGCGGATGCGCGTGGTTTTTAATCTGCCTATCGGTGCTGGCGGGAAAATTCAGCAGCTTTGATTTTATTTCATACAATGTATGCAGCTGAAATAAGTGATGCTGATCAGAATGAACTATGTCAGGGACTGATAGATTTGTGCGCATCCGGCTGATGCCTCATGAGTGATGCGAGCTCGAGCGCAGCACGTACAGCCAGCAGTTTGCGGTCATGTTTTGTGTATTCGCGAAGGCTTCTCGGCTCCCATTCAGGCGCGTCTAGATTATCGGCGGCGCAGAAGAACTGAAAGAAATCGCGGCCGCGGAACTGAGACACTGCGGCCAGCGCCGAACACTCCATATCCACGCATATGCAGCCCTGCTTACGCCTTTTTTTGACCGCAGAGCGTGTCTCTCTGTAGATCGCATCTGTAGTCCATACTTTTCCCTCGCAGTACGGAAGAGAGAGATTTTCGAGTATTTTCACAAACTCTTCTTTATATCTGCTGTTCAGAGTTATTTCGTCAGACGCCGGAGCATAGTGAAAGCTCGTGCCCTCGCATCTTACGGCGCTCTGCGGAATTATGACAGAGCAGTCTTCTATGCCGCTGCGGAGTACTCCGCAGGTGCCGAATACGACGGCTGCCCGGGCGCCCGCGGCATACAGGTTTTCGAGCGCCGCGGCTGCGGCCGGCGCTCCGACCGGAAAGCGGCAGACGGCGAGCGCTGCAGCAGGTGTTATGTCGTGCGGCGTGCTGCCCGCGGCTTCTGTCACGGCAGAACCTGCTGACGGAGCACCGGCCGGGGCGGTGCCTGCTTTTTCTGATGTGTATTCTGCTATCCAGACAGGAGCACCGCTGCCGGGCAGCCTGAGTAGTGGCTCCTGCTTCATTTGGCATAATTCAGGGAGAAGTCTGCTCACTGTACTCTGCATGAAGCAGCAGACTGCCACTTCGGGAAATCCCGGAATCGGACCACTGCCGAAACCGGGATTTATGACAGCGGAGCTGTCGGGGTTATAGCATTCGAGTATATTCATGATCATTTCCTTTTATGTCATGTTCAGATCGTCTGAGTCCAATTTTCGGTTTTGTCTTCTTATATAATTTTACCATGATGGCGCACTGTATATGGTGTAAATGTGATAATTATTTAACGCCTTCCGATTCCAGAATATTACAGCAAACGCTTTTTTCTTTAAAATATCTATACTTATATGAATAATATAATAAAATAAGTAATTATTGCAGAAGGGGTGGAATTGTTTATGCTTTCAAATTTTATGGTTTGTCTCAATGCCGTGCTTCCGATTTTCATACTTATATTTATCGGTGCAGCCGTGAGATTTTTCAAACTGCTGACAGATGAAGAGGTTAGAAAAGTAAACAGGATGGTCTTTCTTGTGTTTTTCGGACCGCTGATGTTCGAGAACATTTACGGCATTTCATATGGCGGACACATAAATTTAGAGGCTCTTGTCTACGGCGCTCTGTTCATATTTGCTGAAATAGCTGCGGTCACGCCGTTTGTCATGAAGATAGAAAAGGACAACAGGAAACGGAGTGCCATGATACAGGCTATGTACAGAAGCAATTACGTCATAATGGGCCTGCCTGTCGTGATGAATATTTTCGGAAAGGGAAATGTATCGCAGACTGCAGTCATGGTCGCAGTCATCGTTCCTATATATAATATCATGGCTGTCATCATACTCGAATCGTTCAGAGGAGGGCACGTGTCGCCGTTTTCAATAATAAAGAAGCTCGCCCAAAATCCTATCATTATCGGAGCGATCTGCGGAGCGGCTGCCATGGCATTTCGTGTCGAGCTTCCAGAGGCATTAAACACTGTAATTTCTGATATGGGGAGTGCATGCACGCCGATATCGCTCATCGTACTCGGAGCGTCGTTCAGCTTTGAAAAGATCAGAGGATATGCTCGTGATCTTTACATTGTAGTGGCTGCCAGACTCGTGATAATTCCGGCCGCCGGGCTGACTGTCGCTGCGTTAATGGGATTCCGTGGCATTGATTTTATATCGCTTCTCGCAATGATGACTGCTCCGTCGGCCGTTTCATCATATACGATGGCTGAGGCGATGGACAGCGATGGAGCACTGGCAGGCGCAGCTGTGATATTCACATCGGCTTTTTCTCTGATAACCATGTTTCTGTGGCTCTTTCTGTTCAGAACGCTCGGAATGTTCTGAGAAAATTATTCGGAAAGCTTGAAAAAGTCCGGAAAATTCGTAAAATACCTGAAATGCCTATGCTATTAGAAAAACATTGTCCGTTTTTTCAATATGAGCAGGCGCACAGGGTATATTTCTTTTGTAAATTGATATAATGAATGAAAAATCCAGGCGGCACTTGACATCTGTGTTACGGCTGCAGACAGCCGCTGCTTAAGGACGGTCTGTATGTGGAGCGTTCGCCGGATGAGTTATTTATCTGTAATGTATTGTATTTTTATATATAAAGGAGGAATGAGCAGTAATGAGTATCATAAATGCCGTTGCAGTTCCACATCCGCCTCTCATCATTCCGGATGTGGGAGAAGGAAATGAGATAAAGATTTCAAATACTATAACAGCGTACAGGAAGGCAGCGGAGTTCATAAGGGATGCTGATCCTGAAACGGTAGTAATAACAACGCCTCACAACGTCATGTACTATGATTATTTCCATATTTCGCCGGGCAGCAGCGCCAATGGTGATTTCGGCGCTTACGGCGCTCCTCAGGTTAAGATACATGCTGACTACGATGAGGAGTTCGTGAGAAATCTGTGCGAAGACGCTGAAGAAGCGAGCTTTCCGGCGGGAACTAAAGGAGAGAAGAATCCCGCGCTGGATCATGCCACGATGATTCCGATATATTTTCTAAAAGAAGCCTATGGCGGTAAGCCTATGCCGAAATTCGTCAGAATAAGCCTTTCCGGAAGAAGACTGCCTGAACACTATTATTTCGGCATGATGATAAAAAACACAGCGGACTATCTCGGACGGAGAGTTTCGGTCATTGCGAGCGGCGATCTCTCGCACAAGCTGCGGGAAAATGGACCTTACGGGTACAATCCGGCAGGCCCTGAATATGATACAAAGATCATGAAGGTGCTCGGAAATGCTGATTTCGGGGAGCTCATGACGTTTTCAGACGGATTCTGCACCGAAGCGGCTGAGTGCGGACACAGGTCGTTTACGATTATGGCCGGATGCCTGGACCAGCGTGAGGTTAAAGCTGAGAAACTGTCATATGAAGGTCCGTTCGGCGTAGGATACGGCGTATGTCTGTTTACGCCGGGCGGCGCAGACAGTGACAGAAACTTCATGCAGAAAGAGGCTGAACGTGAGATCAGGGAAATAAACGATTCAAGGGACAATCAGGACGATTACGCCAGGCTGGCGCGCACTGCCGTCGAAACGTATATATATGCCGGACGTGCAGCGAAGATTCCGTCGGATCTCCCTGACGAGATGCTTGACAGAAGAGCAGGTGTATTCGTTACATTAAATATAAACGGCAGGCTGAGAGGCTGCATAGGAACGATAGAGCCGTCTTCTGACAGCATCGCTCAGGAGATCATAAACAACGGCATAAGCGCGTGCTCGCGTGATCCCAGATTTGTGAAGGTTACAAAGGAAGAACTTCCTTATATCCAGTACAGCGTTGATGTTCTCGGCGATGTTGAGGATGTTGAATCGGAAGACGAGCTCGACTGCAGGCGCTACGGCGTCATAGTCACGAGTGGATCTAAGAGAGGACTGCTTCTTCCTGATCTCGACGGAGTCGACAGCGTTAAACGGCAGGTCGAGATTGCAAGGCAGAAAGCAGGTATCGGAGATGATGAAGATTTTACATTGCAGCGCTTTGAGGTCGTAAGACATGTCTGACATGCGCATGCCTGCCGCAATATGCACGTGCTGTTTCAGGCACTGCAGGATACAGCAGGGGCAGACAGGTTTCTGCGGAGCACGCGGGAACATGGACGGCAGAGTGATCTCGACAAACTATGGCAGGCTTACGTCACTGGCGCTCGATCCGATAGAAAAGAAGCCGCTTGCGGAATTTTATCCCGGCAGCATGATACTTTCCTGCGGCAGCTACGGCTGCAACATGAACTGTCCGTTCTGTCAGAACTACTCTATTTCGCAGGCTGATTCAAACATGACGCGGTGGACGTATGTTTCTCCGGAGCAGATTGCCGACCAGGCTTATGAGCTCAGGAGCGATGGAAACATCGGGGTGGCATATACATACAACGAGGCTCTGACGGGCTGGGAATTTGTGCGTGATACTGCGAAGGTCGTACGGGAACGGGGCATGAAGAACGTCATAGTGACGAACGGGTGTTTCAGCGAAGATGTGCTCGGTGCCGTGCTCCCGTACACCGATGCCTTCAACATAGATCTCAAAGGGTTCACAGATGACTGGTACATGAGGATAGGCGGTAGCCTCGAGATGGTAAAGCGTTTTATAAGAAAGGCGTGCGCGGGAGCGCATGTCGAGATCACGACGCTTGTCATTCCCGGTGAAAATGACAGCAGAGATGAGATGGAAGCACTTTCGCAGTGGATTGCTGACATAGACAGCAGTATACCGCTTCATATCACCAGGTTTTTTCCGATGTACCGCATGACGGACAGAGATGCTACAGACGTCGATACAATGAAGACTCTCCAGAGCATCGCGCGTAGTCATCTTAAATCTGTATATCTCGGAAACTTATAGAAATATGCCTGATACAATTTTTATTAAGATTTGTTATTATTCGTATAAGAATTGTTCAGCTTTATTAAGCTTTTTAATATGTATACTGTAAGAGAAGGAGCGGCGCTTATGCGCAGCGCTTTCGTAGGACGGAGGATTATAATGTCTGAAAATGAAGAAAAGAAGACGGGTTGGGAAGCCTGCGATGAATCAGAAAAAGAACGCATAATGGCATTTGCCGATGGATATATCGATTTCATAAATACGGCAAAGACCGAGAGGGAAGCGGCAAAAGAAATAAAGAAGATCGCAGACGAAAACGGATTCATCGATATTTCTGATGCTGAAAATCTTAAACCCGGCGACAGAGTCTACTATATCAATCACGGAAAATCTGTATATATGGCAGTTGTCGGGAAAGCTCCTCTTACAGATGGTTTCAACGGTGTGGGAGCTCATATAGATGCTCCGAGACTCGACCTTAAGCAGGAGCCGCTTTATGAAGACAGCGGAATGGCGTTCTTAAGAACTCATTACTACGGTGGAATCAAGAAATATCAGTGGACAACAATTCCTCTGGCTCTTCACGGAGTTGTATCGTTTGCTGACGGAAGGACTCAGGAGATTTGCATCGGCGAGGACGAAAGCGAACCTGTATTTCTCATAACAGATCTTCTCCCTCATCTTGCAGCGAAGCAGAACGCTAAAAAACTCGCTGACGGTGTAGAGGGCGAAAAACTGAATATTCTTGCCGGTTCCATTCCGGATGCAGAAGCTGAGAGCGACAAGGTCAAAGCTGCTGTTCTCAGAATATTGAAAGACAAGTATGGCATGGAAGAAGAGGATTTCACGAGCGCCGAGATTGAGGCTGTTCCTGCTGCAAAGGCGAGAACTCTCGGATTTGACGGAAGTATGGTAGCCGGATATGGTCAGGATGACAGAATCTGTGCTTATCCCGGCCTCATGGCACTTATGTCTATCAATGGTATCCCTGAGCGCACGGCGGTCGGTATTTTCTCTGACAAAGAAGAGATAGGAAGTGTCGGCAACACCGGCATGGCTTCGCACAATTTCGAGCTTTTCATGATGGAACTGCTCGAAAAGACAGGAATAGTAAGTCCATATGCTGTTCAGCGTGCTTTTTCCTCATCGAGAGTGCTCTCAGCCGATGTAACGGCAGCGTTTGATCCATGCTATCCTGAGGTTATGGAAAAACAGAACGCTGCATTTGCGGGTAAAGGGATAAATATTAATAAATACACCGGGGTGAGAGGAAAATCGGGAGCTTCAGATGCTAATGCTGAATTCGTCGGTTTTGTCAGAGGTGTTTTTGATGCAGCCGGCGTAGAGTATCAGTTCTCCGAGCTCGGCAAAGTAGATGCAGGCGGAGGCGGAACGATCGCTTATATTCTTGCTGACAGAGGAATGAATGTTCTCGACTGCGGCGTTCCTATCCTCTCGATGCATTCGCCATACGAAGCGGCCAGTAAATTCGATATCTATCAGGGATACAAGGCGTACAAGGCATTCCTTGCCGCTGAATAGAGGGGGATACCGAGATGGCTGGCAATAGTGAAAAGATAGAGATCACATGGCACGGACATTCGTGCTTCACCATAACATATAACGGATATAGTATCGTCACAGATCCGTACACAGGTGTGCCGGGCTACCCGCCTCTTTCGTTAAAAGCAGATGAGGTTTTCTGCAGCCACGGACACGGCGATCACAGCTATACTCCGGCTGTAGATACTTCCGGAGCGAAGAAAGCGTTGCCTTTTAAAGTTACTGAGACAGAATGCTTCCATGACGATAAGCATGGCGCGCTCAGAGGAAAATGCGTGATCCGAATATTCGAGGCCGGAGGTCTCAGAGTCGCTCATCTTGCTGACCTGGGCGAAATGCCGGACAAAGAGACGATTGAGAAACTGAGCGGACTTGACTGTGCTCTTATTCCTGTAGGCGGATATTACACGATAGACGGCAGTACGGCTTATGAAGTCATGGAAAGGATAAATCCTACAGTCACTGTTCCGATGCATTACAGATTCGGAAAGTACGGTTACAGCGAGATATCGGGTCCGGATGATTTTCTTGCACAGGTAAATGACAGACCTGTCATAAAGACAGAAAGCACTTTTGAGATAGGCGGAAACGACAGATGCGTCATCGTTCCTGCATTTGAAGGAATGACGAATGAGTTCTGAGCAGAAGAAGAGTCTTTTTGTACAGGGATCTATACTGGCGCTCGCCGGCATAATCACTAAGATAATCGGTTTCGTCTACAGAATCCCTATGGCGAATATCCTGGGCGACCAGGGAAACGGAATATATTCTGTTGCGTTTGGAATATATAATATTGCGCTTACTCTTTCGTCCTACAGTCTGCCGCAGGCTGTTTCAAAGCTTGTGGCAGAGAAAATAGCGCTTAAGGAATACAAAAATAAAATGCGGATATTCAGCCATGCGCTGGTATTCGCTGTCATCGCCGGTGCGGCTGCTTTTGCGCTGCTGTGGTTCGGAGCTGACTTCCTCGAGCAGCTCTATGCGAGACAGGGTCTCGCCAGACCGCTCAGAGTTCTCGCTCCGACCGCGTTCATCGTCGCTGTGCTCGGGGTATTCAGAGGATTTTATCAGGGACATGGTTCCATGACGCCGACAGCTGTTTCGCAGATTATGGAGCAGATCGTAAATGCTGTGGTCAGCATTGCCGCAGCTTATACACTTTCAATGATGTATTCCGGTTCGGACGATGTCCATTCGTGGGCAGCGGCCGGAGGAACCATGGGTACGCTATTTGGCGCTCTTACGGCATTACTGTTTTTCATCGGACTCACCCTCATGCAGAGGAAAAATATCAGGAGAGGTCTTAAAGGTGGTTCAGCGGTTACTGATGCCGATTCAGTCATATACAAGGCAATATTCCTCACGGTTATTCCGATAATTTTGAGTCAGACTATTTATCAGATCGGCAATACAATTGATGACCTGATGTTCAGCAATATTATGGCATCAAAAGGACTTTCAGATGCAGTTGTCGGTTCCGTGCAGGGCGTATTCAACACGCAGTACATACAGCTTGTGAATCTTCCGGTAGCTGTTGCAACGGCAATGGCTGCTTCGACACTTCCTTCGATATCAGCCGCTTATATCACAGGAAAAATAGATGAAGCTAATGCGAGGATAAATTCGATAGTAAAATTCAATATGGTCATTGCGATTCCATCAGCGGCAGGACTCGCAGTTCTCGGGCTTCCTATCGTAAGCGTGCTTTTCCCTCGTCTTACAGAATACAGAAGTATGGCAGCAATGCTGATGATGACAGGATCGTCGGCCGTGGTTTTCTACGCGCTTTCAACGATCACGACATCTATACTCCAGGGAAGCAGCCATATGAGGGTTCCGGTGATACATTCTGCGATATCGCTTGTGATCCATATAGTGCTAATATTTGCGCTTCTTGAATTTACGGATCTCGGCGTCTACGGGCTGATAATCGGAAATGTGACGTTCCCGTTTATAGTCTGTGCACTCAACATGAGGTCTATAGTTCATGTGACTGGTCACAGATGGGACTGGGTGAAGACATTTGTACGCCCCGGAATCGCTTCGGCAGTCATGGGTGTGTTGTCGTGGGTGATTTACGCTCTGCTTCATGTGATGCTCGGCGGAAACGTGTGGATTCCGCTTCTCGCTGCTGTATTTGCGGCCGTAGTGATCTACGGATTCCTTATTCTCAAAATGCACTGCTTTACTAAAAAGGAACTCCTTCAGCTTCCTCTTGGCGGCCGGATAGCGAAACTGGCCAGGATGTAGAGAAATCCGGGGTGAATGCTGGTTATATGCAGCCGACAGTCTTCGAAAATAACAGGAGAGATAATGATTACAGTCAGCAATCTGTACAAATCGATCGATGGGCATGAGATACTCAAAGATCTTTCGTTTAATATCGGAACAGGCTCTATCTATGGTCTTATTGGCAGGAACGGATCAGGAAAGACTACTGTCATAAAACATCTGGCGGGAATTTACAAGCCTGATTCAGGAGACATATCTTATGACGGTGCCCAAGTCTGGAAAAATCCGTCTATCAAGGACAAAATAGGATATATTCCCGACGATCTGAATTCAATGCTTTCATACAACATGTTAAACGCTGCAAGGTATCTGAAGGGCATATACTCGGATTGGGACAGCGGTATTCTTAAAAATCTGTGTGAAGCGTTCAATCTGAACATGAACCTGAAATTTAAGGATTTTTCAAAAGGGAAACGCAAACAGGCTGCATTTGCACTTATGTTCAGCATGAGGCCAAAGTATATTCTTCTGGACGAACCGATCGACGGGCTCGATCCTATAGTCCGCAAAATTGTCTGGAAAGTGATTAAGAGAGCGGTCTCTGAGTTCGGAACTTCAGTACTGGTATCATCTCACAATCTCAGAGAGATAGAAAACATCTGTGATACCGTTGGAATAATAGAAGAAGGCCGCATGGTCATGGAACAGAAACTTGATAATATCAAGAATAACGTCCATAAGGTGCAGCTTGTACTGCCTGAAAAAGCAGATCCGAAAATCAAACTCACAGAGGCAGGGATTGAGATTCTCAAAGCTGAAAATGACGGAAGCGTTAGCCGGATTGTAATCAGAGGCGATAAAAACGAAATGAAAAAGAAAATCGAAGCTCTGGATCCGGTTGTATTCGACGTTCTTCCGATGACTCTCGAAGAGATCTTTATTGTTGAACAGGAGGCAGATCATGGTGTCAAAGACATTCTCGTTTAAACTTTCTGGTTCTCTGATAAAGGAAGATCTCAGAAGATTCTGGACGCTGTCAGTGTTTTCACTGATCGGGTATTTTCTTTCCGGCGTTTTCATAGTGCTTGTTCAATATAACGCTTCGAAATCAACTGACTCGTGGACTGTTGACAATGCTGCGTCTTTCATAGACTCTCTGCTGTCCGGGTCTTACCCCATATTCACGATATTAACAGTTGTTACGCCTGTGATTGCAGCTGCATTTACATTCGGATATTTATACACAAACGGCGAAGTACTCCTGAAATATTCACAGCCGTTTACGAGAACAGTAATGATAAACAGCCACGCTCTGTCAGCATTGCTTCTGTGCTTCATGCCTCTTGTCGTTACGGCATCTCTGCTGCTCATACTGGTGCATCCTGTTTATTACAGTGAGTCGTATTATTCGGCTCCGTCTCAGATGACCGATCTATATACTTCATCCCGAGTGCTCAGGTGGTTTCTCGCACAGACAGTATGCATGCTGTTTGTGCTCTCTATCTCGGTATTTTCATCCGTCGTGACGGGGATGAGAGTTCATCAGATTGCAGCAGCGATAGGCTTCAACATGATAGTTCCTGCCACTGCAGCAATATTCATTTTATATGAGGAAGCTTACCTGTTCGGCTTCGACGCGCAGGACGGATTTAATTTCGTGTTGTCTTCCAGTCCTGTCCTTTACCCATACTGCAGCGATCACACAGGCAGCTCTGTTCCTGCAAATCTGATCTATCTCGCAGTTGGCGCAGCGATATTCGCATTGTCGGTTTTTCTTTATAATATAAGAAAGCTTGAGAGGACGGGTCGAGGAGTTGTGTTTGATGCGGCTGAATGGATCATTGTGTTTGTCTTCGGACTGATAGGCATGACTGTTGTAGGTCTTACATTCAAGGGAGTTTTTGGAACATCACCGTTGATCACAGTCATCGGATATGCTGTCGGGGCGCTTGCCGCTATGGCTGTATGCCTGATGGCGGTAAAGAAACAGCTTAACATTTTCAATAAGCATACTCTTTGCATCTCGAGCGTTTTCATGGTATTCATGTTTGCATTTCTTGGAATCATGTTAAGCGGAGGACTCGGATTCACCAGCAGAATACCTTCTAACCCCGGTTCAGTTACAGTAAGGATGTCAAATCTGCCGCCGGCATTGTCGGACAGCAGAAATTACATATCATACTTCGACACGGACAGCAGTGCATATTCATCTGAACTTGATACGATAAACTTTACAAAAAAAGATGGCATAAATGCTGTCGAGGCATTTCACAGCATGATTATTGAGAACGAAGACAAGTGCGGCATACCTGATCAGTCTTATAATTTCGCGTATCCGGCAGATAAATCAAACAATGGTGAAGATATGGTAAGTGTTGAGATTGAATATCACAGAAGCGCAGATGCAGAAAACTCACCGGCAACAGAGGTTAGAACATATTCAGTGCCTCAGTATCTCATACTCAATGGAGGTCAGTTCAAACAGATGTTCAATTCGCATTCATACAGATACCTGTTGGATGATACGATAAAAAAACTCTCAGCTTCTGATATCACACATGCTAAAGTTTTCAATTCAGATGATGTTTTAAACTATAATTTTGATAATGGATTCGATATACCTGAGGGAACAAAACTCAGCGGTCTCATTTCGGCGTTAAGAGAAGACGCTGAAAATATCAGCTATGATGAGTATGTAAGCACTGTAAACAAAGATGCTCCGGGAATAATCAGCTTCTATCAGGAAAGCAGCAGTGTAGCATCTGACCAGAATGCATCGAAATCTGTAAAAAGCGATGATGTACTTACAGAAAGCAGCATCAGCGGTCTTGCGGGAACAGAGCTGTCGGACGGAACAATAGAGATCAACATAGTCGTTCAACCTTACTGCACAGAAACTCTGAAATGGCTTTCCGACAATCTCGGGATCGATCTTATGTCATCATATGGCTCTTATTATGATGCGGTGCTGATACATAAGAAAGACGGCGGCAGCGTGGAAAGATACACAGACGACATTAACAGTGAAGAGGTAACGATAGACGATCTGATGAATTATGCTTCGGAAAAGGGAATTGATTTTGTGACAGACCAGTCTTCAGTACAGCATGATTTCCAGAAGTCCGTATCGCACTCGGTGTTCGGCAGCCTTGCTGATCTGAGCACAGAAAAGGACGATGTATACTATGCCGAATTCTTCACGACAAACGAAGACGGCAGTCTGTATAATGCATATAACGCTTATATTAAAGGATCAGACATTCAGCGATAGCTGAAATCAAAGATGAAGAGATGAAAATGGCGGTTTCGTAATTGGCATAACAGCCTGCGCGATAAAGCAGACCTGCGAAATTTCAGTCTGCCGACGATAATACCGGCTGGATGCAGCTGGCTTTTCCGAATGGCAGAGCTATGATTTCCGCAGGTCTTCGTTTGCTTTTTTGCACAGGATTAAGAATTTGAAAAAATGTATTTTCACAGCATTATACGTACGCTCCGCGTACAATAAATAATCATATGTGCAACAGCATGCGGCAGCTGAGATGTAGAACAAAGTTTGCAGATGCAATGTGTTTAAAGAGCTTCGTGTTTCGCAACAATGATATTAAAGTGAATACACTGCGTTTTTCAGCTGTTCGAGCGCCTGCCTGAGTGTCTCCCTCCGGCATGCTGCGTTTATGCGCTGAAATGAGTTTCCCTCCTCACCGAACATGGATCCTCCGTCGAGCCAGAGCCCGGCCTTTTCTATGATAAATGCATCAAGATCTTCGGCGCTCATTCCAAGGCCGCTCATATCGAGCCATAGCAGATATGTGCCTTCTGGTTTCTTCATTTTGATTTGCTGAATGTTCTTTCTGATATAATCATCGGCGAATTCGATATTGTTCCATATATATTTCTTAAGCTCGCAGAGCCATTCGCGGCCTCCCTCATACGCTGCGCGGCATGCCGTAAGTCCCATGACATTGGCATCGAATGATCCGTTTGTACTCATTGCTGCGCGGAATTTTTTTCTGTCGCTGTCATTCGGTATGATTATATTTGAGCACTGCAGAGCGGCCAGATTGAATGTTTTGCTCGGCGCTGTGCAGATGACGCAGTGAAGTTCGCTGAATTTCCTGGCGATGTTTGCAAATGGCGTGTAAGTTATGCCAGGCCACACAAAATCGCAGTGGATCTCGTCGGCGACGACTAACACGCTATGTTTAGCGCATATTTCAGCCATTTTAGTGAGTTCTTCTTCTTTCCACACTCTCCCGACAGGATTGTGGGGACTGCAGAGTATGAACATTTTTACGTCATTTTCAATGATTTTCTGCTCAAAATCATTGAAATCGACCGTATAACATCCGTCTTTGTTTATGAGCGACGAATTTACGACTTTTCTGCCGTTTTCTTCTATGGATGTCATGAAAGGATAGTATACGGGCTTCGTAACGATGACGGAATCTCCCGGCTCTGTAAATGCTTTTACAGCCTGGCAGAGTGCAAATACAACGCCAGGCGTTGTCACAATCCACTTTTTATCGATATTGAACCCGAAATTGCTGCTGAACCAGTCTGTCACAGCGCTGTAATAGCTGTCTTCGGGAAAGCTGTACCCGAATATTCTGTGATCCGCGCGTTCCTTCAGCGCTTCGGTCACGCATTCCGGAACCTGAAAATCCATGTCAGCTACCCACAGCGGGATCAGACCGTCAGGTTTTTTCATCATGGGCGCAGCATCGTATTTCATGCTGCCTGTACCGCGGCGTTCAATGTATCTGTCAAAATCATATTTTTTCAAATCAGCCATGTATCCTCCTTTGAAATCTGCATGTTATATGAAAGTCTGGCAGGTTATTATAACCGCCTGTTATGTGATTATCCGGCCGTTAAGAGTATTATAACGCCAGACTGTGCAGCGGGCCAGCGCTCTGTTTCATTGTGTTTACGCGAACCCGCAGTATACATTCGTCTGTAGCAGGCTGCGGTAAATGCGCCGGCGCTGCGGCATCATCCGGCTTATGTGCCGGCGCCTGTCAGCGGAGCTGACGTGGGATACACTGATGCTTTTATGTACGCATCCCGGAATATGTTTCAGCTGAATTATCAAGTATCATGGGCATGATTATGCAGACGGAAATATCGATGTGCAACAGATTATTTTTTTGTTTTGAAAAATAGGATGTGCTGAATATTTAACTGAAGCACAGCGCAGATTATGTTATGCGCATGCCGCATGTATCAGGTCTTTGAGATCCGCGTTATCATGTGATACATAGCATCTGATAAAGTTGTTATCATCTGAAATCTGTGATAGACTCAGAGAAAACAAGCTTATTGATTTTGCCAGGGGTATATTTATGAAAGAAAATGACAGCAGAAATACCGATACAGATAATATCGAGTTTATGAAGGCTGACGGAGGCGTATATGCCGGAGCCGTGAAACAGCCGGAAAAGAAAAGGAAATTTACCATCAAGACTGGGGTCGTTGTCATAATCATTCTCGCTGTTATATTTGCCGGAGCCGGTATAATCGCGTCGGCACTCGGCGGTTCGGACAGCAGCTCTGATTACGGAAATAACGGGCCTTATGTGGGAGTGCTGCATATAACAGGTGAGATAAGCGGTTCCGGAGATTCGAGCAGTACTTATCAGCACGACTGGACGCTTCAGCAGGTCAGGAAAATGAAAAACGATCCCGACAACAAGGGTATACTGCTGTATGTCAATTCACCGGGCGGAAGTGTGTTTGAGTCAGATGAGCTTTATACTGCTCTGGAGAGTTACAAGAAAAAGACTGACAGACCGCTTTATGCCTATTTCGACGAAACGGCGGCATCGGGAGCTTATTATATTTCGGCTGATGCCGACAGAATAATCGCTAACAAGCTTTGTACCACGGGGTCGATCGGTGTATATATGGGACCTGTCATAGACAGCAGTCAGCTCCTTGCGAATCTTGGCGTCAGCGTCGATTACATAAAGAGCGGTCCAAACAAGGCTATGGGCAATCCTTTTCAGCCGCTTACAGATGAGCAGCGTCAGATATACCAGAGCCAGGTCGATGAATATTATCTTCGGTTTGCCGGAATCGTTGCCGCAGGCAGAGACATTCCTATCGACACTGTATACCAGATCGGAGACGGACGCTCATATACTGCAACACAGGCGCTCGAGAACGGGCTCATCGACGATATCGGCGATTTCAATAATGCCAAGAAACAGATGAAAAAGGCTGCAGGCACTTCTAATTTTGAAACAGTTAAGTATGTTCCCCAGCAATCTTTAAGAGACATACTTCTCGGCATGGAGTCAGCGCTTAAGGAGTACGCTGACAGCCGCGGAAAATCAGACGTGGAAAAAACTATGGAGTACATTTCCGAGAACAGCGGCCACGCTTTCTATTACGAGGCATTTGATCTCGCAGACAGCAAATAGCACAGGAATCGGATTTGAACGCTTATTTATCATGATGACGTAGACGCAGCGCGGTTATAAAAGATTGAGACGGGAATCGATAGGATTGTCTGTCGGATGAAAACTAAACAAATTGGCGGGATTCCGCCAATAAGCGGAATAATTAAAACATCAGGAGAGACAGGCTGTCATTTATTGCCTCATGACAGAAATTTACCGCTGATATGGCTGCCGGGCTGCCTGTTAATGAATGTTCTCACTCGAATATAATTATGATCATATATTCAAGGTCTGAAAATTATATGCGATTATGAGCTGCAATTAGAAATAAGAAACGGGTTGAGCTGGCTAATGGAATCAGTCAGAAAGCTGCTTTCAGATCATGTGTTTCATGCTGGAAATTCAGCGGATCTCAGCTGCAGCATGAATTCGATGATAAAATATACGGGGTGTCAAGCAAAAAAGCTTGACACCTTTTTTCTCTGTGCTATAATGGCTGAGTGACTTGAAGGAGGGAGGCAGCTATGGTCAAGAACATGGGCGAAATCAGCATGCTCTACGACTTTTACGGCGAGCTTCTCACTAAGCGTCAGAAAGATGTGCTCGAGTATTATTACGGAGACGATTATACACTGGGCGAAATCGCCGAAATGGCCGGGATCAGCCGTCAGGCAGTATACGATACCGTGCGCAAGGCTGAAAAATCTCTCCGCTCATATGAATCCAGGCTGGGATTAGTTGAGAGATTCAGGCGGACAAAAGATCAGACTGACCGCATTTCCGCAATGCTCGATGAAATGATCAGCAGTGCAGATGACGACGTGCTTGCCGCAAAGCTCACGGATGTCAGAGATATAATAGAAGGGCTTGACGAAGAATAAGTCAAGCAGGAGGAGCTATGGCTTTCGAAGGACTTTCAGAAAAGCTGCAGGATTTATTCAAAAATCTGAGAAGCAAGGGTACTCTCACAGAAGCTGATGTAAATAAAGCTATGAGGGAGGTTAAACTCGCGCTCCTCGAAGCCGACGTAAATTTCAAGGTAGTAAAGAAATTCGTCGCCAATGTTAAAGAAAAGTGCCTCGGCGAAGATGTGCTTGCAAGTCTGACACCGGGACAGCAGGTAATCAAGATCGTAGATGAAGAACTTACTCAGCTCATGGGCGGAACTGTGAGCAAGCTGACGTATTCGTCAAGCGGGTTTACAGTATATCTGCTCGCCGGTCTTCAGGGTACAGGAAAGACGACCACGGCCGGAAAGCTTGCGCTTTATCTTAAAAATGAAGGTAAAAAACCGATGCTCGCGGCGTGCGACGTACACAGACCGGCTGCCATAGATCAGCTTGAGATCGTGGGCGAAAAGGTCGGTGTTCCTGTATACACGGAGCGCGGAGAGGAGCGGGCTGAAGTTGTTGCATTAAATGCAAAGAAAAAGGCAGAACACGATGGATACAACATTCTTATAGTCGACACTTCGGGCCGTCTTCACGTCGACCAGGAACTCATGGATGAGCTGATAAGAGTGAGAGATGCGGTGGAGCCTCACGAGACGCTGCTCGTTATAGACGCGCTCACAGGCCAGGATGCCGTTACCGCTGCATCAGCTTTCAATGAAGCTGTAAATGTCGACGGCATCATACTCACAAAGCTCGACGGCGACACCAGAGGCGGCGCAGCGCTCTCCGTCAGAGAAGTGACGGGCAAGCCGATAAAATTCGTCGGCATGGGTGAAAAATTCGAAGCTCTCGAGCCGTTTTATCCGGACAGGATGGCGTCGAGAATTCTCGGCATGGGCGACATGCTGACGCTCATCGAAAAAGCTCAGCAGCAATATGATGAAAAAGAAGCGGCAGAGCTCGAGAAGAAGATCAGGAAGAACGAATTCACACTCGAGGACTTCCTCGAGCAGATGGGCCAGATCAAGAAGATGGGCGGCATGAGAAAAGTCATCGACATGCTTCCGGGTGTAAACGGACAGAGGGTCAGTGAAGAAGACGTCGACAAGTCGGAGAGAGAGTTCGTCAAGATGGAAGCGATAATAAGGTCTATGACACCTGAGGAGCGCGCAGACCCGAAGATTCTGAACGCAAGCAGAAGAAAGCGCATCGCAAGAGGCTCGGGACAGCCGGTAAGCCAGATAAATCAGCTCGTGAAGCGTTACGACGAAGCCCGGAAAGTGATGAGACAGTTTACAAAACCGAAACGCAGAGGAAGAAAGATGCGCGGAGGTTTTTAGCAGCTGTTTATCTGCAGCTGACATATAAATTCAATATTTAATTTCCAGAGGAAAATATTCAGGAGGAATAATAACATGGCAGTAAAAATCAGACTCAGAAGAATGGGAAGAAAAAAGATGCCTTTCTATAGAGTAGTAGTTGCGGATTCACGCGCACCTAGAGACGGCAGATTCATCGAGGAGATCGGAACATATGATCCGCTTCAGGATCCTGGCGAGATCAAGATCGATGCAGAAAAAGCAAAGAAGTGGCTCGCGAACGGCGCCACTCCGACTGATACAGCGAGAAGCCTCCTTAAAAAGTCAGGAATTATCGAATAATTAACGGGTAGAATATCATATGGTAGTAGGATTAGTAGAAGTCATTGCAAAGTCTCTCGTTGATGATCCGGACGCTGTCAGAGTTACAGAGACAGAAGACAGACACAGCATTACGATACAGCTGAAGGTCGCTCCGGATGACATGGGAAAGATCATTGGCAAAAAGGGCAGGATCGCGAGAGCTCTGAGGACTGTGGTCCGCGCTGCTGCTAACAGAGACAACAAGAAAATAACGGTCGATATAGTTCAGTAAGACCGCAACAGAGAGCTGTTCTTTACGGGACGGCTCTTTTGTTTTAAGGCCGCCTGGCGGCCGTGAGAGGAGCGCCTATGGACAGAATAAAAGTGGGAAAGATCACGGGAGCATTCGGAATAAGAGGAGAGCTCAAAGTTCTTTCGTACGCTGACAGGCCGCACAGATTCGAGGAGCTCGGAAGCGTCTATGCGGGAAAAGATGAATACGAAATTACAAATGTGAGATATCAGAAAGGCATGGTGCTCCTGAGGTTCAGGGGCGTTGATACGAGAAATGACGCTGAAAGGCTCAAAGGCAGGTATCTTGAGATAGACAGGACTGAGTTGCGCGAACTTGATGATGACGAATATTTTATATTTGATCTCATAGGGCTTGAAGCGGTGAATCAGGACGGAAAGCACATAGGAAAGGTCACAGATGTCATACAGAACTCGGCACAGGACTTATATGAGATTGAGACTGACGACGGCAGAAAACACCTGATTCCTGCTGTATATGAATTGGTTACGGAAATAAATATAGACAGTGGTATAATGAGAATAAAACCGATTCCGGGCCTTCTGGACTGACGGAGGAACGCCATGCACATAGACATTCTCACGCTGTTTCCTGAGATGACAGAAGCAGTAGCGGAATACAGCATTCTGGGTCGCGCTCAGAAAAGCGGAGTGATAACGGTAAACTCTATAAACATCCGCGATTTTACGAAGGATCGCCACAAAAAGACAGACGAGGCGCCATATGGCGGCGGTGCAGGCATGATTATGACGGCACAGCCGGTTTTTGACGCGCTGAGGTCCGTAAACGCAGAGAAAAGCCGCATTTTATACATGTCACCAAAAGGCCGTATCATCGATAGAGATGTGCTGAGCTCGCTGGCGTCAGAACAAAGACTCGTTTTCCTCTGCGGACACTACGAAGGTATAGATCAGCGCATAATCGACTACTGGAATCCAGAGGAGCTCAGCATAGGCGATTATATCCTGACGGGCGGAGAGCTCGCAGCGCTCGTGATTATCGACGCGCTTTCGCGCATGATCCCCGGAGTTCTCGGCAACGAGGATTCGGTAATGGGAGAGTCTGTTTACTCCGGCCTTCTGGAATATCCGCAATATACGAGACCGCGCGAATACGAAGGAATGACGGTGCCTGACGTACTGCTTTCAGGCGATCACGAAAATGTAGGACTCTGGCAGTACAGACGCTCGCTCGAGGAGACGCGCGACATACGCCCTGACATGTGGAATTCATATCTCAAAAAAGCGGAATCACTCGATCTTAGCAGAAAAGAACTTGAAATACTCGCCGACGTTTCCGGCGACGAAAGTTTCAGACCGCTGTCAGGACGAAAGAAAAAGAAGAAAAAGGCGTCAGCTCCGCTGACATGAAGATAATAGTTCACTGATATTATTTCCGGAGGTAGTTTTTTGGCAGAGAAAATATCCGGACAGGAAAGCAAAAACAGAAAAAGAAGAATAAAGCATCCCATGCGTCTTGCTGTCTTCATCTGGGCCGCAGTTGTTATAATTCTGATCGGCGTTGTATATTTTTTCCCATGGGTAAATGACAGGATGGCTGATACGATGACGATAGAGTACGGCACGCTCGACAATCAGCAGGACTGCAAGGTATATTTTGTCAAGAATGAAATGGTCTACTTTGCAGACAAGAGCGGAAAAGTCGGATATTCTTATGGGGAAGGAGACATGATCCGCACAGGATCCACAGCAGTTTCCATTTCTTCCTCATCCGATAAAAACAAAACGAATTACAGCGCATTTGAAGATAATGTTTCTGATTTTCTGCAGGGCAATACACTTCTTAAAACCCTGACAAAGTCAGAGAAGAATGATATCAATAAGAGCCTTGATGCCTCGAAATCAGCTGATGAGAGCGCAGCAGAGCAGCTTGAAATTCAGAATGCAGCAGGCGATGTTGCACGCAATTCAAGCTCTTCGTCTGATTCAGACGATTCGGGATCATCGTCCGTAAAACCGTCGACGACAGGTATTACAGGAAACTATAAGGCCGAAAAGTCCGGTATAATAAGCTATAAGCTTGATGGATATGAATCTGCTCTTTCGCCGTATACTATGCAGTATCTCGACAAGTCGAAAGTTTCGTCGATAAGCAATAAATCATCAGACGTGTTTACAGGATTGACGACAAAGGGAAAACCTCTGTACAAGATTGTCGACAGCAGGGAGTGGTATGCTGTAACATGGGTTAACAGCGATTACGCATCGAGATTTTCTGAGGGAAATACGGTTACTCTCAAGCTTGACAGCGGAGACGCATCGGGCAGCGTCGAAAAAGTCATGCAGCAGGACAGCGAATATCTGATCATCATGAAATTCGATTCCTACTTCAGCGGCATTGCGTCGGCGAGGTCCGAGTCATGCAGAATCGTGACATCAGATGAGAGAGGACTTATCGTAAAAAATGATTTCATCACAGAAAAGGATGGACAGCCGGGAGTATATGTTCTTGATGTCACAGGTGAAACCAAGTTTACACCTGTTAAAATTCTTGCGAGCGACGGAGAATATTCCCTCGCTGCATCCGGGTCATTTACGGACGGCGATGGAAATACAGTAAATACCATTAATGTTTACGATGAAATAAAGAAAGTTAATTAGCGGAGGCGATTTGAACATGGGTACTATTGCTGAGAATATCAGGATGATCGAAGATGAAAAGGCTGAGGCCTGCAGGCGCGTCGGCAGAGATCCTTCTGAAGTTCTGCTTTGCGCAGTTACCAAGACACATCCGGCAGAGATGATAAACGAAGCTATAGACGCGGGAATAACAGATATCGGCGAAAACAAAGTGCAGGAAATCCTCGACAAATATGATGATGTCAAAAAAGTAAGATGGCATATGATTGGACATCTTCAGACTAATAAGGTAAAATATATTATCGACAAGGTCTGCATGATCCACTCTGTCGAATCGCTTCACCTCGCCAAAGAAATAAACAAGCGCGCTGAGCAGCACGGAATCACAATGGACATCCTGATCGAAGTAAATACTGCTCAGGATGAAAACAAGTTCGGCGTCGCTCCAGAGGATACAGAAGCTCTGATCAGGCAGATACTCGGAGAGTGCCCGTCAATAAGGATACGCGGTCTCATGACCATAGCGCCTTACAGAGAGAAGCCTGAAGATGTCAGACCGTTTTTCAGGCGCACAAAGGAATTATATGATGAGATGGCGAAGATAGAATCGCCCAATCTCGATTTTAAATATCTCTCGATGGGAATGTCAAATGACAGAGTAATTGCAGAAGAAGAAGGCTCCACCATCATCAGAGTCGGTTCGGCTATCTTCGGAGCGAGAGATTACAGCAGAAAGTAATCGTCTTAATCTCACAATGATATATCATGTGCTGTGACAGACAGGCGCAGCGGCGCAAAGAGGGAGGAAAAAATAATGGCAGAAGGTTTATTTGGAAAGCTGGGAAGCATCCTCGGCGTAACCGAAGAAGAATATGAAGAAGATGAGTTTGAAGAAGAGGAAGAAGCAATAGAAGCAAAGCCTGCAGCAGCGGCAGCAGGACAGGGCAGATCTTATCCTTCATATTCCGGATCGTCTGTTTCAAGAAACAGAAGCACTGATTTTGTTCAGCCAATGATGGAGAATCACGGGGGCAAGGTGTTAAGCATGCAGAACAGTACAGCAGGCGCCGGCGTTCAGGCGCAGACAGCTAAAAGACAGCAGTTCAGACTGGTGATTACGGAACCTAAGAGCTTCAATGACTGTCCTAAAATGGTAGACAGTCTCAGAACGAGAAGACCTGTCATCATAAACGTCGAGCATCTCGAAAGAGAAACTGCCAGAAAGATATTCGACTTCCTCAGCGGAGCTACTTATGCCATCAATGGCAAAGTCCAGAAAGTTTCAGATAATATTTTCGTATTCGCACCTGAAAACGTAGATGTGCTCGCGGTTTCAGGCGGTGAGGATACTGCAGATCAGGGCAGGACAATGAGAGATGCCCCTTGGCGCAGGTAATCAGGATATTTTATGTATTTGATAATAAGAATAATAAATATATTCTGCAATCTGATAGTTACACTTATATGCGTAGAAGCGATAATGAGCTGGTTTACGGGAGCGTTCGGTCCGGGGCTGTGGAAGCTTTACAGATTTATCCACACCGTGACGGATCCGTTCGTCATGCCGTTCAGGAGGCTTTTAAGCAGCTTTTCTATGCGTTACGGCATAGACTTCTCGCCGCTGATTGCGATACTTGTCATTGAATTTATTGCGCGCATCCTGACGAGAATTCTGCTGGCAGTGTGACTGCGAACATACAGCATATAAATGCTGGTTTATGAAAAGCAAGTTTTCCGGTTTATACTGGAAAACAGGCGCCTGCGGCTGCAAGCGCCTGTTTTCGTATTGGAGAAAAAATGCAGTATATCATAGTAATTATAGGTCTTCTGGCTGCTGATCAGCTGATAGAATATGGTCTTTTAAAATTCATCGGCATGTGGGGTTATAAGCAGCTCATAAACGGTTTCCTGTCTCTTGAAGTCATACAGAACAACGGTATAGCGTTCGGGATGTTCAGCAATTCGGGTGTTATTTTAATCTGCCTGACGTCGTTTCTCATAGGGGCGCTGGTCGTCTATATATTGCTGAAAAGCAGGACAGAGCGCAGATCGGTCATGATCCCTGTGACTATGATCGCGGGCGGAGCCCTCGGAAATCTGGTCGACAGAATAAGACTTGGATATGTAGTCGATTATATTCACTTTCATATATGGCCGTACATATTTAACTTTGCAGACATATGTGTCGTATTGGGCTGCATAGTGTTGTTCATCGCGATTCTGCTGCCTCAGAAAAACAGAGGAGAACGCCGTGCAGGATGAATATGACAGAGATCCTGTTGTTGTAACGATTACTGAGCAGGAAAGTGGAAGGCGCCTTGATTCTGTTCTTTCGGAACGGTTCAGCAGCATGACGAGAAGTTATATACAAAAGCTGATCGCAGAAGGCTGTGTATCGGCCGGAGAAGGCGCAAAAGCAGTTAAAAACTACAAGGTCAGGCCGGGGGATGTATTTACGGCTTCAATTCCTGAACCTGAGGTTCTGGATGTCGAACCGGAAAATATACCGCTCGATATAGTCTATGAAGACAGCGATATAATCGTTGTAAACAAGCCTCAGGGAATGGTTGTGCACCCGGCGACTGGGAACAGCAGCGGAACGCTCGTGAACGCGCTCATGTATCACTGCGGAGACAGCCTGTCAACGATAAACGGTATAATCAGGCCGGGCATTGTCCACAGGATAGACAAGGACACGAGCGGCCTGATCGTCGCAGCCAAGTCGGACAGGGCTCACGAGGGTCTTGCGAAGCAGTTTGCGGTTCACAGCATCATCAGACGCTACAGAGCTGTCGTCTACAACAACATCAGGGAAGACGAGGGGTCGGTAGATGCGAATATCGGCAGAAGTACGAGAGACCGCAAAAAGATGGCTGTCGTGCCTGCCGGCAGAGGCAGGAGAGCTGTTACTCATTACAGAGTTCTCGAGAGAGCTGGTGCATTTACATATATAGAATGCAGACTGGAGACAGGCAGGACACATCAGATAAGAGTTCATATGGCGTACACAGGCCATCCGCTGCTTGGCGATCCTCTTTATGGTCCGAGAAAAAAAGCGTTCGGCATAGAGGGTCAGGTACTTCACGCAAAGGTGCTGGGGTTTGTACATCCTGTTACAGGTGAGAACATGCTGTTTGACAGTGAGCTGCCAGAACATTTCAGATATGCGATGAAGCTCGCGGGACTTGATGATAAATAACGGATTACAAGGCGCGATATTTATTAAAACGTTAGCCGCTGTATAACCATTCCTTCAGGTATGGAGATACAGCGGCACTTTTATGCTTTTATTAGCAGATATCGACTCTGAGAGAGCGGTCTTTCATCTCTGACTCCATGTTATGCCTGGGACGGCATATTATTCCTTTCAGAAGAATGTCTTTTTTTTATTTTTTAATTGACATATTATTCCAAACGCGATATATTGAGAATACAAGCAATGTAAAATTCTGTAAATGAGGATAGAGCGATGTTATTAAGATCAGGAGATATAAGATACAGCTGCGGTGAGGAAGAAAAGATAAACGGATGTGAGGTGCGCAGTGTTTCGTGTGAGGAAGAAGTTGATGAGCTGATGCAGAGCTACAGCAGTGTAAAAGACAGTCTCGTTCTACGACTGATAAATGCAGGTGAGAACAGGGAACGTGCAGACAAGTTCATTTCGATGCCTTATTTTGATATGCTCATTGTTGTAAGCGCTGTTTTCAAAAATGATTATGGATATATTTACGCAAATGCTGCAAAGGGCGCTGCAGCGCACTGGAACATAGACACGCATGAGATAATCGGAAGAGCTTATATGAATATGAGTCTCAGGGCAGCTTACAGCATGCAGGATATATGTGATGTGGCAGGCGGTATTGAATCGGCAGAGCGCCGCAGGAGTATGTATGTCGTTCAGGAAGAAGCGTTCGGTACAGGCGCGAGCGTATTGCTCTTTAACGATATACTGAGTCAGGCAGCGGAAACTTTGGACAGTGATCTTTATATATTGCCGTCGTCTGTCTATGAAGTGATCGTCATGCGCGCCTCTGCCGGAGAGACATATGGCGGCAGCAGTTATATGAAAAACATTGTGAATGATGTGAATGAAAATATACTTGAGCGAGATGAAATACTCAGCAGCAGAGTATTTTTCTACAGCCGAGGGCGAGACTGCCTTTCGGACTGCTGACATGATTCCGTTTTGCTGAGATGGCTGGCGGCTGCAGAATTTAGTCAGCATGCGGATGACAGCGGATGGCGACAGACAGTTACGATCTGAGGTGTATATATGCTCTATTTGAGGCTGTCATCATGAAAGAGATGATTACGTTTTCAGCTTTAATGAGGAAACATAAGGCTTGTCTCCGGCTGCGGATGCCGGCGGCATATGCTGCGGCTGTGACTCATGTTCCCGTGAGAGAACAAAAAATACGGCCTTCTTCTGAAATATGCAGGACTGCGTTTCTGCAGTCCTGCAGGATAGGATGAGGCCGTATTGGTGATTCTTAAACTTAAGTTTTATGTTGTGATCAATTACTCAGATCATCGCTGTTGATGCAGAACTGTCCGATATCTTTGTTTATCTGATCGAACAGGTAGTTGTATTCAATCTTCTTGTATTGATCGAGCAGGTCGGTGTATTTTGTACTGTCGTCGTAAGTGTAGTACTTATTGTCTGATGTGATGTAGCCTGTTGTGTCGATTACCGGCATCCTGCGGTACATCGCTGACAGATAATCGTTAAATGTCGTTGTTTTCAGGCCTGCCTGCTGGAGAACGAGTGTCGACAGGTAATTTACACTCATCTTGTCTATGTATCCGCTCTGTGAGCTATAGTTTGTCCATATGATGAACGGCGTGATATATCGTTTCTGGTTCTGCGAAACCGTCAGATTATCTATGCTGCTTCCGAGGAGTGATTCGACGAATTCATCCTCTATGCTCGGCTGATGGTCACCGAACATTACGATCATTGTAGGTTCGGATGATTGTGAGAAATAGTTCACGAGTTCCTCTAATGCCCTGTCAGACTCGTAGATAAGAGACAGATATCGGTTCGCCTTTGGATAGAACTTGTCGGTCGATGTCAGCTGTATCTGCTGGTTGAAGTTCGAGTAAGCGAGGTCATATCCGCCGTGGTTCTGCATTGTGACATTGAACATGAAGAACGGATAGTTCCTGTTCCTTTCTTCGTACATCTTTTCAAGAACCTTGTAATCGTATGAATCGCTTACGAAGCGGCGCAGCAGCACGTTTTCACCCGGATGCTGCTCGTTGATTCTCTGCTGGAAATCGTAGAATGATATGTCATTGTTTTTATATGCGTTTACGGTATCTGTGTCGAGTATATCCTCTATTGCGTAGAAGTTCTCAAACCCGAGCAGCGGATAAACAGAGTTGCGCTTCCAGCTCTCTTTATAGTATGTGTGGTAGGCTGTACGGGAGTATCCCTGGTCTCCCAGCGTTCTGGCGAGCGACGGCAGTTTGTTTTTTATGTAAAGCTCATATGCGTTGCTTCCTCCAGTAAGAAATGCCATGGAGTTTCCTGTGAGGAACTCAAATTCAGAGTTGGATGTTCCTGCTCCGTTTACAGGCATGTACAGGTTGCCCTTTATTGTGTTTTTCGTAAGGTTTCTCACGAAAGGCATGTAATCCTGATTTGTTGATAGCTTACCGAGAACTCTTAGATCGGAGAATGTCTCGTTCATGATGACGATTATATTTGGCATCTGTCCCTGTTTGAGTTTGGCACTCGTCGCCGGCTGGTTAGTCGTGGAACTGCCCTGAACAGCGAGCGGCGTGTCGAGGCCTGTGTTAGGAAGATTTGTATCTGTTCCGTCCGTCGTGCTGTCTGCCGTCTGACTCTGACCTGAGATCACAGCTGCGGCAGCGGTTGCCGGATCAGTAGTATTTGCGACAGCTCCTGTATTATTTCCGGTGTTTCCTGTATTGTTCGCAGCTGTGGTGTCTGAAGCAGTCTCTGTGCCGCCTGAAGTGTTGGAGGACGAAGCCTCTGCCGCTGCGTTTGCTGCCTGCATGTCCTGAGCCGATGCAAAAATTCCCCTGTCGTCAGTGTCGCTTTTTATGACATTGTTTATAAATCCGGAAATATCAGATGAATCATATCCTTCTGGTCGGCTTACTATAAGGTATCTCGTGTTCAGCATGAAGTTGAAGCATGTGCCCGTTTTTTTGTATCCTCTTGTCTGGTTCCAGAAGTCAGGCTTGATCCCTGCATTTGCGGCCATCGATGTTGTATAGAAAGGAACGATAACGGCGATCACAATCGCGAGACTGACGAGTCTGAATATGTTGTGATATCTTCTGCGGATTCTGATTTTAGGCATGCGGAAACCGAGAATGAGCATTTCCCACGCAATCAGTATGCCGATGATCATGTAATATGAATAATGGTAGTGATATCCGTTCGCTACTCCGAGTCCTGTGCTGATTGTGGCGAGGTCAGCAGGCATGAGCGGTGTTCCCCTGAATTCAAGGATGAGTGCTGCAGCAAATGAAAAGCAGAATACGACGATGGTAACTGCGATTATCGGTTCTCTGAATCTGCCTGCGAAAACAGCGGCTATTGACAGGAATAGAAAGAACATCAGATAGTTCAGCGCAAGTGTCTGAAATGACCAGTTCCAGATATTGATCCCCTGCATGCATTCTGTCATGCAGGCCAGTATTACCGGTGTGAGCAGATAGAATACCACGCTTACGGGCCGTGCGGCTTTTCCTGAAAAATCAATCGTAAATACCATGGAAGCACCGATCAGAAGCGAGAGTGCAATGGAAATCACGAACAGTATTATTCCGGATGACGCTGAGAGGTCTGTATTGTTGAAGTACTGGCTTGTGTGCGACAGTACGAGCGCCAGTGCGAGTACTGCAAAAATTATGCCGCATACAAGTTTGAACCATGTGATTTTTATACGGCTGCCGATTTTTATCGGTGGCCTGTCCAGATGAAGTTTTTTTCTCAGACGTACAACAGTACGTGCAAAATGTGTTTTTTTATGCCTGATACCCATTTAATCCATTTACCCTGAACTTTCCGGCCGTCAGCGGAAAATAACGCCGTCCGTAGGCGACGGTATTTTCTGTACGGAATTCTGCAAGCAAATACGTAATTTTACACGTTTTTAATGCAGAAAATATATAAATCTAATATAACCAATAATCAGATATTATATAACAGGTTGACAATATAAACAATATCGGAATAGTTAGTAAATGCTAATTTTCTGTTCCGCTTGATCATGCTATGTGGATATTTGAAAATAATCCTGCTTGGAATCATATGGAAAATAAAGTTCATATGAAAAAGTCTATATTAACTATATTAATAAGAAGAACATCTTAATTAAGTAGTAATTGACTACGCTGCCGTAAATCAATCGCATATTTGGTTTCCGTAAAAAATATTTTATGTTATGATACAGGATATTGTTTTATCATTGAAATATTACAGGATTTAAATTATGGACTTACTCAAAAAATATGGCGACATCATAAAAAAGGAGAGTGATGAAAATCCGGCGAGGGCGAGAAATCTGATAAGAGCCGGACTCACGCTCAAGAATTTCGCCGAAAAACATATTGGGACAAAGGGACTGCCGGCGCCGTACGAGACGCTGTTCATGACAACTGTAGACAGCGTTCTGAATGCGCTCGGAAAACCTGAGAAGTCTGTGTGGTCCAACATATTCGGACCGTTTGAGATTTTCCAGTGCTTCGGACTGCAGGGAGTTTCTGTTGAGGCACTGGCGACATTTCTTGCAGGTTTCGGAATAGAGGACTATTTCATAGACTGCGCAGAAGCCGAGGGTATCGCACCGACGCTATGCTCATATCACAAGAATTTCATGGGCGGGGTGTATTCCGGTGTACTTCCGACTCCAGCGTATGCTGTAACAACGACAACTGTATGCGACGGAAATCTTTCAAGCTTCAGACTCGCATCCATGATGAGAGATGTTGGACTGACAGTGCTGGACATACCGCACGAATGGTCGCCGGAGGGTGAAAAATACCTTGCTGGTCAGCTTAGAGAGATGACTTCGGAACTTGAGAGGCTTACAGAGAGACAGCTTGATATAAACGCTTTCCGTGAGACGATTCACAGAGAAAACGAATCGAAAAAATACTTCAGGATATTCCTCGAGGCGACAAAGGAGATATGTTATCCTAATACGCTTACGCTGAACCAGTGCATGCTTTTCGCCACACATCTTAATATAGGCACTCAGGAGACGCTGGACTTTTTCAGAGCGCTCGCGGATGACGTGAAAAATTACGGCCCGTACACCGGCAGCCGCATAATGTGGATCCACCTGCAGCCTTTCTATGATGAAGTTCTCAAGGGCATTTTCAATCTTTCATATGAGAATAACATACAGGTCTTCGATTTTAACATGGATTACATGAATGAGATGGACGAGGAACATCCTTATGAAGCTGTTGCGAGAAAGATGATAGAGAGCCGGTACAACGGAGACTTCAGCCGCAAGGAAGAGTTCATAGGCGGGCTCATGGACGAATACAGGCCTGACGGCGCGATTCATTACTGCCACTGGGGCTGCAAGCAGTCGTCAGGCGGCGTCATGCAGATTAAGAAAGTCGCAGCGGACAGAGGCATTCCGCTCCTTATTCTCGACGGCGATGCTGTAGATAGAAGAAACAGTCATGAGGGACAGATAAGGACGCGCACAGAAGCATTTATCGAGATGCTGGAAAACAGGAGGAGATCATGAAGATAGGGTATCTTTGCAAGTATGTGCCCGTCGAACTTCTTGAGTCGATGGGCGCTGAGGTGGAGATGATAAAACCGTGCGTGACAGATCTGAGCAGAGCTGATGCCGCGATGCACCCGAACATGTGCTCTTTCATAAAATCATCTCTCATAGATTTTGCAGATGGAGATTACGATGGTATAGTTTTGACGAACTGCTGCGACAGCACCAGACGGCTGCACGACCGAATAAAAGAAGATTTCCCGGACAGGTTTGTATATATGATCGATGTGCCGCGCAAAGTCTCGTTTCAGTCAGTCGGTCTATATGCAGGAGCGCTTAGGAAACTGAAGGATGTTTATGGAGAAATTTCCGGTTCTGATTTCGACGAGAAGGATCTGCGCAGGAGACTTGCAGAAGGAGCAGCTGCGGAGGAAAATAAGAATGAGTCTGACGCGAATGGAATAAATATTGCGGTTATGGGCGCGCGCCTTGGTGAAAGCCTGCGCGGAACACTTTCGGAATATAACGTGAATATCGTAGACGATCTGACTTGCACAGAAGTAGAGCGCCGCTATGACATAATGGATAACGAGGATATATTCGAGGGTTATGCGAGAGCTCTGCTCACACAGCTTCAGTGCATGCGCATGGCTGACATTTCGAGGAGACTCAGTGCATACAGAGCTGCTTCAGGCAGAGCTGACGGGATTTTATACAATACGATGAAATTCTGCGACATGTATTCGTATGAATATGCATATCTCAACAGCTTGAAAGAGATGCCTATGCTCAAGATAGAGACAGACGGAACAGATCAGTCTGCAGGGCAGATAAGGACAAGGCTCGAGGCATTTTTTGAGTCTTTAGCAGCAGCCAAGGGAATAACTCCTGAGAATATAAAGAAGAGCGGCAGCGCGGTAAATGGCAAAGCCGGCTCGGAGGAAGCGGGGTCAGAGGAAATGTCACTATTCTGGAAGAAAAACAAGAAAGCAGCTGCAGAAGAAAAGAGTGCAGCATATAGTAATGGTGATAGAGTCAAAAATACGGGCGCACTATGCGTCGTGGGCATAGACAGCGGATCGACGACGACGAATGCCGTCGTTATGGACGAAAATAAAAAAATCATTTCAAGTGTTGTCATAAGAACGGGCGCTAAGAGCCATGACAGCGCGCTGGAAGCATATGAGACGGTTCTAAAGAAGGCCGGCATAGGAAAAGGCGGACAGGATATGATCGTGTCGACAGGCTACGGGCGCGTGAACCTCGAATTTGCAGACCGCGAGATCACAGAGATAAGCTGCCACGGCAGAGGTGCCAACTATTTCAATCCTAATGTCAGGACGATTCTCGACATCGGAGGCCAGGACAGCAAAGCGATCAGAATAAACGAACACGGCGACGTTCTTGATTTCGCAATGAATGACAAATGCGCCGCCGGAACAGGCAGATTCCTCGAAGCGATGGCTCTTACGCTCGGAGTAGGGATCGATGAACTCGGTCCTGTATCGCTTCAGTGGAAGGATGACATCGATATTTCCAGCATGTGTACGGTTTTCGCTGAGTCCGAGGTAATCTCGCTTATAGCTGATAACAAGAATAAAGCAGACATAGCACACGGAATACATAAATCTATCGCGAACAGGGCAGTCGGACTCATGAAGAGAGTGGGACTCGAAGGTGAATATATGATGACCGGAGGCGTTGCACAGAATCCTGGCGCCGTAAAGGCAGTAGAGGATAAACTCGGAGAAAAGCTATACATATGCGAGGATCCTGAGATCGTCGGCGCTGTCGGCGCTGCTATATATGGTATCGAAGAACTCCGGCAGTAACACGTGTTTGCACAGAATCCGCTTGTTCACATAAATAAAAATTATGGTATACTATCTAACAGTTATCATGATTTTTGGAGGAGAAATGAAAAGCTATTCTGAGCAATATCTGCGCTATCTGAAGGAGGAGCGCGAGATGTCCAAGAACACCCTCGATGCGTACAGGCGCGATGTAAGGGAGTTTGAGCATCATCTTGAAAAAGAGGGAGTCGATGATGCCGCAGATGTGACAAGAGATAAGATCAGAACGTATCTCGAATCTCTGAGAGAGAAGGGGCGTTCACAGTCTACGATGAGCCGCAAGACTTCTGCAATAAGGTCTTATGTGACATATCTTTACAAAGAAGGCATAATTGATTCAAATCCTTCCGCTGGTGTTAAGCCATACCGTACAGAACGCAAAGAGATAGATTATCTTACGCTGAATGAGATCGACAGACTGCTTGAATCTCCTGATGATTCGGTAAAGGGCATAAGAGACCGTGCTATACTCGAGGTTATGTATGCTACCGGAATCAGAGTTACCGAGCTGACGGCGATGCTTCTCAGTGAAGTGAATCTCACGATAGGGTTTGTGACATGCAGAGGAGATTTCGGAAAGGCACGCATTATTCCGCTCGGACACATGTGCGTCGAGGCTCTCAAAAGATATGTTGAGGAATCGAGATCAAAACTGCTGGCTTCTTCATGCCACAGCGGAGATGGTGGAAAAGCAGGCGAATATCTGTTTCTGAACTATCACGGTGACAGGCTGACGAGGCAGGGGCTATGGAAAATTGTGAGCACATATGCGGAAAAATCGGGCCTTAACAGAAAACTTACACCGCAGATGCTCCGCAATTCGTTTGCAGTTCATATGCTGCAGAACGGCGCTGATACAAAGACGATGAAGGAACTCATGGGATTTGAAGATTCTGCAGCGCTTCAGGTTTATCAGAACGTAACAAAAAACAAGCTGAAGGAAGTATACGACAAGACTCATCCCAGAGCGTAAAGACAAAAGCTGGATTCGATGCGGCAAGATTCATCCTGAGATGAAGAACTTGCAAATCCGCACGATGAAATGCGATTGTGGACTTACAATCAGCCGCGATCGAAACGCGGTCATCAATATCCTAAACGAAGGATTACGAATACTTACTGAATCAGCATAGCAAAACGAATATATAGTAGGGATGGAATAGCCCGAACTCATACGTCTGCGGACATTGTGCAAGACGTTGACTGCGATCATCGCAGTCAACGCAGTAGTGGCTGAAACAGAAAGCTTCGACTTCTATAAGTCGGAATAGTTCACGCGCATTATCAAAAAAATATTGCACACAAATGCCGACAGTGGTAAAATAACTGCTGTTACGGACGCTCCGCTGTCATGGCGCGCAAAAGGCGCGCGCAGGAGAAATGAGTTTCCCTGTTCATGTTAAGAACGTCGTCTGAGAGAGGATATATATTATGGATATCATCAGTGCAATTGAACAGGATTACAAGAGAGACGATCTTCCTGAATTCGGCGTAGGCGATACACTCAAAGTCTACATCAAGATCAAAGAAGGAAACAGAGAAAGGCTCCAGATGTTCGAGGGCTTCGTGCTCAAGATGCAGAATGGTGGCCTTTCAAGAACGTTCACTGTAAGGAGAATCGCATCAGGTGTCGGAGTAGAGAAGACATTCCCTATTCACTCACCTATGATTGACCACATCGAAGTCGTAAGACATGGTGATGTAAGAAGAGCAAAGCTCAACTACATGAGACAGAGAACAGGAAAATCTGCGAAGATCAGATCAAAGGAATCAAGATAGCATAATCTCAGCAGCCCGGCTTTTTATAAGCCGGGTTTTTTTATGCCTGTCTGAGATAGCTGCCGAGATAGGAGAGATTCTTATGTTTGCCTGATTCTGACTCAAGTCAGCTGTAAATACCAAGCATTATGCCGGCTATCTTTTTATAGTTATAAAAATAACGCGGTGATAATGTGAGGCCCGGCTTATTACGACCGCTCCGCGGACAGACGGCGGCGCGCTGCTGATTCTGAACGCGCCGCCTGAATACAGCAGTTTAGTCTGTGTATGACATTATTGCAAGCGTGACAGTAAGACGTTAAAATAGATTAAATATAAATCTTCGTCGATGCAGGAAGCTGCTGCCGCCGGGAAATACACTTTAATTGTGAGGCAGTTCAGATAATGCCCGTGAGCGGCCTTTTGCCGGCAGAATAGAACTTCCAGCATCGAAATGATTTTCAAAGACACTGATTTTTTATTCGTTATAATGCTTGTAAACAGAGTAAAGGAGGCAAAGATGAAGCTTGACACCCCTCGGCTGATAATAGCAGGTACGGGCAGCGGAAGCGGAAAGACGACTGTTACGGCCGGAATCCTCCGCTGCCTGATCGATAGAGGAATAAAGACGGCATCGTTCAAGTGCGGACCCGATTATATCGACCCGATGTTTCACTCGAGGATAACCGGCAGAGCCGGAGGAACGCTTGATCCTTTCTTCTGCAGTGGTGATACTCTGAAGTATCTGATGACGGAAGAATCGCGCGGCTGCGACATGGCTGTCGCCGAAGGAGTCATGGGTTACTATGACGGAATAGGGTTTACATCTGAAGCGAGCACATACGACGTGGCGTGCGCCACTGAATCGCCTGTGCTCCTCGTCGTCGGATGCAGAGGCATGGGTGCGTCTGCAGAGGCTATTCTGAAGGGATTCCTCGAGTATACAGGAGAAGACAGCAGAATACGTGGTGTGATATTCAACAATATCTCTCCGAGGCTCGCTCCGACGGCTGTGAAAAAGGCTGAGGAGATGGGAGTGAAGGTGTTCGGCTATCTGCCTTCTGACAGGCGCTTTACACTTGAAAGCCGGCATCTCGGACTCGTGACAGCCGGTGAGATAAAGAATTTCGACGAAAAAATCAGATTGATCGCCGCTGAGATGGAAAAGACGATCGATATAGATTCTATAATGAGAATGGCGGAGCAGGCCGGCATGCTCGAATTCGAAGCACCGGAGCTGCTCTCAGAAAAACCGTTCGCACGAGGAACAAAAATCGCGGTTTCAAGAGATCGCGCTTTCAATTTTATATATCGCGAAAATATCGATATGCTTGAGCGTATGGGCTGCAGAATCGTATACTTCAGTCCGATCGACGATGAAGCGCTGCCTGACGGCATAGACGGTCTCATTCTGTCCGGCGGATATCCTGAGATTTACGCGGGCAGTCTAAGCGTAAACAAGAGCATGCGCAGATCTGTGAAAAGCGCGGTCGAAAGTGGTCTGCCGACGATCGCAGAGTGCGGCGGATTCATGTATCTTCACAGCATACTCGAGGGGCAGGACGGAGCAAGGTATCCGATGGCAGGAATCATAAAAGGCAGCTGCGCAGATTCGGGTTCGCTCGGCCGCTTCGGTTATGTGACGCTTAAGGCTGAAAAAAACGGTCTCATGTGCCCGGAGGGCTCGGAGATGAAAGCTCATGAATTTCACTACTGGGACAGCACATCGCCGGGAGATGATTTTGATGCCGTCAAGCCTGACGGAAGCAGAAAGTGGAAATGCGGTTTTCATACGGATACGCTTTATGCCGGATATCCTCATTTTCATTTTGCGAGCTGCCCTGAAGCGTGCAGGAGATTTGTTCTGAAATGTATGAAGAAAAACTGAATGAAATGGCAGGACGGGCCGTCATACCCGAAAAAAAAGCCGCCGCTGAGTGCAGGCGCAGATGGGATGCTTTGGCGAAGCCCATAGACGGACTTGGTAAATTTGAGAATATGGTCGTGAAAATAGCTGCTGCGCAGGGTACACCTGATGTAAGGACGGACAGACGTGCGGCTGTCATAATGTGTGCTGACAACGGTGTGACCGACGAAGGCGTGACTCAGACTGACAGATCTGTGACAAAAGCTGTATCGGAGGCGATCGTGAACGGCACGTCTACAGTGAATGTGATCGCCGAGAAGACCGGAACAGACGTATTTGCGGTGGACATTGGGATAGATGTGGACGGCCCGCTTCCCGGCGCGATTGACAAAAAAATGGGCAGGCTCACAGGGAATATAGCGGAAGGACCGGCTATGAGCCGTGAAACAGCGTGCAGAGCAGTGCTCGCCGGTATAGAAACGGCGGAAATGATGTCTGAAAGAGGCTATGACATGCTTGCTGCCGGAGAGATGGGGATAGGAAACACGACTCCGTCCTCGGCGATCGCGTCTGTCATGCTCGGTATGGACCCTGTAGAAGCTACAGGCAGAGGCGCGGGACTCAGTGGCGATTCGTACAGGCACAAGATAGAAGTAGTGAAGCTTGCGATATATGTGAACAAACCCGACAGAGATGACCCTATCGATGTTGTTTCGAAGATCGGGGGATTTGACATTGCCGGCATGGCAGGACTTTACATAGGCGGGGCAATATACAGAATTCCTGTAGTGGCAGACGGATTGATCTCGTGTGTAGCAGCGCTGCTCGCAAAGAAGATATGCCGTGTTTCGACCGGATATATGCTGGCGTCGCACATGGGGCGCGAGCCGGCGTTTGAAAAGCTGATAGAGGCACTGGAACTCGATCCGGTAATACACGGCGGAATGGCGCTCGGTGAAGCTGCAGGTGCTGTTATGCTTTTTCCGCTGCTCGACTGCGCTGTCGAACTGTACAGGCATGGCGAAAGCTTCACTGATATAGAAATAGAGTCGTACGAGAGGTTCAGGTAGATGAAACTCTTTGTGACAGGAGGAAGTGCGAGCGGAAAATCAGAGTACGCAGGAAAAGCTGCAGAGACGCTGTCCGGCGGGCTGCCGGTGCTTTATATTGCGACTCTTGCTGACAGAAGCAGCGAGTCGGTTAAGCGTGTCATGAGACACGAGATGCTTAGAAAGTCCGGCAGGACTGAGTACGTCATCGCAGAATGCTTCTCGGCAGATGACCTGTGCAGAATTGCTGAAAGAGAAGCGGCCGGATCAATGGCAGAAAGCGGGCGGCCGCGTTTCGGCGCCGTGCTTTTTGACAGTCTTGACGGGTTCACCGCGGATGAGATGTTCGGCACGGCGCCTTTTCCCTCAGGCCTTGAAAATTTCGATCCTGAGGTGTCTGCGGAGCGGACGTCGGATGCTGTGCTTCGCACACTCAATATAGCGGAGCATGCTGTCATTGTCACTGATGATATTTTCCGCGGTGGAAGCGAGTACGGAGAACTCACTGAAAAATACATGAAATACACCGCGCTCACCGGGCGCAGACTTGCCGATATGTGTGATGCCGCGGCTGAAGTAATATACGGCGTTCCGGTGATTCTGAAAGGCAGGCAAGATGAATTTCCTGAAATCGACGGTGATAATGCTGTCACTTTATACTAAAATTCCTGTGCCGTTCGTAGAATGGGATGATGAAAACAGAAAACACGTGCTGACTGTGCTCCCGCTTGCAGGATTTATAACGGGAGCATTTGAAATACTATGGCTTTTTATATGTGAGCTGCTCAGGTTTCCATCGGCTGTATTTGCTGCCGGAGCATGCGCCGCAGCAGCGGCTGTTACAGGCGGCATTCATCTGGACGGTCTGGCTGACACGGCTGACGCACGCGCTTCTTATGCCGGGCACGAAAAGAAGCAGCAGATACTCGCGGATCCGCACATGGGAGCATTCGGCGCGCTTGCGCTTGTGATATATGAGCTTGTATGCTTTGCATTTTTCCAGGTCATATACAGAATTGGCGACAAGGGGTGGATAATTCACACTGCGCTCATGCTGATTTGTATTTTTACAGCATCGAGAGCGATAGTGCAGCTCGGCATAGCGCTTGTCAAACCGGCAAGAAACGAAGGGATGCTCTACACTTTTTCATCAGTCAGCAGCAGACGCCTGCTGATATTAAACGCTTCCGCAGTGCTGGCAGTCTGCCAGTGTGCGCTCGTGCGGGCGTTCGGGCCGCCGGCGCTCGTGTTCTCAGCCGCCTGTGCGCTGTTACTTATCTATTTCAGGTATATGGCATATAAGGAGTTTGGCGGCATATCAGGTGATCTGTGCGGATGGCTCATCGAGATTTCTGTCGCTGTTCTTCTGATTGCAGCTGCGGCAGTATTGAGGATGATTTGACGTCAGATTCTAATGATCTTCAGAAAGCTGGATTCCACATTCAGAAACGAAAGGCATTAATTTATGAAATTCATAACAGGCGGGGCTTTTCAGGGAAAGCTCGAATACGCCGAGAAAAAATACGGGGCAGATGACGACAGTTCCGCTGACGCGGCGGTATCCTCCGCGGAACAGATGGCTGCTGCAAAAATTGTATATAACTTGCAGGATTATATCAGAGAGCACCAGAGCGGCGGTCAGTGCGCTCTGCCGGTCATGCGCCCTGACGCAATAGTTATATGTGATGAGGTAGGAAGCGGCGTGATTCCTGTGGAAAAATCAGAGCGCGAGTTCAGAGAAGCCGCAGGCAGAGCATGCTGCGAGCTCGCCCGGAATGCCGAGTCTGTCGAAATCGTCAGATTTGGACTCGCGAGGAGAATAAAATGAGAGAGATAGTACTTATAAGGCACGGCGCTACAGCTGGAAATCTGGAAAAAAGATATATAGGCAGTGCTACGGATGAGCCGCTGTGCAGCGAAGGAATCGAAGTCGTCAGGAGCCTGATCAAGAGAGGCAGATATCCTGAAGCGGCTGAAGATGCGCTCGTGATAACGAGTCCGCTCAGGCGGTGCGTCGAGACGGCAGGACTGATATATCCCGGCGTAGAACGTACAGAAGCTGAAAATCTCCGCGAGTGCGATTTCGGCAGATTCGAATACAAGAACTACGAGGAGCTGGATGGCGACAGTGATTATCAGGCGTGGATAGACAGCGGCGGGACGCTGCCGTTTCCTGGCGGCGAGGATCCGGAAGAATTCAAGGCAAGATCGCGGAATGCGTTTATGGATGCTGTGCGTGATAACAGGGAACGCTCGCAGCTCATATTTGTAGTGCATGGAGGAACCGTAATGTCTGTGATGTCGTCGTTTGCTAAACCGCACCGCGAATATTTTGACAGCTGCGTATCAAACGGCAGAGGTTTCATCTGCGATATTGCCGGCGACGGCACGCTTTATGTGAATGGAGAGATATGATGGATTCAGGCATCGCAGAAGCTTATCTCTGGTATGTGTCGGTGCCGCTGGCAGCAGGTTTTCTGCTCGATTCACTGTTCGGCGATCCGCTTTCAAAGGCTCATCCTGTCGTCATGATCGGCAGGCTCATAACATTTTGCGAACATAAGCTGTATAAAAAAGGAAGAAGAGAGCTTGCGCGCGGCGCTGTTCTCGCTGTGATTGTTTCGCTTTCATCGGCGGCTGTTGGCTTTCTGGCCGTTCGGCTCGCTTCCGCAGTAGCAGGAAGAGCAGGCGGCTGTATTGCGTCCTCCCTGATCTGCTGGTCGATGATCGCTGCGAAAGGGCTTAAGACCGAGAGCACCAAGGTTCAGAATGCATTGGAAATGAATGATATGAATGAAGCACGCCGCGCTGTGTCCATGATAGTCGGCAGAGATACTGAACGTCTCGACGCCGCCGGCGTTACGCGGGCGGCCGTGGAAACTGTTGCCGAGAATACATCGGACGGCGTGACAGCTCCGCTCTTCTGGATGGCCGTGCTGTCAGTCCCAGGCCTGTGCTTCTACAAGGCTGTGAACACGATGGATTCCATGATAGGGTATAAAAATGAAAGATACATGCTGTTCGGCCGCTTTGCAGCTCGTCTTGACGACGTGCTGAATTTCATACCTGCGCGCGTTTCGGCTTTTCTTATGACAGCCGCCGCTGCGCTGCTTCCTTATACTGACGCGGACTCCGCCCTCAGGATTTACATCCGCGACAGAAAAAAATCAGCGAGCCCGAATGCCGGATGCACTGAAGCCGTAACAGCCGGAGCTCTCGGAATCAGACTTCTCGGCCCGGCATGGTATTTCGGAAAATTGTATGACAAGAAATATATAGGCGATGATCTGCGCGAAGCCGGGCCGGCTGACATCGCTCACGCAAACGGCCTCATGTACCTGACTTCTGTGCTGATGCTTGCTGTATGTGAAATTCCGGCTGCTGTGATCATCATGAATCTGTGAGGAAATATTTTGAAAAGATATCATCATGGCGGCGAGACCGCGGGCAAAATAAAATATGATTTTTCCGTAAATCTGAATCCTCTCGGAATGCCGGCCGAGGCCATAGATGCGCTCGCCGGCAGCAGAGACTGTTTTGAACGTTACCCGGACACAGACAGCAGAAAGCTGAAATGCGCTGTAGCTGATTTTCTCGGCATGGCTGCGGAAGAGACTGACAAGATAGTGTGCGGCGCAGGCGCCGCTGATATTATATACAGGCTTCCCCGGGCTCTCGGTATCAGAAAGGCTCTGCTTGCTGTGCCGTCCTTTACGGAATATGAGAGAGCGCTGTTGCAGGCAGATGTAAAAATTGAATATTTTGAAACAAGGCCTGAGAACAGCTTCTCAATAAGCGGCGGGCTTGAAAAACTGCCGAAGGGATGCGACGCTTTTTTCATTTCAAATCCGGTCAATCCGTCGGGAAAGCTGATTGAGCCTGAGGATTATGCGGAGCTGCTGAGATGGTGTTCTGAAACCGATACGATGCTGGTTACAGACGAATGCTTCATCGATTTTGCCGATCGTAAAAAACGTGCTGCGCTCGAAGAAGCGCGTTTTTCTGTCGGCGGAGCCGACGTGGCCGCAGTCAGATCTTTTACCAAGATATTTTCCATGGCAGGGCTGAGATGCGGTTATGCTGTCTTCAGCGATAAAAATAAGGCTGAAGCTGTCGAACAGGCCGGCCCGCCGTGGAATGTCTCGGGACCTGCAGCAGAAGCCGCTTCTGCTGCGCTCGGAAACAGAGCTTTCGTCCGTAAGACTGCGGAGATTATGTCTGCGGAGCGCAGGCGCGTGATTTCGGGACTCTATAAGCTCGGCATAGAGACATTTGAGAGTGACGTAAATTTCGTGCTTTTCAGGGCTCCTGATGATTTCGGTGAGAACATGAAGAAACTCGGGGCTGCTGTCCGTGACTGTTCGGATTACAGGGGTCTTGAGCCGTGCAGAGGCATGAAGTATTACAGAACTGCTCTATTGGGAGAAAGAGCTGACGAATTTCTGCTTGAAGCCGCTGCTGAAGTGCTCGGAAGCTATAAATCGGAATCCGAGCGGGTCAATCATCCTGAGAAACGGGAACGCACGCCTTCGATCATGATACAAGGCACGATGAGCAATGCAGGAAAGAGTATAATTGCGGCCGGTCTCTGCAGGATACTTAAGCAGGATGGGTTCAGCCCCGCCCCGTTCAA
Organism: uncultured Eubacteriales bacterium; assembly: GCA_902796965.1. Lineage (GTDB taxonomy): Bacteria > Bacillota > Clostridia > Peptostreptococcales > Anaerovoracaceae > RUG708. The sequence continues at coordinate 52,264 of CADBRA010000052.1, read as the reverse complement.
ATCTCAAAATATGGCGCTCAACAGCTTTGTGACTGCCGACGGCTGCGAGATAGGACGCGCTCAGGCTGTACAGGCTGAAGCGTGCGGCATACCGCCTGAATCTGATATGAATCCTGTGCTTCTGAAACCGTCGTCTGACACGGGATCTCAGGTTATTGTAAACGGAAAACCGCGTTTCAATATGAATGCGTCAGACTATTTCGAATACAAAAAGCAGCTCAGAGACGATGTTAGTTCAGCGTACAGCAGACTGGCGGCGGCGCATGATGTGATCGTGATAGAAGGCGCCGGCAGTCCTGCCGAGATAAATCTGACTCGTGACGGCAATGATTTCGTCAATATGGGGCTGGCTGAAATGACTGATTCTCCTGTCATTCTCGTAGGGGATATAGACAGAGGCGGAATATTTGCGCAGCTCGCCGGCACTATGTCGCTTCTCAGCTCGCCTGAGCGCAGACGCATAAAAGGCGTTATCGCAAACAAGTTTCGGGGTGATGTCTCGCTTTTCAGCGAAGGAAGAAGTATGCTCGCCGGTGTTTGCGGAGTCCCTGTTCTTGGTGTTGTTCCTTATGGTGATTTCGATATAGACGACGAGGACAGTCTGTCAGACAGACTCAAAACAAGAGAAAATGACCAGTCCCGATCTATATTGACTGAAAAGCAGACTGAATATGAACAGGAAACACTTCGCGGGCAGCGAGATGCAGATAAGAATGACAATCTGCGCAGCAGAGGTGATTGCGGTCCGCTCATCTGTGTGATCCGTCTGCCGAAGATCAGCAATTTTTCAGATTTTACAGCGCTTGAAGCTGATGGTGCGCGCGTCGTGTACATCGATGAGCCGGACGGTCTCTGCGGTGCCGATGCTGTCATTATCCCAGGAACAAAGAGCACTATAAGCGACATGAAATGGATGAACGAAACAGGACTGGCCGATGCAGTGAGGCGTGCAGCTGACAGAGGCGCTGTAGTCGCCGGCATATGCGGAGGTTTTCAAATGCTGGGAGTCAGGATAACAGATCCCGATGCTGTCGAAAGCGCTGTCACTGAAACAGCTGGAATCGGTCTTCTGCCTGTTGAGACAGAATTCAAAGATGAAAAAGTCACGAGGCAGACAAAGGCTGTTACCGGCCGCTTCAGCGGCAGACTTGCCGGATTGGGCGGCACTCATATTGAGGGATACGAGATACATATGGGACGCACGCGGTTTACGGCGAGAGGCGTCAGCGATAATTCAGCAGTGAACGGATCCGGTGATGCAGATTATGCAGTTCACTTCAGCAAGCTCGAAGATGGAAGCGCTGACGGATGTGTTTCGGGGAATGTGTTCGGCACATATATTCATGGTCTTTTTGACAGCACTGATTTCAGACGTGCATTGCTGTCGGTTCTGACTGACAGCAATGTGACGGCGGAAATGCGCGATTACAGAGCATACAGAGAGGAGCAGTACGACAGACTTGCCGATCTGCTGAGAAAAAACCTCGATATAGATAAGATATATGATATCGTCGGACTGAAAAAACCGGCGTGCTGCGTCAGCTCCGCTGACAGAAGGAGTAAGACACTGAACCGAGATGTTTGAAGCGCAGGCACCGTTTTTACAGGGAAATAACAGTGGTGAAAAATGCATCTGATGTGGCACAGCAGAAAGACGGTAACAATGAAAGGAACTGAAAATATGAAATACATAAAGCCGGCTGACATAGAAAAAAGAAGTTTCGAGATAATAAAGAGCGAGATGAGAACGAATCCGCCGGCTGATGAAGCGCCGGTTCTTATGCGCGTTATACACACAACGGCGGATTTTGATTATGAGGAGAATCTCGTGTTTTCTGGCGGAGCAGTACAGGCGGCTCTTGAAGCATTTGACCGCGGAGCGGTCGTTGTTACTGACACGAATATGGCACTTTCCGGAATAAACAAGAAGGCGCTTGAATGGCTTCACATAGAGGCTGTCTGCTACATGTCGAATATCGAAGTGGCGGCTGAAGCTCAGAGCAGAGGCGTCACGCGTGCTGCAGTCAGCATGGAGAAAGCTGCGCGCATCACCGGGAAACCGCTGATTTTTGCCGTAGGAAATGCTCCCACTGCACTTATGAGACTCGCTGATCTGATAGAGGAACGCACTGTTTCGCCGGCGCTTGTGATAGGTGTTCCGGTCGGTTTTGTAAATGTCACAGAATCTAAAGAACGCATTATGGAAACGGCTGAAAATTATATAGTCGCGCGCGGCCGCAAAGGCGGGAGCAATGTCGCCGCTGCGATTGTCAATGCTCTTATGTACGAAAAAATCGATCCGGGCAGAAATAAATGATGATCAGGTGCATAGGCCAGGTGCAGCTGCATAAACTTTTCAAATGTTAAAAATAATCAGTTCGATTGCAGTGTATTTTCATAAATGCTATACTGCTTATTGGGAAAGATTCTGTAAAATATTAAGCATTTTGATTTAACAGATGATTTCACATGATTAAATTTCAGCTTTCATATGTTTTTCAAGGAGAGGAAAATGAAGAAAAGCTCATTCAGAAAAGTGCTCGTTGGAGCTCTTGCGGTCGCTGTCATGTTTTCTATGTCGGCATGCGGCAATTCGACAGGCACAGCCGACGGAAACTCGTCAGGTGACAGTTCTGCACAGTCTGATTCCGGCAAGACAAAGCTCTATGTTGTAAACTGGAAAGACTACGGTACAGATGACAAAGAACTGATGAAACAGTTCGAAGAAGAAAACGACTGCGAGATCGTAAACACTTACATGCAGAGCGAGGATGATCTGCTCACGAAGCTCAAGACTTCAGGCAGCGGAGAAATAGACGTCTGCTTGCCTAACTGCACTATTCTTCCTGCAGCTATCGAAGGCGATCTGCTCGAGCCTATCGACACGTCCAAGCTCACGAACTTCAATTCGCTGTTTGACCGCTTCAAGACTCAGAAAGAGTGCCTTGGAGACGATGGACAGATGTACGCTGTACCTGTCGTATGGGGTTCAACTGCAGTTGCCTACAACACAGATAATGTAAAGGAAGCTCCTACTACGATCAAATGCCTGTTCGATGAACAGTACAAGGGTAAAATCGCGTTCAGGGATGACTATAATGACGCTATCATGACAGCAGCTCTGGCTCTCGGACAGGATCCTAACAATCCGTCAGACCTCGATGCAATCAAGGAACTGCTCCTCAAGCAGAAGTCGCTCAACAAGACTTACTGGCAGACGGGAGACGAATTCTCTAAGCTTTTCGCGAGCGGTCAGATAGATGTAGGTCTCATGTGGTCCGGCCAGTCAGCCACTATGAAAAAGGACGGTGAGCCTATCGGATTCGTAGTTCCTGAAGACGGCGGAATAGGCTGGGTCGACAACTTTGCGATCCCTAAGAATTCAAAGAACAAAGAGCTTGCACTCAAGTTCATCGATTACATGATCAGCAAGGATGTTCAGTACAAATGGTCTTCAAACGGCGGTCCTGCACCTTCAAATCAGGAAGCTGCCAATGCGATCGATCCAGATTACGCACAGTCAGCTGCTATGGATGAAGCATCACTCAACCGTCTGACATTCATGGAATACCGTGACGACAAGACTAAGCAGGAGTGGAACGACCTCTGGACAGAAGTCAAGGCTTCTTAATCTGAAGATTATTTCATGGCAGTTTTACTGTCAGGAGGCTGCCTAACAGCAGCCTCTTTTTTTCCGTTTTACGGATTCTTTTTTCTCGTTGGAACATAGCCGGGATTTAATCAATCAAGTCAAAATTATTGCTGATTTATTCAGGAGAAGTATTTTGAAAGTAAATAAAAAATCGGCCATGACGTGGCCGGCAATGCTTATGCTGTTATGCTTCACGCTCATACCGCTTCTGATAATGTTTGAAACGTCGTTCAGAAGTGACGAGACAGGCACATTGACTCTTGAGAACTATAAAAAGTTCTTCACAAATTTTATGTACATAAAACTGACGGGATCTACGCTTCTCATGAGTCTGCTTGTTACTGTGATAAGTCTTCTGATCGCTTATCCGCTCGCGTACATAATGGCAAAGAAGCTCAAAGGACTGAAAAATGTCATTCTCGTCCTCACGATCATTCCGTTTTTTACGAACCAGCTTGTCAGGGTTTACAGCTGGCTAATTTTCCTGCAGGACGGCGGAATACTGAACAGACTCTTCATGTCGTTCGGCCTCGCTGAAAACGGTCTCGGCATTCTCTATACGAGAGCCGCTGTGGTAATAGGACTGACTCACGCATTCTTCCCCTATATGGTAGTTACAATCTATATGGCGCTCGAGCGCATGGATGACTCTCTGATAGAGGCGAGCATGAGCCTGGGTGCTTCGAAGTGGACAACATTTAAAGATGTAATTTTTCCGATTTCGATGCCGGGTGTTATGTCGGGCGTAACGATCGTATTCGTGCCATGCCTCGGATCATTTGTTGAACCGAGAATACTCGGAGGCGTAAACGGAACAGTTATTGGTACAGTGATCGAAGACCAGTTCTTCCAGCTCTACGGATGGAACTTCGGAGCGGCAATCGCGTTCGTACTCTTCGCTCTTGTACTCATATTCATGGGTGCATTCGGCGCTCTCGGCAGGAGGTGGGAGACAGAATGAACAGAAAAACAGGATTTTTCGGAAAACTTCTCATCGTGCTCGTACTGCTGTATCTCTATGTGCCTATCGTCGTACTGATGCTGCTGAGTTTCAATGAGTCAAGATATAACTCGCTTCCGTTCAAGTTCACTACGCACTGGTACCAGGAGCTGGCCGCAGACACGGAGTTGATAAATTCAGCGAAGAACTCGCTGCTGCTCGCATTTCTGACAGGTATTGTTTGCATGATTCTGGCCACGTTCTTCATACTCGGACAGCGCTATCTCGCGAAGAGAACACAGGGTCTTTTCAACAGCATAGTTATGATGCCGATGAGCATCCCGTGGCTCATCATAGGTCTTTCTATACTTCTGATGATCCGCTTCATGGGATTCTCAAAGAGCATGTTCTTCGTCGCTATGGGGCATATCGTAATATCGCTGCCGTATTCTCTGCTCGTGCTGCGAGCGAGAGTGAGCTCGCTTGACAAGTCGCTCGAGGAAATGAGCGCGTCGCTCGGCGCGTCCCCGTGGACTACATTCAGGCGCGTCACATTCCCGGCAATCGCTCCGGCTATGCTCGCCGGCGGATTCCTCTCGTTCCTGATCAGCTTCGACAACTTCCCTATCAGTTACTTCCTGATGCCAAACGGCATTTTCACGCTCCCTATAGAAATCCAGTCGTCGATCAAGTTCGGATTCACACCTGAGATCAACGCGATTTCGACGATCATAATTGGCATTTCACTAGTCTGCCTCACCGTAGTCGGACTGATAATGAGATCCAACTTAAAGGCTATGTTAGGAGGAAAAGATTAAATGGCTAAGGTCACATTAAAAGGTCTGACCAAGATATATGGAAAAAACACTGTCGTAGACCACATAGAACTCACGGTGGAAAACGGCACACTGGTCTCAATACTCGGTCCTTCGGGCTGCGGAAAGACGACGACGCTCAGGATGCTCGCCGGATTTGAGCTTCCTGATGACGGCGAGGTCCTGTTCGATGATGAACCTGTAGGCAATGTTCCTGTAAACAAGCGTGGAATAGGCATGGTTTTCCAGAGCTATGCTCTTTTTCCTCACATGACTGTGTTCCAGAACGTCGCATACGGCCTTGAGCAGAGAAAAATTCCGAAGCAGGATATAGAGCCTCAGGTTATGGAAGCTCTCAGAACCGTTCATATGGCGGACTTCAGGGACAGAAAGCCATCACAGCTTTCAGGCGGGCAGCAGCAGCGTGTCGCGCTTGCGAGAGCTCTCGTAATAAAGCCAAGGGTTCTGCTTCTGGACGAGTCGCTTTCGGCTCTCGACAAGAAACTCCGCGTTGAGATGCAGACTGAGCTCAGAAGAATACTCGAGGAGACTCATGTTACAACTTTCTTTGTAACTCACGACCAGGAAGAAGCTATGACGCTGTCCGATACGATCGTCGTAATGCACGACGGAAAGATAGAGCAGATGGGCACTCCGAGAGAAGTATATGAAAAGCCTAAGAACAGATTTGTGGCTGATTTCTTAGGAAAGGCAAACTTCTTCGAAGGCATTGTGACAGAGACCGGCGAGGGCACTGTTACAATAGATACAGGAAACGAGAAGATTACGATACCGGCAGATGGCGCGGAAGCGGGAGAAAAAGTTCTCTATGCCGTAAGACCTGAAAAGGTAAAGGTATTTGAAAAGAGTGAAAAACCTGCCGGCAGAACAGGTATCGACGGCTCCGCCGACAGATTTGTGTACAAGGGCAATATCACAACGTGTACTGTCGACAGTGGCAGCATGAGCATTCTTTCCGAGATGAACAGCGGAGATGAGAGAAAAGACGCAGGCAGAAACGCGGAAGTCTTCGTCACCTGGGAGCCCGAAGACGCCATCCGTCTGGAGGAATGAACATGAGAGATATCTGCTGCCTTTTCGGCGGCCTTATCATAGATTATTACTATTATATAGACAAGTGGCCGGAACGGGCTCAGGACGGATTTATTACCGGCGAAGATAGCATGGTAGGCGGCTGTGCGATAAACATGGCGGCTGCCGCGAGCAGCCTCGGCTGCCCGGCATATGTTATCTCGGGACTCGGCGAGGATCAGGCAGCGGAAACAGCCGGAAAGTATATGATGGAGCACGCGCTGCCGACAGATCTTATCGAAAGAGCTGGCGGAACGAGCGGAAAATGTCTTGTGTTTCTCGAGCCTGACGGTGAACGCACGTTTCTGACTGAAAAGGGAGCAGAGGGAATATTTTCTGAAACGCTCGATGCTAAAGTCCGTTCCTGCGAACCCAGGGCGGCTGGAGTTACTGGATACTATCTGCTCAACGATGATGCGGAACGCATCATGGACTGCATAGAATACCTTCACAGCAGAGGCACATGGGTGCTCTTCGATCCGAGTCCGCTTGTCAGCTCGATAAAACCGGAATTGCTCAGAAGAATCATAGAAGCGAGCGACATGATGACTCCGAACGAGACAGAGCTCAGCGTGATAGAGCAGTATACCGATAAAGAGAGATACTGTTCCCACGGAGGAACGATTGTAGTGAAGTCGGGAAGCGAGGGCGGAAATGTCTATACATACAGAGACGGATCAGTGCGTTCGTTTCAATACGGTGCAGTCAGAGCAGACGCTGTTGACACTACAGGAGCAGGAGACAGTTTCTCAGGAGCGTTGCTCTTTTCGGCAGTAAAAGGGCTCGATCTCGAGAGTGCGGTGGAACTGGCTTCGAGGACTGCCGCGATAACAGTGGGTATAAACGGCCCCCATGCGTTCTGGGAGCCTGACATCAAGATGAAAGAGATAATTGAGAAAGGCAGAAAGAAAAATGCTTGACAGAGCTTACGGCGCTCTCGTCGGTGGAGCTATCGGTGATGCCATGGGCATGCCGGCTTCGTTTCTGACGCGCAGCCAGATAAGAGAAACATATGGATATATTCACGATTTCCTGGTGCCTGAAAAGTCTGTTCAGGATAAACATGGTGATCTGAAAGCGGGCGAGATAACAGATGACACGATGGAGAGTATAATCATCGCCCGCGTGATAATAGAAAACGGCAGCTTTTCAGAAGAACTGTTCAACGAAAAGATGCGTGACTGGGCGATCGAAAACAAGATGCTCGAGTCTACAGTTATCGGACCTTCTACGAGAAGATATCTTACGGCGATCATAAACGGAGACGATCCGAAAAAAACAGCCGGCGAGGGCGTCACAAACGGCAGTGCTATGAGAGTGGCACCTGTCGGCGTAAAATACCACGATGATTTTGAAGCATGTCTCAAGGCAGCGCTCGAATCATCACTTCCGAGCCACGGAAGCAGGCCGGCTGCGGGAGCATGCTGCGCTGTTGCGGCGGCTGTTTCAGGTGGTGTTCACGGCGGATATTCTGTCAATGAAATCCTCAACATGGCCTATGAGGGCGCTGTTTACGGCGAGAAGAGAGGAGCCGATATTACGGCACCGTCTGTAGCACGCAGGATAAGATATATAGAACGAATCGTCGATGGCGCGGGCAGTGCTGACATGTCGGACATAATGGATGAGGTCGTTGGTATTTTCGGATCGAGCATGTTTTCATACGAATCTGTTCCTGTTGCACTTGCTGCATTTTACGCTGCGAAAGGCATCGGAAGGGACGGCGTGCTCGCAGCGATAAATGCGGGCGACGACGCTGATACAAACGGCGCGATCTGCGGAAATATATGCGGAGCTTATTCCGGCGCTTCATCATTTCCTGACGAATGGAAGACGAGAGTTCAGAAGACGAGCAGCATAGACATGGAAAAGCTCGCTGAACAGCTGCTCGGCTGACATACATCAGAAAAATTCAACCCGAAGTACAATTGAATTTTTCCTGCCGGCGGAGCCGGCGCAGGATGCTGGTTTTTTCTTGCAGGCATTGATTTGTAATATAATCAGTGCCTGCTGTTTCGTGAGAATTTTTTTCGGGAAAAATAATGTTAAGCGCGATGTTTCTGCGCGCTCTTTTTTTCGGTTGTAAAAATGCTGTAAAAATTCTAATATAAATGGGATAATTGGAGTTATGTATTTTTACTGTTAATGTTTTTTTATAAACAACCCTTAATACGGAGGGGAAAGACGACTTATGATAGATAATTTTGGACGTGAAATAAACTATCTGAGAATCTCAGTCACTGACAGGTGCAATCTCAGGTGCCGCTACTGCATGCCGCCGGAGGGATGCAGTCACCTGATACCACACAGCGAGATACTGACGTTTGAGGAAATACTCAGGGTAGCGCAGGCCGCTGCGTCGATAGGAATACGTAAAATAAGACTGACCGGCGGCGAGCCGCTCATCAGGCACAGCGTTGTAGATCTCATCGCGCGCATGAATGAAATCGATGGCATCGACGAAATAGATATAACGACAAACGGTGTGCTTCTCGGCTCGATGGCGGAGGATCTCAAAAGAGCAGGAGTCAGAAGAGTTAATGTGAGCCTGGATACGTTCGATCCCGAAAAATACAGACTGATCACGAGAGGCGGCGATATACGCAATGTTCTCGACGGCCTTGATGCCGCAGAAAAAGCCGGGCTGACTCCGATAAAGATCAACTGTGTAGCGCTCAGAGGATTCAATGATGATGAATTCAAAAAATTCGTTGAGCTTACTAGGGAAAAGGACTATCGTGTGAGGTTTATAGAACTCATGCCGATCGGCCACAACGATCTCGGGGGAGACTTTGGATTCATTTCGAATCAGGAAATTCTCGGCATGTTTCCGGAACTCGAATCATGCGGTCCCCAGAAATTCTCTGTTGCCGATGAATACAGGCTGCCGGATGCAGAGGGTACCGTAGGATTCATCAGCGCACTCTCACATCATTTCTGTGCAACATGCAACAAGATCAGGCTCACAAGCGACGGCAAGATCAAGCCATGTCTTCACAGCAACGAAGAAATAGACGTGAAAAACGTGCTCAGGAACGGAACGGATGAAGACGTCAGAAATCTGCTGATAAACTCGGTAGGTCACAAAGTGGCGCATCACATGCTGAACGAGGGCGCCGCGCCGATTAACAGAGACATGAACAAGATAGGAGGCTGATATGATGGAGGAAAAGCTGACTCATATAGACAAAAACGGCAGGCCGCACATGGTCAATGTGGGCGATAAACCGGACACAAAGAGAATTGCTGTGGCCAAGGGAAGTATATATATGGCGCCCGAGACGCTCAAGCGCATAAAAGAAGGAAGCATCGCTAAGGGAGATGTCCTGTCAGTGGCACAGGTAGCAGGAATAATGGCAGCGAAGAACACGGCAAGAAACATACCGATGTGCCATAATATCTTCATCACGGGCGTGGACATGGATTTCCGGATAGACGAAGAAAATTCGGCTGTCCACATTGAGGCTTCGGCCAGCACAACAGGAAAGACCGGAATAGAGATGGAATCACTTAACGCTGTCGCAATCGCTGCACTGACGATTTACGATATGTGCAAGGCTATTGACAGAGGAATGCGCATTACAGATATACGCCTTGTAAAGAAGGATGGCGGCAAGAGTGGACTGTTTGTCGCAGAATAAAAATTTTCCGCATATATTTCTTTATATATTCGTTGAATAAATATATATATCGATGTATAATTATACGAAAATAACGTTTGAAATATTGAATTAGGGAAAGTGGGAACGAATAAAAAATGAATAGAGCGGAAATACTCATAGAAGCACTGCCATATATCAAGCAGTTCAACGGCAAGACATTCGTTATAAAATACGGCGGCAGCGTTATGGAGAACGAAGTTCTCAAGAAGAAGTTCATCGAAGATGTAGCTCTGCTTAAGCTTGTCGGCATAAATATAGTGATAGTTCACGGCGGCGGCAAGAGAATAAACGCAATGCTCGACAAGGTCGACCTGGATGTGAAGTTCATACAGGGACAGCGTGTCACAGACGAAGACGTCATGCAGGTAGTTGAGATGGTGCTCTCAGGTTCTGTAAACAAAGAACTCAGCGCATGTCTTTCGGCGCACGGTATCCATGCTGTAGGTCTTTCAGGCCGTGACAGCAATCTGCTCATCGCCGAGAAGAAGATCGCAGAAGGCCACGACGGCGAGCCTCTTGATCTCGGATATGTCGGAACCATTAAAAAAGTCAACACTGCGATTCTTGCAGATTTGATCAACGCCGATTATGTTCCTATCATTTCACCTGTTGCAGCTGGAGAAAACGGCGGTACGTATAATGTAAACGCCGACACTGCGGCCGGCGCTATAGCAGGTGCACTCGGAGCCGAGAAGCTGATACTCCTGTCAGATATAAAGGGCCTCTATAAAGACATAAACGACGAGAGCTCATTCATTTCCCACATAGATATAAAGACGACGAGAGAATATATAGAAAACGGAATCATTGCGGGAGGGATGATCCCCAAGATGCAGTGCTGCATGGACGCGCTTAATGACGGCGCCGGCCAGGTGGCGATAATAGACGGACGTGTGGAGCACAGCCTGCTGATAGAGCTGTTCACACATGCAGGTTCAGGTACAATGGTAACCAGGTAGCATAAGGAGAAAACTGATATGGAAATTCTGGAAAACAAATCGATTTCCTGTGTCAAGGGGTTCAGAGCCGCGGCTGTTTCAGCAGGTCTCAAGAAAGGCGGAAAACTTGACATGGGCCTTGTTGTAAGCGATGTACCGGCTGTAGCAGCCGGCGTATTCACCACAAATATCGTGAAAGCTGCGCCTGTTCAGATCGATATGAAGCACATTAAAAACAAAACGACGAGAGCATTCGTGATAAACAGCGGCAATGCGAATGCGTGCACAGGCCAGCAGGGGCTTGACGACGCTGAATCGGAGACTGCAAAGGTGGCATCTGCGCTCGGATTTTCTTCTGACGAGGTCCTCGCTTACAGCACAGGGGTAATCGGCGTTCCTCTGCCGATGGACAAGATAAATGCCGGCATAGACAATTGCCTCGACAGTCTTCGGGATGGCGGCGATGATCTGGCAAAAGCCATCATGACTACGGACACAAAGGAAAAGAGCATTTATCTAAGAATGCAGCTTTCAGGAAAGGACGTTGATATCTGCGGAATCGCCAAGGGTTCAGGCATGATTCACCCTAACATGGGAACTATGCTTTCCTTTGTGGCTACAGACTGCAATATAACAAAGGAAATGCTCACAAGGATACAGAAAGATGTAACGGCAGGAACATTCAATATGGTCACTGTCGACGGCGACACGAGCACAAATGATTCCGCGACCATAATTGCGAACGGCGAGGCGGGAAATACGCTGATAGACCGTCCTGACACTCAGGATTACGAATGCTTCAGCGAAGCAGTATATTATGTCACCGAATTTCTGTCAAAGGCGATAGCAGCCGACGGCGAAGGTGCAACGAGATTCATAGAAGTTTATGTTTACGGCGCCGATGACATTAATCAGGCAAGAACGCTTGCGCGTTCTGTAGCGGGTTCGAGTCTCGTAAAAGCTGCGATGCACGGAGCTGATGCAAACTGGGGCAGAGTTCTCTGTGCTATGGGTTATTCAGGAGCTCAGTTCGATCAGAACAAAGTGGATGTATCGTTTGAGAGTGAAGCAGGGAGCATCGACGTTTTCCTTAAAGGCGTTCCGCTCAAATTCGATGAGGAACAGGCTTCTGAAATACTGACAAAGGACAGCATCCGCATCAGCGTAAACCTCAACAGCGGAGAGGCTCAGGCGAAGAGCTGGGGCTGCGATTTGACAGAGGAATATGTAAAGATCAACGGAGATTACAGATCGTAATCGAATCAGCCAGTGCTGGCGCTGTTATAAACCGGAGCTTGCCGGCGCGCAGAATATGCTCTATTAGCTGACACATCCGTAAAGTGCCGGCATTTAAAAAATACATAATAAAATATATTAATACAAACAGAAATAAGGTTGCAAAATGATAAAAGCAGGAGTATTAGGAGCTACAGGCTATGCTGGCCAGCAGCTCGTGAGCATTCTCACAAATCACCCGGAGGCGGAGATAGCTTTCGTTTCTTCAAACTCATACGCTGGTGAAAAATTCAGTGACATTTATCCACAGTTCTATCAGATCTGCGATCAGACTCTTCTTTCGACTGAAGAAGCAGAAAACGCGATCTGCGATGTCGACGTCGTATTTACAGCGCTTCCGAACGGACTTTCCTTTGATATTGCGAAAAAAGCTATGGCAGCAGGAAAGAAAATGATAGATTTCAGCGCTGACTACAGACTTGACGATGCCAGTGTCTACGAGGACTGGTACAAGACTAAGCACGGAGCCAGGGAGCTGCTGTCCGAGAAGGTGTACGGACTTCCTGAGCTGTGGAGGAATCAGATAAAAGGAGCAAGACTCATAGCGAATCCTGGATGTTACACTACAGCGAGCATACTTGCTGTTTCAGCGCTTGTCAGGGAAGACGGTCTCATCGATACGGGTCACATAATAATCGACGCAAAAAGCGGAATCACCGGTTCGGGCCGCAAAAAAGATGTTTCGCTGCTCTATAGCGAAGCGGGAGAGAGCGTAAAGGCATATGGGATTGCACATCACAGGCATACTCCTGAAATAGAGCAGGAAGTTTCAAAGGTGGCAGGAAAGAACATAATGGTGCAGTTTACTCCTCACCTAATGCCGATGAAGCGAGGCATATTCGCTACGATCTACGCTGATTTAAATAAGAATGTCACAGAGGACGATATATATGATGTTCTTGGGAACGCATACGGAGACGAGAAATTCATCAGGATCCGGAGAGGCATGTGCGAGAGTCGTTTTGTAGTAGGGACAAACTACTGTGACCTTAGCGCAAGAGTCGATGAGAGGACACACAGAGTCATAATCTCAAGCTGCATTGACAACATGATTAAGGGTGCAGCCGGACAGGCAGTACAGAATATGAACATAATCTGTGGTCTCGACGAAGGCGAGGGTCTTTCAGGGCTTACGATTGTAGCGCCATAAATAAAGAAATAAAGCCGTCCAGCGGCATTGCGTGATTGCGAAAATGCTGCCGGACGGCTTTGTGCGCCTATAATAAAATCTGTGTAAGGCCGGGGCTGCGATGCATGGAGGCTTCAATTGATCAGATCCCCAGATCTATGCGGTCGTATTCGCTGAGATCACTGAGTCTGTTGAGCGTTATAACGCCTCTGTCAAATATCGCAATGCTGTGATCTGAGCCGGCTTTTGGTATGGAGACTGAGCCAGGATTTACGTATATGAATCCGTCGCACCGCTTTATCATAGGTATGTGAGTGTGGCCGTTAAGCAGCACATCCATTCTGACAAACGGAGGCGGTGTCTGCGGATTGTAATGGTGGCCGTGAGTCGCGAATATCCTGAAACCGTCGGCCTCAATCTGCTCGTAATCGTTCATGATCGGAAAATCGAGAACCATTTGATCGACTTCGGCGTCACAGTTTCCGCGAACCGCGGTGATATCATCCTTAAGTGAGTTGAGTATCTCCATCGTGCGTTTCGTATCGTAGTCGTGCGGCAAATCATTTCTCGGTCCGTGATAAAGCAGATCTCCAAGCAGCAGAATTCTGTCGGGTTTGACTGCGTTATACGCTTTCAGCAGCATTTCGCAGTATTCTGCGCTGCCGTGGATGTCAGAAGCTATAAGTATTTTCATATTAGAGTTCCTTTCGAAGCAAAAATGAAATCTTTTCGTGAGCACCCTGAAAATATGTATTCGGTCAGCTCCGCTGACGTCATGTCCCCGGAGGGGACGCAGGGTATGATATTTTTATTTAATAAAAGGGTGGACACATGCTGTTGATTTCGTATACAATAATAGACTATTATAGAGTGCGGCAGTCAAATATTCAACTGTCAGTTGTAAAAGACATTTCTCAGTATCAGTCATGTATTTCGTATCTTTTATTCATCTGATGTGTTTAGAACTTATGCGTTCTGGAAATAAAAATACGGTAACTATATACGAATAGAGAAACGGAACATAACAGGAGCCGGATATTTTTATCTGGTTTTATTTCATAATTATACGGAAGTTATCGGTTTTCATCTCAGCTGATGAAAGAGCGCGCCGGGATTTCCGCATCAGAGGAAGCTGTTCGGCTGATATCTGATAAGATATCGGGGGTGTATTATTTATGGCAGGAAAAAGTGCCAGTGGAGTGGACATTCGGGATAATCTGGACAATCTCATAAAAAAAGGAAAAAAAGAAGGCGTCCTGACATATGACGAGATAATGAAGGAGTTCGGAGATCTTGATATCACAAGGAAACAGCAGCTTACTGTTGTCAGGGAGCTGCAGTCAAACGGAATCAACATAATCGCGGATTCAGATCCCGATGAATCAGACCTCAGAGAGATAGAGGAAGATGGAGATTCGAACAGCGGTTCGGGCAAGAGGTCTTCAGATAATTTCGAAAAGGATATGTCGGCAGGCATTCCGGTCGATGATCCTGTCAGGATGTATCTCAAGGAGATAGGAAAGGTTCCGCTTCTTTCGGCAGAAGAGGAAATAGAGCTCGCGAAGCGGATAGAAGAGGGTGACGAGGAGGCACGCAAAAAGCTGTGCGAAGCCAATCTCAGACTCGTTGTAAGCATCGCAAAGAGGTATGTCGGGCGCGGAATGCAGTTTCTCGATCTAATTCAGGAAGGAAATCTCGGTCTCATAAAGGCTGTAAGCAAATTCGATTATACGAAGGGATATAAGTTCAGCACATATGCCACATGGTGGATACGTCAGTCGATAACGAGGGCGATAGCGGATCAGGCGAGAACTATCAGAATCCCTGTTCATATGGTCGAGACGATCAACAAGCTCGTCAGAGTTTCCAGGCAGCTCATGCAGGATCTCGGACGCGAGCCGACGCCTGAGGAGATCGCTGCCGAGATGGATATAACAGTCGAAAAAGTCATGGAGATCCAGCGAATCGCACAGGAGCCTGTTTCGCTCGAAACGCCGATAGGCGAAGAAGACGACAGCCACCTCGGCGATTTCATACCTGACAATGACATCGTGACGCCTGACGAGGCAGCGGCGTACTCGATGCTCAAGGATCAGCTCGTCGAAGTGCTCGACACTCTTACTGAGAGGGAGCAGGCAGTGTTGAGCCTCAGATTCGGACTCAAGGACGGCCGGCCGCGCACGCTCGAGGAGGTCGGCAAACAAATGGATGTTACGCGCGAGAGAATACGTCAGATCGAGGCAAAGGCTATCAGAAAGCTCAAACATCCGAGCAGGATAAAAATCCTGAACGGATATCTCGACGATTAGCGTATTTCAGCGTAATGCTTATACTTATATAGAATAAGGGAGAGAGATATGGCTGTAATTAACGAGGATGATTTGTTCTTTGGCGCCGATCCGGAAAAAACAGAAAAGAAAATTTTTGAGGAAGCTCATATCGGAAATATGAGTCTGAAAAACAGGCTTATACGTTCCGCGACTTGGGAAGCTCTGGCGGGAGAAGATGGTTCTCTCGGGAATGAGCTCATAGGAATATACAGAGATCTGGCGCGCGGAGGAGCAGGAGCAGTCATAACAGGATTTACAGCAGTGTCCGCTACTGATGATGTGCCGGCGGGATCGATGCGGCTCGACAGCGACAGCCTTATTCCGCAGTACAGGAACCTTGCAGATGAGGTTCACAGATACGGCTGCAGAATCATCGCTCAGCTGGCCGCAGGGTATTTTGTGAAAGACGGCAGAAAAGTTTCGATCGATGACATGATGGAAGATGATGTATGCAGAATCGTGAAAGATTTCGCCGACGCTGCACGGAGAGCTGCAGAAGCCGGTTTTGACGGCGTTGAGATTCACGCTGCGCACGGTTATTTTCTAAGCCGTTTCTTCAGTCCTTATCACAACCATAGAAAAGACAGGTTCGGTGGGGCAGCTGACAGACGTGCGAGGATTCTGACAGACATAATCGATGCCGTAAAAGAAGCTGTTCCGGGACTTACAGTCATCGCGAAAATCAATTTCTTCGACGGTGTCGAAGGCGGCGTTACTCTATCAGACGCTCTGATGGCGTGCAAGCAGATGGAAAGACATGGGCTCGACGGACTTGAAGTGAGTGCTGCAAACACATCTAAAACAGGTTTTGAAGTGCCTTCAGAGGAGGCATATTTCAAAGACTACGGGCTGGCACTCAAGAGTATTTCGGAAATGCCTGTAATTCTCGTAGGAGGAAACAGAACCATTGAGAGTATGGAGACGCTTCTCGACGACGAAAACGCAGATTTTATTTCTATATCGCGTCCGCTTATCAGAGAACCTGAGCTGCCGAATATATGGCGCGAAGACAGAGATTACACGCCTAAGTGCATATCATGCAACGGATGTTTCAGTACTCCGGGTCACAGATGCAGGTTCAATCTCGAAGAAGAAAAATAACAGAAAGGCTGAAACAGACCCCCGCATTACGGCGGAGATCCCGTACTCCTGAACTATCTTAGATCAAGATAGTTCAGGAGTACGGGATCTCTTTTTTTATCTGAACAGAATCAGATTAAGATTTATTTGAAGCAGAAAGTGCGGTCATGCACAATATGCGCCTGCTGACCGGATCCTGTCCTTTCCTGCTTAATTGTTGAGTGAATCGAGATATGTCTTTGAATCGGAAAGCATGTTCTTAACACTTTCGAATGAAGTCGATCCCTCTGATTTCTTGGCCTTTACGCACGAGCGTATGTCTATTCTCTGATATACATCTTCGTCGAACTCAGGAGCGAAGTCTTGCAGCTGGTCGAGCGACAGCTCTTCGATTGACTTATCGTGACTTATACAGTAGAGCACGATTTCGCCTATAATCGCATGGCATTCTCTGAACGGAACTCCCTTTGACACGAGGTAATCAGCTGCGTCTGTGGCATTCGTGAATCCCTTGGAAGCAGCCTTTTCCATATTATCTGATTTTACTGTCAGAGTATCAAGCATGTCTGCAAATATGTTTATGCAGGCCGAGAGTGTGTCATATGCGTCGAATACAGGCGGCTTGTCTTCCTGCATATCCTTGTTGTAGGCAAGAGGCAGTCCCTTCATTATCGTGAACAGAGTCATCATGTCGCCGTATACCCGTCCGGTCTTTCCTCTGATGAGCTCCGCCATGTCAGGATTTTTCTTCTGCGGCATGATGCTGGAGCCTGTGCTGTAGGCGTCGTCGATCTCTATAAAGCTGAACTCAGCGCTGCTCCAGAGTATGAGTTCCTCGCAGAACCTCGAGAGGTGCATAGCGCATATCGAAGCGCTGCTGAGGAATTCGAGCGCATAGTCGCGGTCGCTGACAGCGTCCATGGCGTTGGCGCACGTACGGTTGAAGCCGAGCTTCTTTGTCAGATATTCTCTGTCAGTGGCATATCCGGTTCCGGACATCGCGCCGGCACCGAGAGGATTTTCGTTCATGCGTGTGAGACAGTCGCTGAATCTGCTGTAATCGCGTTTGAACATCTCAAAATATGCCATCATGTAGAAGGCGAATGTTACAGGCTGCGCTCTCTGCAGATGGGTGTATCCCGGCATGATCACATCCTGCCCGGCTTCAGCGCGGTTATATATCGAGTGCATGAGACGTTTGAGATCTTCCATCGTCTTTTCGACGGCCTCGCGCGTCCACATCCTGAAGTCGACAGCGACCTGATCATTTCTGCTTCGTGCTGTGTGAAGACGCTTGCCCGGCTGGCCTATCCTTTCCGTGAGTATGCTCTCGATATTCATGTGTATGTCTTCGTTGTCTATTGTGAATTCTATCTTCCCGTCTTCGATGTCGTGAAGTATGCCTTCGAGGCCTTTATCGATCGCGTCAGCATCCTCTTGAGATATGATGCCGCAGCGCGCCAGCATAGCCGCGTGAGCTCTGCTGCCTGCGATATCCTGGCGGTAGAGTCTTTTGTCAAAATCTATGGACGCATTGAACTCCAGCGCCGACTGGCTTTCATTTTTTGTAAAGCGTCCTCCCCATAATTTGTCAGACATGTTGTTCTCCTCATTATAACAAGACGCCAGAAGCCGTCCGGGTTTCTGGCGTCCGAGATTAGTTTATCAGATGATTTTAGTCTGCAGTATATTTTGAAGGAATTCCGTTCTGCTTGCAGTTGATCGCACGGATCTTCTGAGGAAGCGAGAAGAGGTTGATGAATCCTTCCGCATCGCTCTGATCATAGACTTCGTCTTCGCCGAACGTAGCGAACGCTTCGTTGAAGAGCGAGTATTTTGATTTTGATGCTGCAGGAACAGCGCTGCCCTTATAGAGCTTCATCTTTACGACGCCTGTAACAACGTCCTGAGTTGAATCTACGAAAGCATCGAGAGCGTCTCTCAGCGGAGTGTACCACTGTCCGTCATAGAGGATCTGAGCATATTTGATTGCGACATGGTTCTTGAACATCATGGTCTCTCTGTCGAGAACGAGCTTTTCGAGATCCTGATGAGCCTTGTAGATGATAGTGCCTCCCGGAGTCTCATATACGCCTCTTGACTTCATGCCGACGAGACGGTTTTCAACGATGTCTATAGTTCCGACACCGTTTGCTGCACCGAGCTCATTGAGTTTTTCGACGATCTCGACAGGACCCATATCGACGCCGTCTACAGCAACAGGGACACCTTTGTCAAATGTGATGTCGACATATGCAGGTTCGTCAGGAGCAGCCTCAGGAGTTTTTGACATAACATGGATGTCGTCCTCGTGAATATTCCACGGATCTTCGAGATTGCCGCCCTCGTGGCTGATGTGCCAGAGGTTCTGGTCACGGCTGTAGATCTTTTTGAGCGTAGCACTGATAGGAATCTTCTTTTCGTCAGCGTATGCGATGAGGTCTTCACGGGATTTCATGTCCCATTCGCGCCATGGAGCTATAACTTTGAGTGATGGATCAAGAGCGTGGATCCCTGATTCGAAACGAACCTGGTCGTTTCCCTTGCCTGTGCATCCGTGTGCGATTACCTGAGCATTCTCGGCGTGTGCGACCTTTACGAGTTCTTTCGCTATGAGCGGACGCGCATAAGCGGTGCCGAGCAGGTAGTCATTTTCGTAGATAGCACCGGCCTTTACGCCGTGCCATACGAAATCTTTTATGAATGTCTCCTTATCATCGATGATATAGCACTTCTTTGCGCCTGTAGCATAAGCCTTCTTTTCAACTTCAGCCATGTCATCTTCCTGGCCGACGTTTACACATACGGCGATTACGTCATATCCCTTTTCCATGAGCCATGTGAGAATTACCGAAGTGTCAAGCCCGCCTGAATATGCGAGAATAACTTTATTATCTGCCATTTTCTGCCTCCGTGATAGATAGATTTCTGATATCTGAAAAGCCTTGTAAGTAAGGCTTTTTCGTTCGATGCAGGTAGTATACCACAATGAAAATCCATATACAACAATCAATTAATAATTATACATAAAAATTTATATTTATACACACCGCACGAATTAAATGACGTGTTCTTGTGCATAAAAAATATATATGACGACTCCGTCGACAGATGCCTCCGGCAAGCAAGTGCTTCCGGCAGCCGGGCATCAGACGGCAGCGTTGATATCAGCCGCAGAGTATAGAGCGTTACTGCGGCGGAAGTTGATGCAAGATATATTAGCGGTATATGAGAGCTTCCACCGGCAGCATGACCGTTATACTGCCTGCGGGATATCGGGAATGTTTTCTGAATGTGATAGCGTGACAGATGCAGAGAAATCGCCTGCAGTTCTTAAGACTTTGCTGTTTAGTCAGAAAAAAGGTACAAATTGCAATATAAATATTATAATATATGAACAGAATTTCAACGCGCTGTTCCGGCTGCAACAGCAGAGGTGATATATATGAGCAGAAAAATAAGATACAGATGCAGCGATTGCGGATATGAGACAACGCTCACGACGGGCAGTTCCGGAGCCGGATTTCACGACGAGACAGAAGAACTTGAGGAGAATCTGAAGAACGACACTTTGAAGGGAAAATATGGGGCGCTGCTCAGGAGAATTGCGATGGCTGACAGTGACAGCGAATTGTATTATGACTGTTCAGACGCAGTGTTTCAGTGTCTCGACTGCAGAAAAATACGCGTATGGCGGCGCAGGAGGATAGTGAATCTGGAACCATCGAGAGAACAGTACGGACTCGACATTAATATAAGGCATAAATGTCCCGACTGCGGCAGTTCGTTTTTCAGCGAGGTAGTGCCCAGATCGAGGCCGGTCTGTCCGAACTGTGCCGACGGTTCCATGGAAATCGTAAAAGAGAGCTGACCATAGTCAGGAAGCAGTCGATGTTATATGAATGTACATGAAAAGCCGGCAGAAATATTAATATGACCGCTATTATGCAAATGATACACAAAAAGACGGCTGAGATCCGTCCGGAGGATTTTTGAATTGAATAAAGAAGAAATATATAAAAAACTGCTCCAGCTCGCAGGCAGCGGCGGGAGTGTGAGAATGGACGCACCGATGAAGGAATATACGACTTTCCGCGTCGGAGGACCGGCTGATGTTCTCGTTGAACCGTCAGATGCTGAAAGTCTTTCTACGATTGTGTCAGCTCTTAAGGAGAATGGCATACCGTATTATATACTGGGAAACGGTTCCAATGTTCTTGTAAAAGATAAAGGTTTCAGAGGAGTTATAGTCAGGATAGGCAGAGCGATGTCTGCAGTATCTGTAATGGGGGACACTGTAGAAGCGGGGGCGGGAGCTTTGCTCTCGGCTGCCGCGAGAGAAGCTGCTGAGCATTCGCTCACAGGCCTCGAATTCGCGTCGGGCATTCCAGGCAGCGTCGGCGGCGCAGTGTTCATGAACGCCGGTGCATATGGCGGCGAGATGAAACATGTCGTTTCAAGCGTGACAGCAGCTGACAGCGATGGTTCTGTAAGAGTGTACAGCGCCGCCGAATGCGATTTCGGTTACAGACACAGCGTCTTTGAGAAAAACGGTTCGATTGTGCTCAGCGTTAAGATGAAGCTCGAAAAAGGTGACAGAGCTGAGATAAGCTCATATATGAAGGATCTGGCTGAACGCCGCCGATCTAAGCAGCCTTTGAATCTGCCGAGCGCGGGAAGCACATTCAAAAGGCCTGCCGGACATTTCGCCGGTCAGCTCATCGATGAGGCAGGTATGCGCGGAGCGTCTTTGGGCGGAGCCCAGGTAAGTCCAAAACATGCGGGATTTGTAGTAAATAACGGCGATGCGACTGCTGACGACATACTTTCTCTGATAAAACTCGTACAGATGCGGGTAAAAGAAAATTCAGGCGTGGATCTGGAAACAGAGATTCGGATAATAGGAGGATGACCCAGCGCACTGTATTGAATTTTCATGTATGAAATGTTTTTCATGCAGCAGAAGGGGATATGGTAAAAATATGTACGACAGAATGAAGTTTGATTGGCATACTCATACGACTTATTCTCATGGAAAGGGTTCCGTAGAGGACAATGTGCTTGAGGCCAGAAGAAAGGGCCTCGCATCGGTCGCGATCACTGATCACGGTCCCGGGCATTTCGGATATGGCTTCAGACGCAGAGATATTCCGGCGATGAGGCGCGATATAGACGAAATGAACAAAAAATACGATGACATTAAAGTCTATATGTCGGTTGAAGCTAATATCATAAATCCTTCGGGTATGCTCGACGTAAAACCGGAGGAGTTCAAATACTACGATTTCGTCATAGCAGGATATCATTTCGGGACTCTTGGTGAGAATCCGGCGTCTTCACTCGTACTACACGCGAGGAACCTCGCCGGAACGCGCACGCATCATTTCAGCGATGCACTCATAGAAAAAAATACGCAGATGGTCGTTGCGTCGCTTAGGGCTAACAGGATCAGGACGTTGACGCATCCCGGAGACAAAGGAAAGGTCGACCTCGACGCAGTTTTCAAAGCGTGTGAAGAGACAGGAACATGGCTTGAGATCAGCAACAGGCATAAACAGCTGACTGTTGAAGAGATCAGGATGGCAATGAAGTATAATGTGCAATTCATACTGGGAAGCGATGCACATGTCCCGCAGAAGGTGGGAGAATGCGATATCGCGCTCGCAAGGGTCCGCGAGGCCGGGCTTGAGCCTGAGAGAATCGTGAATCTTATATAGAATAATAAAGGCCGGACGGCCGTATAACTGGAAGGTGATATTATGGAAGTTCTCATCGTCACTGGACTTTCGGGTGCAGGAAAGAGCAATGCAATGAATTATCTCGAGGATATGGGATATTACTGCATAGACAACATGCCGCCTGCACTGCTTGAGTCTTTTCTGGCGCTGGAGTCTCAGAACAAGATAAATCTCAAGAAGGCCGCTTTTATCATGGACATCAGAGGGGGTGAATTTTTCAAGGATTTTGAACGAGTGCTCGGCGAGCTGAAGAATGAAAACAAGCCATACAAGGTTCTTTTCCTCGAAGCGACGGACGAGGCACTTGTAAGGCGCTTCAAGGAGACGAGGCGCATACATCCGCTCAGCAGCGGGTGTACAGACATCGAGGCGATCCGCAAGGAGCGCCAGATGCTCAGAAACATACGTCAGAATGCCGATTATGTGATAGATACGACGAATTTGAAACCGATGGAGCTTCAGAACAAACTGCAGATGATGCTCTCGGACACAGACAGCGGCAGAAAATTCAAGATAACAGTGATGTCATTCGGCTACAAGCACGGAATGCCAATAGATGCTGATGTAGTTTTCGACGTGAGATTCATTCCAAATCCATATTATCTCAAGAGTATGAGAGATCTGACCGGAAACAACAGACATGTGCGCGACTATGTAATGAAGTTCGATGAGACAAAGCGGTTTGTTCATGATGTAAGCGCTTTGCTCGAATACCTCATACCTTTCTATATGAAACAGGGAAAAAGAAACTTGGTCATCGCGTTCGGATGCACGGGCGGACAGCACAGATCTGTGTCGATGGCGAACGAGTTCTACGATATTTTCAAGGAAAAAGACATGTACGTCGACAGATATCACAGGGATATAATGAAAAGATAGTTTGAAGAGGTCATAATATATGTACAAGGATATTGTTCGACCGGGGAGTATCCCGGTTGGAGGACCCCGAATCGTTGTCATCGGCGGAGGGACGGGTCTTTCTGTAATACTCCGCGGGCTCAAGAACATGACCGATAACATAACAGCAGTCGTTACTGTGACAGATGACGGCGGCGGATCGGGCATGATACGCAGTGAACTCGGAATGCTTCCGCCCGGAGATATAAGAAACTGCATACTCGCTCTTGCAGATGACGAAGACATCATGGAGAAGCTGCTTCAGTACAGATTTCATGAGGGAAGGCTCAACGGACAGAACATGGGAAATCTGTTCATTGCGGCTCTTACTGATATTTACGGCGATTTCGAGCTCGCAGTCGATAAACTTCAGGATATTCTGAGGATAAAAGGACATGTGATTCCTGTAACTGCCCAGGATGAGGTTCTGTGCGCTGTCCTCGAGGACGGTACAACAGTGAAGGGTGAGTCAAGCATTCCTGAAACAGTCAGAAAACATTTGAGTCCGATAAAGAGGGTGTATCTTGAGCCTGACGGAGCAGAGGCGCTTCCCTCAGCCGTCGAGGCCATCATGTCTGCTGACATGATCGTGCTCGGTCCGGGAAGCCTTTACAGCAGCATCATACCAAATCTTCTGGTAAAGGGAATCGCGGACGCGATCAGAAATGCGAGCGGTATAAAATCACTGATCTGCAATGTTATGACGCAGGCTGGAGAGACTGACAATTACTCTGTTTCAGACTGTGCGCATGCTGTAGAGACATATCTCGGAGAGGATGTTCTCGATTATATGATCATAAACGATCACAGGTGTACGAACGATGAGCTTACACCATATATAACAGAAGGCGTCAGGCAGATACTCGCTACGGATGCTGACAGAAAAGAATTGAAGAGAATGGGAATAACTCCCATTGAAAGCAGCATGATAGAGATCGGAGACGGTCTCGTGCGCCACGATGCCGGAAGGATAACGAACATAATCATGACGCTGGTACATGAAGGTTGATGATAAGATGTCATTTTCATCAGAAACAAAAAAAGAACTCGCAAAGGTGATGCCTGATAAAAAGTGCTGTATGCTCGCCGAGATAGCAGGATTTGCCAGAATTGCAGGCTCGATACGCCTAAAAGGAGGCGGCAGAGTAAGCGTTTCACTCACATCCGAGGATCCGGCAGTTGCCAGAACACTCAAAAAGCTCACATCTTGCTATTTTGAAGCCGAAACTGGGATCGAGGTCATAGAAGGCAGGACTCTGAGACCGGGCAGAAGCTACAGGCTGACGTTCATGGATGATGTCATGGGAGGCCAGGTGCTCCGCGAAACTGGAATGCTGAAGGTGCACGAAGGGAGCAACATTCTCGTCGACGGAATCGATCCGGGCATCGTCAGAAAGAAATGTTGCCGCAGGGCGTATCTGCGAGGTCTTTTCATGGCTGGAGGGTCAGTGAGTGATCCGGAAAAGGAATATCATCTGGAAATTGTATGTTCAGATGAACAGACAGCCGGCGATATCAGGAAACTTATGAATCAGTTTTCGCTCGGAGCTAAGGTCGTACAGCGCAGAGGGTCATTTGTAATATATATAAAGGACAGCGAGCACATAGTCGATTTCATGAACATTACAGGTGCGCACAATCAGCTCCTGAGCTTTGAAAACACGCGCATTATGAAGAGCATGAGAAATGCGGCAAACAGAATAGTCAACTGCGAGAGCGCTAATGCAGACAAGACTGTAAATGCTGCTCTCAGACAGATAGAAAATATAAGATATATTGATGAGAACCTCGGTCTCGAAAATCTGCCGCCAAGGCTGAGAAGCGCGGCGGAGCTCAGGCTCGAGAACCCGGAGCTTTCACTCGGGGAACTGGCGGGGATGATGAATCCGCCAGTCAGCAAAAGCGGTCTGAATCACAGATTTTCAAAGATAGCTGAGCAGGCCAATAAACTCAGAGAGGAGAAAAGCTCCGATGCACAGAACTGAAACTGATACAGATATCTTTATTGTGGGAGCTGGAGCTTCGGGACTGGCTGCAGCCTGCGAGTCGGCATCGGCCGGTGCGCGCGTCATATGCGCTGACGGAAATGATGCTCCAGGACGAAAGCTTGCAGCGACAGGAAACGGCAGATGCAATATCACAAACGCTTTCTGCAACGCACTCGTCTATAACAGAGATGCAGTCTCGTTTGTAAGGCGCATCATACATTCTGATACCGTCGAAAAGACCGTCGAATGGTTCGAGAACAACGGTCTTCTGATCGTTGAAGAGCAGGAAGGCCGCTGCTATCCGTATTCGGGTCAGGCCTCGTCTGTTGTCGATATGCTCTTTAAAACGGCGGTTTCGCACGGAGCAGAATTTTATTTCGGAGATAAGATAACGTCGTGTTCATCTGAAGACGGCGTTTTTGTGGTGCGTTTCGAGTCAGGCTGCGTTGTCACAGCAAAAAAGCTTATAATCGCAGCAGGCGGAAGAGCCGGTCTGAGGTTCGGGAGCACCGGCGACGGTTTTGGATTTGCGAAATCATTCGGCCACACTCTGAATGCTCCGCGTCCGGCACTTGTAGCTTGCGAATCAGACGACCCTGCCGTAGAAGGTATAAAAGGCAGGGCGCGGGCACGCGTTACACTGCTCGACAACGGGAGCGAAAAATATTCGGAATACGGTGAGGTTCAGTTTACAGGCACAGGCCTTTCGGGCATATGCGTTATGAATGTAACGAGGTATATGAGAGCACCGAGGCCGGCAGGGAAAAGGAAAATGAAAAGAACTGATAGCCTTCCGGCTCAGACAGAGGAACAGCACGATTATATCATCAGGCTGAATTTCATGCCTGAGCTCGATGCAGAAGCGCTGGCTGAAGTGATTTTTAAAAGCATGGAAATAAATGGAATTACGCTCGAGGAAGCTCTGTCATGGATAGTGAACAGCAGGATAGCGAAGAAGGCGGCGGCCCTGAGCAGCGGCGCTGATGTACGTGAGACTGCCGAGAGAGCAGCCGGTCTGCTGCAGCATTTCGATGTGCGTGTGAAATCAACAAAGGGCTGGAATGATGCCCAGGTGACGAGGGGCGGCGTAAGGACATCTGAAGTGAATTGTGAAAACATGGAATCAAAGATCATACCGGGTCTGTATTTCTGCGGCGAAGTGCTCGATGTAGACGGACCGTGCGGCGGATATAATCTTCAGTGGGCGTGGTCTTCAGGTTTTCTTTGCGGCAGGAGTGCAGCGGAGGCGTGTGATGCTTAGGATGAACGGAATAAAGCTGAAACCAGGTGAGCCTGTGAGCCAGATTGCAGAAAAGGCCGCCGTCAGACTCAGAGTTAAAAAAACTGCTGTAAAAAATCTCAAGATAGTTAAGGAATCGATAGATGCACGCGGCCGCGGCGGAGTGAGCTTTGTATATACAGTCGATTTTGAAACTGACGATGAAGAACGGCTTCTGAAGCGGGCGGCTGATCATAAGATCAGTCTGAAAAAAGCTCCGGACACGTCTTACTGCCGGGTTATAAGCGGATATGAGGACACCAGCGGCTATAACGGGGAGCGGCCGGTTATCATTGGCTTCGGCCCGTGCGGCATGTTCGCTGCGCTCATACTGGCAGAAGCCGGTCTCAGGCCGATTGTTCTCGAACAGGGCAGACAGGTGGAACAGCGCTCCCGTGATGTGGAGCACTTCTGGGAGACAGGCGAGCTGGACGAGATGTCGAACGTACAGTTCGGTGAAGGCGGCGCCGGCACGTTTTCAGACGGAAAGCTGACGACAGGCATAAAAGATCCGCGCATTGGCAAGGTAAACGAAGAATTCATCGAGGCCGGAGCGTCAGAGACCATCGCGTACAAACACATGCCGCATATCGGAACTGACGTGCTTAAGACTGTCGTAAAAAACATACGCAGAAAAATCACAGGGCTGGGCGGAGAAATCATGTTTGAATCGGAAGTCGTTTCACTGGAATGCGCGGACGGAACGGCGAAAGCCGTAAAGCTCGCTGACGGTAGCATGATAGAGTCATCGCACATAGTTCTCGCGATAGGAAACAGCTCGCGCCGCACATTTGAGACACTTTACCGCAGCGGCATCGCGATGGAAGCAAAGCCGTTTTCAGTCGGTGTCAGGATCGAGCATCCGCAGTCACTCATAAATTACGCGCAGTACGGCGAGGTAAACGACAGCGAGGGACGGCTGTCGGCAGCTGTATATAAGCTGTCATATCATTGCAGGGAGAGCGGCAGAGGTGTATACACGTTCTGCATGTGCCCCGGAGGTACAGTTGTAGGTGCAGCTTCTGAGAGGGAATGCGAAGTGACAAACGGCATGAGCGTATTTGCCAGAGACGGAGAAAATGCAAACAGCGCGCTTCTCGTGAGTGTATCACCGGAGGACTGCATGCGCGAAACTGGCGACACGACTCCTCTGGCCGGGGTGAAATTTCAGCGCGCTCTCGAACGCTCCGCGTACGAGCTTGGCGGCGGAGGATACACCGCGCCTGCCGAGACAGTCGGCGAATTTCTCTGCCGGGGAACTGCAGAACCAGCTGTAAAAGCGACATACAGACCAGGAGTACGCCATGCTGATCTGACGCACTGTCTCCCGGCATTTGTGACCGATGCGATGAAAGAAGCTCTGCCTGAGATGTCAAGGCGTCTGCATGGCTTCGATCTCGACGGCGCACTTCTGACGGCAGTAGAGACGAGAAGTTCGTCGCCTGTAAGAATACTGCGCGACGGCAAATTTCAGAGCATTTCCGCTGCCGGACTTTTCCCTGGCGGAGAAGGCGCAGGATACGCAGGAGGCATCATGTCTTCCGCAGTTGACGGTGTTAAAATTGCGGAGCAGATAATAAAAGAGCTCTGCATGAAATAAGCTATCAGAATACGGGGACAGCTTGATATGCTGAGGTGATCTCCGGAAGCCGGCATATTGTCAGACTTCCGGCAGTCGGTTCACACATCGGGCCGGTCCCGTTTTTGCTTGAGAAAATGCAGCAATTAGGGTGGAAAAGACGCATTTTTGCACCATGCGCTGCCATCTGATATAATCTACGAATACACGATTTTCAACGGTTGTACCGGATCCGAAAGGAAATAAAACAGATCATGAACAAGAAAACGACGATGCTTATCATAATGGACGGTTTTGGCTGCTCATCCGAAAAAAAGGGAAATGCGATAGCGGCGGCAGATCTTCCGAATATAAACAGCATATTCAAAAAATATCCGCATTCGACACTGGGAGCGAGCGGCGGTTATGTCGGCCTGCCGGATGGACAGATGGGAAATTCAGAGGTAGGTCATCTCAATATTGGTGCCGGCCGGATCATATATCAGGATTTCACACGCATTACAAAAGCAGTTGAGGATGGTTCGTTTTTTGAGAATAAACCTTTGATTTCTGCCATGAAAAATGCCGCGGACGGTCATTCGCTCCATCTGATGGGACTTCTTTCAGACGGAGGTGTTCACAGTCACATAGACCATCTCTTTGCGCTCATAGATATGGCACGCTCTTACAGCATTGAAAACATATTCATACACTGCATACTCGACGGCAGAGATGTACCGCCTTCATGCGCTGAGAAGTACATAGATGCTCTCGAGAATCATCTGAGGAAAGCCGGTGCAGGCAGAATTGCGACTGTTGCCGGCCGTTACTACGCGATGGACAGAGACAAGCGATGGGACAGAGTTCAGAAGGCATATGATGCTCTGACTGCCGGAGAGGGAATGAAAAATACTTCAGCGGCAGGAGCAGTTTCAGCTGCATATGACAGAGGAGAGACAGACGAATTTGTGCTTCCGACTGTAGTCAGCGGAGCTGACGGAACCATAAAAGACGGAGACAGTGTTGTTATGTTCAATTTCAGACCGGACAGAGCCAGAGAAATTACACACGCTCTCTGTGACATGAAATTCGACGGTTTCAAGCGCGAGGTATTGCCGCATGATATAAAATATGTCTGCATGACTGAATATGAAGCCGGAATGCCGGGCGCAGATGTAGCATTTCCGCCGGAGCATCCGGATGATACTCTTGGCCAGTATGTATCCGAACTCGGACTCACGCAGCTGAGACTGGCTGAAACAGAAAAATATGCACATGTTACGTTTTTTATGAATGGTGGCATAGAAAAGCCGTTTACGGGCGAGGAAAGGATTCTCGTTCCTTCTCCTAAAGTGGCAACGTACGATCTCAAGCCTGAGATGAGCGCATACAAAGTCAGAGACAACGCTGTCGCGGCTCTTGAATCCGGAAAATATGATCTCATAATCATGAACTTTGCTAATCCGGACATGGTAGGTCACACAGGCGTGTTTGACGCGGCCGTAAAGGCAGTGGAAGCAGTCGACAGCTGCATCGGAGATATCGTGGCTGAAGCCGAGAAAACGGGAGCATCTGTCTTCATAACAGCTGACCACGGAAACGCTGACACTATGATAGACGGTGACGGCAATCCTGTGACTAAACATTCGACGAATCCGGTTCCTGCTTTTGTCATAATGCCGCCTTACAGCGGAGAGGGATACAGCCTCAGAGAAGGCGGGATTCTCGCCGACATCGCTCCTACTTTACTCGAGATGATGAATTTGAAGAAGCCTGATGAAATGACGGGGAAATCGCTGCTTATAAAAGATCAGGCTTAGCATGCACTTTTTCATAATTGTCCCGTTTATCTTACAGCCGGAGGGTGCCATTCCGCTGATGATAAGCAATTTTCTATGATATACGATACGCAAAAAAATGGGTTATGCCGCATGCGTTTAAAACGAGCCGGCAAACCGTCCCTGATGACACAGTCTGGAGGAATTTTTTCATGGATTGGACAAAACAACAGGAAAGGGCCATAGAAGCACCGATAGACAATATTCTCGTCTCAGCGGCGGCAGGGTCGGGAAAGACGGCTGTGCTCACGGAAAGGATAAAGAGGCTCGTCGTAGAACAGCACATTCCCGTGGAGAAAATGCTCGTCGTGACATTTACGAATGCTGCGGCCGGCGAGATGAAGGAGAAGATCGTAAAGGCGCTCAGAGAGGCGGAACAGCAGGCTTATGACAATAACGACAGGGAAACAGTCGATTTCGTGCGAACACAACTCAGAAACATCCCTTCGGCCGATATAAGCACGTTTCACAAATTTCTGATGGGTGTAATAAGGCAGTATTTTTATCTGACTGATATAGATCAGGATTTCAGAGTCTGCGACGATGCACAGCAGGTGATCCTCAGAGACAAGTGTCTTGACGATATGCTCGGTGACAGATTTGCTGCGGGAGATGAAGACTTTCTGAAATTCGCAGACGCTTATTCGGGCATAAAAGGGACTGCTGGTGCAAAGCGTATGATCATCAGCGTGTATGATTTCATCATGAATATGGAGGATCCGTTCGGCTGGCTCCACGAGAATGTCGAAAAGCTGAACTGCAGCGAAGATGACCTCTTAAAATCTGATGTCTATCATGAATACAGAAAAGCCGTAAGTGAAAAACTGAAAAAGGCTTTAAAATACGGCGATGCCATGATGGAATTGATAGGCGGATATCCCGATCTCGGCGAGTTGACCAAAAAATCGGCTGATAATCTGATGAGTAAAGCACGCTCAAATGTGAATGCCGTAAAAGCAGCTGCAGCAGAAATGTATACCATGACCGATGACAGCCTCAGAGAAGCTCTGGACATTCAATGGGTGCAGATGCGTGCAAAGAAGCATGAGAAAGCGTCGTTTGACATCATCAAGGATGATGTCAAATTTCTCAATGATGGCATGAAACAATGTGTTAAGGAAGCAGCTGAGCTGCTGCCGGAAACATCACCTGCTGAGTCCGCGGAAAAGATTGCTGCCACATATCCGTTTGCGCAAACTCTCGAAAATCTGGTAAATGATTTCAGCTTGAGATTTGCGGCAGAAAAAAAATCAAAAAAAGTGGTTGATTATTCCGATATAGAGCATGTGGCATACGGCATCCTGACGAACAAAGAGCATACTGAAGCTGCCGAGACATATAAGAGCAAGTATGATGCGATATTCATCGACGAATATCAGGACAGCAGCAGGATTCAGGAGGCGATCATAAGAAGCGTCAGCAGAGGCAGAAATGTGTATATGGTTGGCGATGTTAAGCAAAGCATATACAAGTTCAGGCAGGCTGACCCGGACATATTCATCGGCAAGTACAATTCATATAACCGCACAGGCGAAGATGCCGACGGCAGGCTCATAAGTCTGAACATGAATTTCAGGAGCAAGAGCGGTGTCATTGACTCGGTAAACGGTGTTTTCAGGAACGTGATGACGATGGAGAAGACCGGCATCGCCTATGACGATGCTGCTGAACTCCACAAGGGATCAGTATATGAAACAGGAGGAGAGCTGGACTACGGTGCATCGCTTCATATCGTAGAAGGAATGAAGAAGGACGATGTGGAACAGCTCACAGGAGAGATAGGCGAGCTTACTGCCGCGGAAGCGGAGGGTGAGATGATCGCCGAACTGGCCGCAGAACGTCTCGGAAAGCCTGTGTTCGACGATAAGCTGCAGGCTGTCAGAAAAGCAGGATACGAAGATATTGTCATACTCCTGAGATCCAGAACGAATGCCGATATATATGCGAAAGCTCTGCGTGACAGAGGACTGCCGGCTTATATAGCGGGCGGAGAGGGTTATTTTGAAACATATGAGGTCGAGATGTTCATGAATCTTCTGCGCGTAATAGACAACAGAAGACGTGATACGGAGCTCATAAGCGTGCTGAGGTCGCCTGTACGGGGATTCGGATTCTCGATCGAGGAACTTGCCGGAATCAGATTATATGATGAAAAATGTGCATACAGCGAGGCATTTTCAAGGCTGGCTGATGAAGGAAAAACAAAGCTTGCGCTGAAATGCCATGCGGCAGTGCAGCAGCTGGACAACTGGAGGGTCGAGGCTCGCTATATGCCGCTTCCGGAATTTATCTGGAAACTTATGGTCGATACAGATCTGCTGAACTACACGGCAGCTCTGCCAGGTGGAGTTCAGAGGACAGCAAATCTGAGACTGCTCGTCGACAAGGCCGGGGAATTTACAAGAAATCAGGGCGAGGGTCTGTTCAGTTTCGTCAATTATATCGAACGGGTGAAGCAGAGCCGCCAGCGGGCGCCTCAGGCTTCTTATGAAGGCGACATCAGCAACATGATTCAGATCATGACTGTTCATAAGAGCAAGGGACTTGAATTTCCTATAGTATTCGTTTCGAATCTTGCGGCGAATATCAGACACGATACTGATATGAACGGAATGCAGCTTCACAAGAATCTGGGACTGGCGCTCAAATTTTTCGATACAGCAGCTCATACGTCATTTGTGCCAGTGAATTACTCTGCGATTGAAGATGTAAAGAGGCGCGAAGATTTTGAAGAGGAAAAACGCATACTATATGTGGCGATGACCAGAGCTAAAGATGAACTTATCATGACGGCGAACGTCAGAAGTGCTGAAAAAACACTTAAAGCGGCCGAACTCGCGGATGAGATGAATGTTCAGAGCGACGACAGCAGGATTCAGTGGGTATTGTCAAACGCCGCAGAAGCAGGAATAGATGTGATCGTTCACGACGCAGTTGAATTTGCCGGAGATGCAGTTTCTAAAACAGAAAGCCGGATAAATATCATGAGAGAGATCTCCGAAGGATTTCCTGAATTCAAAGATGAACACGGGATGATCGCAGCAATTCAGAAGCGCTTTGACAGCCAATATCCGTATGTCAGAGAAACGTTGACGAAATCAAAATTTACCGTGACAGGTATAAACAGAATGCTGCGCGGCGAATCAGATGAAAGACGTCCTCATATGCTCCCGTCAGACGTCGGCAGCGAACTGTATGAAAATGATGTGGCAGATGAAAAATACGAAGAATCCGAAATTGCTGCAAAGGATGTGCAGGGACCAGAAACCCCTGCTGAAGATCAGGCTGCATGCGATATGCCGGATGAAGGAGATGTGCCGCGTTTCCTCCGCGGCGAAAGTAAAATCGCGCCGGCACGCAGGGGAACGCTGACTCATAAAATCCTCGAATTAATAGATTATTCGGAGAAAAATGACGAGAAACGCATAAGAGAATTTACGAGAAGCCTTGTCGGGCGCGGACTCATGACAGAGGAGGAAGCTTCTGCAGTTTCATATTCAGATATCGCATCATTCTTTTCGTCTGAACTCGGGAAACGCGCATGCCGCGCTGTAAAGCGCAGGAACGAATGGGCGTTCACGATGAAAAAAAGTACGGCGGAGCTGGCGGCAGAAGCAGATAGTCCGGAAATCAGCCGCGCTGTCGCGGACAGCCTGCCGAGTAAAATCCTGATACAGGGCGTGATAGACTGTGCATTCAGAGACGAAAGCGGTATAGTAGTTATCGACTTCAAGACAGACTGGTGCAGCGCCGCTGACGAACGAAACGGCTTCAGCCGCTTCAAAAAGCTCTACGGGCGTCAGATTGAGCTTTACTGCGAAGTAGTTGAAAAGGAATACGGCGAGCCTGTAGAGCGTGCGAGCCTGTTCATGCTCAGAGCCGGCCGTGAAGTCGTTATAAAACAGACCGACTTATATTAGGGACGACGTTACTATATAGAAAAATCTGTACGATGCTTTATATATAATCAATCAGATATTTACAGCCAGAAAATCAGAAAAACGAAGTCAGATTGTCAGGATCAGTTCGGATTCACCGGCGTCATCCCGCAATAAAAACGCTTCGCTAAAACTGACAATCTAAAATCGTTAGGAATTTAGGACTGCCTGACGCTCGCTGACCCTATTTGAAGCTGCATAGAAAATCAAAAAGAAAAAGACAATTCTCTGCCACTCAGCAGAAAATTGTCTTTTTTAACCATCAGAGATCGAAGTATGCAATCTGATGTTGATTTATCTGATGTCGTTAGAGCCTAATTTAGGGGTACTGTTAGCTTCTGCGGAAGATTTTCTGATATTAAGCGGCGTATCGAACTTCTGGTGTTCATCGTCGAATCCTGTCCATACAGGAACTCCTGTATATTCTTCAGGCTGTATTTCTCCTCTGAGAACCTGGAGCGCTCCGTCGGCCATGGCTGTCTGCTCCATTTCGCCGACATAGACAGCTATAGGAGCTATCCAGCCGCAGCGTTTCTGAATCTCCTGCTCAACGTCATCAAACCTCATAAGACCGCCGGTCAGTATGATAGCGTCTACTTTTCCCTCGAGAACTGCAGCCATTGCGCCTATCCATTTGCAAATCTGATATATCATAGCGTTCCATACTCTTGACGCTTCGGGATCGCCTGCTTCTGCTGCGGCATGGATTTTATTAGAGTTTGAAGTTCCGAAGTGGCTGCTCAGTCCGCCTGCCTGACTGCAGAGACTGCGGATTTCATCGTGGGAAAAGCCTTTCATGCGGTTGTTCATGTCGGTGACAGCCATGCTTCCCATTCTCGTCGGCGTGAAAGGACCTTCTCCTCCGCCGGCATCATTTCCGTCAATCATGCGTCCGTCGAGATGTGCCGTGATAGAGATGCCGCCGTCGATGTGGCACGCTATGAATCGGCAGTCCTCATATTTTTTTCCTATGATTTTTGCATGATGTTTTGCTGTGGCTTTGAGATTCAACGCATGCGATACAGCTCTTCTGTAAATACCTTTTACGCCTGTAATCCTGGCATAATCGCAGAGCTCGTCGACAACCGGCGGATCCATCATGAACATTCTGCCTCCGTATCTCTTGTGAAGTTCATCAGCGAGCTGAACTCCGAGCATGGATGAATGATAAAGCCCGCCCTTTGCTTCACGCGTGTCTTCGATGAGTTTGTCGTTTATCTCATAAATCCCGCTCTTTACGGAACAGCATCCGCCTCCGCGGCCGACTATCGCATCTATAGAGTTCAGATCTATATCTTTGCTCTTGAGAAATTTTTCTATTACTGCCAGACGGTAGTCGAGCTGGTCGTTTATCGTAGGAAATTTAAGCAGTACCGAAGAATCGTGAAATACGTCGGTCTGAAAAATCATCTTTTCGTTTTCGTGATATGAAACCTTGGTAGAAGTCGATCCCGGGTTTACCGCCAGTATTTTATATGTCTGCATCCTGATTCCTCCATTTCACCGCAGGCGTATGGCAAGCATGTTAAAATATTGTCATATAAGCTATGACATCCGCCCGCAACATAAGCTATTATAGTTATATGGATTAGAGTATTCAATAATATATTTCAATAAATTAACACTTAATTTGTGCTCTTGCTGTGAGAACTTTGTCTTGCGCTGAAACAGCACGATATCATCTGCAGCTGATGTATTCTGTCTGATCACGAATGTGTGAGCAGTTATACCGGAAAAAGGTTCCTGTGCAGAGCGTCTTGTATATACATGGCGGTGTTACAGTTCAATTCTTTTTCAGACAGCAATAATATTTTTCATGATGTATTCGCAGTGTGCATTGAAGTTTGTGCACATTGTATGTAAAATCAGAATAGGTATTTTCTCAGAGTAAAAAATTATGAAGAGGTGAAAGGCTTAAAATGAAATATTACAATCATAAATTCAGATCAAAAATATCTGCAGTAATATTTGCGGCAGCGCTCTTTCTGTTCTGCTCGGCAGGAGTTGTTTTTGCTGATACAGATATTCCTGCAGCTCGGCCGTCTGCTGTTGAAACGGTATATCAGCCGGATTCCGGTTATTCACAAGCGTCGTCTGACAGTGTAGTTTTTACAGCAGTGAAGTCGAGCGCTGCATCGTCTGATTCGAGCGCCGGTTCCGCTGAGGAAGAGAGCGGCTCGCAGAATAACAGCGGCGGCAATGCGAAGACTGTGAGGATCGGAGGTATCGTCGTAGCGATCGCGGCTGCACTCGGTGCATGGCTGGCAGTTAACCGCGAAAAAAAATAGATATTAAGATGTATGCTGCCTGATCTATGCATTATAGACAGATAAAAAATCCGGATCGATGATGATCCGGATTTTTTTCGTGATGATCAAATTATGAATTTATTATTTATCTGACATTCCGTTCATGAGCTTTTCTCTCATGTCGGAGAGAGAAATACCTTTTTTTTCGGCTGCTGCGGCGAGATCGTCATATTCGTATTTCTTTCTCGATATGCCGAATCCTGTATATGTCTTTTCTCTGATTCCGCTGTCTTCTCCGGTTATTCCGCGCTTTAAGATGTATCTTGAATATCCGGACGCTCTTATGCCAGCCGTGCTGGTGAGTTTCAGCATGAGGAACGCAAAACGTTCCTCCTCTTCTGCAGCGCAGATGCATGAGATCTTTACTGCCGGCCGGGATTTCTTCATGATGATCGGAGTCTGATAAACATCAAGAGCCCCTTTTTTCAGCAGCTGCTCCATCGCAAATCCGAGCTCTTCACCCGTCATGTCATCTATATTAGCCGAAAGCTCGCAGATCGTGTCCGGTGTGCTTTCAGCTTCAGTTCTGCATGCATCTGTTTTCATTTCATAGTCCGCGGAGCGGTCGAATCTCTCACCGATAAATACGCGTATAATATTTGCTTTTTTTAAATCCTTTGTGCCCGTGCCCGTGCCCGTTTTTTCGACGGTCATAGCGGGCATATATCCGAATTCATCAGCAAACTCGGCAATTAGAGCAGCTCCTGTCGGAGTTGTGAGTTCGCTGTTTATCTTGCCGTCCTGATAACAGGGGATACCCTTGAGTATTTCAGCTGTAGCAGGAGCCGGGACCGGCATAATGCCGTGTGCGCACTTTACGCTTCCAGAACCGGTATTTACAGGAGAGACGACAACGCAGTCGGGATTTATCATATCCATTAGCAGGCATACTGAAACGATATCGGCGACGGCGTCGAGCGCGCCGACTTCGTGGAAATGGACCATGTCGACAGGCTCTCCGTGAACCATTGACTCTGCAGCGGCGATGCGGCTGTAGACAGCCATGGATTTTTTCTTTACCGGGCTGCTTATGTCGAGCGAGTCGATGATATTCTCTATGTCACTGAGGCTGTGATGTTCGTGGTGGTTATGAACGTGTCCGTGACCATCGGCCCTGCCATGTTCATGTGTATGTTTGCGGATGTCCGTATCTTCGCCGTGAGCATTGCCGAGTGTGTGCTCGTGTTCGTGTGCGGTTTCAATGCTTTCGCGGCAGTGACTGTGTATGTCTGCGTACTTTTCGGATTCATGATCGTGTGCGTGTTCATCCGGTGCGGCGCCCGGTACTTCCTCGTGTCCGTTCACAAAGACAGAGACATGTGTACCGCCAACGCCGAGCTTCGAATCATGGCGGAATTCTGTCCTGACGCCAGGGATTCCGAGATTTTGTATTTTTTTATCAGCGCCTTCCGGAGCTATTTCGAGAAGAGCGCCTGTCAGCATGTCGCCAGATGCGCCCATGTTTGCTTCAATGTACAGAGTTTTCAATTATCGGCCCTTTCTTTCCATATGATTTATCATGCTTGCGGTATACGCCGCTCCAAATCCGTTGTCTATGTTTACTACGGTAACGCCGCTCGCACAAGAGTTAAGCATAGAGAGCAGTGCCGTCACACCGCCGAATGATGTGCCGTATCCGACGCTTGTGGGAACAGCGATGACGGGACAGTCCGCGAGTCCTCCGACTACGCTGGCGAGCGCTCCCTCCATGCCGGCAATAGCGATGATTACAGATGCGCTCATTATATCTTCTGTAAAATTAAGCAGCCTGTGTATGCCTGCGACACCTGCGTCGTAGATTCGTTTTACGCTGTTTCCGAATGCCTCCAGCGTCTCGGCAGCTTCCTCAGCGACCGGAATATCGCTTGTGCCGCCGGTTATGACGAGCACAGTTCCAGTTCCGTCAGCTTCTCTTTTCTTTCCTGCAACTCCTGTGTGTCCAGCTTCGTTGTATTCGAACGGGATGTCTTTGTGAAAATATGCGGCGGCTTCGGCTGACATGCGCGTGATAAGTATGGTTTCCTGACCGTCAGCATAAAGACTGTGCGCAATGACGTCTATCTGCTCCGGCGTCTTCGATGCGCCGTATATTACCTCGCCGACGCCCTGCCTTATGCCTCTGTGAGTGTCGAGCTTTGCGATGCCGATATCGTTGAATGGCTCAATCTTCAGTCTGCCGGCAGCGTCTTTTGCACTAATGCTGCCATCTGCAACCTGCTCCAGCAGGATTCTGAGATCTTTTTCTTCCATATTAATTGCTCTTTCTCGGTCTCAGGTCGAGCGCGAGTGTTTCGAAGTATTTAGAGAGCTTTTTTGAAATTACGGCATGCTCCGATACAGCTTTCGCGAACTGTTCAGCGGGCAGCTGGATCAGCCCTGTTTCGCCGCGTTTCCTGACACGCAGATCAGAAAACCCCATCGCTCTGAGCTCTTCTTCGGCTGAGCAGATACGTCTGAGTTTTTCATCGTTTATCTCCTCGCCGTGCGGAATTCTCGTCGCCAGACAAGCATATGACGGTTTGTTCCATGTGAAAAGTCCGGCATCGTGCGACCTGGCCCGTATATCTTCCTTTGTAAGTCCGCAGATCAGCAGAGGCGAGTATACGTTCAGTTCCTGAAGCGCTTTCATGCCGGGTCTGTCGCTCTGATCGTCAGACGCATTTGTACCGTCAAGAATGACGCTGTATCCGTCATGCCGCGCTCTGGCAGCTATTAGTCCGAAAACTTGTTTTTTGCAGTAATAGCATCTGTTTTCAGGATTAGCTGTGATCTCGTCATATGCAAGCACGTCAGCGTGAAGTATCGTCAGTCTGTCAGGAACGCCGATGTCTGCGGCTATTCTCTCTGCATCCTGTTTTTCACGGGTAGGCTGGAAAGCGCTGTCCACGAAATATGCCCTCACGTCAGCTCCGCTGACACAGGCAGAGTAGAAAAGATATGAAGAGTCTACACCGCCTGAAAGGGCGACTGCAGCCTTCGGGTGTTCTGTAAAAAATTCCTTTAATGTCATAATATATTTACCATGTATATTCTGTAGTCCGGTAATTTCTGAAGTTCAGTACATCCGACTGTTATTTCGGTCATTTAATATTAAAGCCCGGCGGTGATAAAATCAAGCTTTATACGCTTCCGAACAGCATACATGCTGGAATCAAGCTGCGATACAGGCTTTTGCACTGCATGTACATGCGGTCTTTATCAACACTTTGGACCGGACCGCGTGATTTCGGGCAGCGTGATTATGCGTATTCCGGGTACTGATGAACATCTGTGGAAATCTGAGGATGAGCTGTTTTTTAATATTTCATTCGCCAGTATTATGAAATACTGAAATTATTTCTTGCCGGCAGAGTGTATTTCGCTTATTGTGCTGATATAATAATAAAAAGTCTTCCGGATCGCTGTGCGTCATGAATATCTGCCGTCATACGGCAGTATTTTCTGCGGCGCTTCGGAAAATCATTGTTTTTGCTGATCAAGTCTATCAATCTATGGAGGTAAACAGTATGGCATGTTTTTTAGTTCCAGGCGCTGAGGCTCTGGTCATGACGGCCGTGACATATGCAGTAAGGAAAAGAGAAGTCAGGCTTTCAAATGGCGGAGTTGAAAAAGCTCTTTCGGATTCAGATGCGCATATGAGCGCTTCACACACAGGGAAAATCGCTCTTTCAAGAAAGCTCACATGGCTGACAAATCTTTTATGGGGCGGAGTTGTCCTGCTGGCATTTGAACATCTGTGGCACGGAGAAATAGTCCCGTGGTTTCCGTTCATTACAGGCGCAAGTAATCCCGCCGATACGGCATCGATGCTTCATGAAATGTCGACTGTGGGAGTGGGAATGGCTGTCCTTGTGACACTCATCTGGTGTATCATGACAGGTATCGTACACATTTTTGAAAAGAGACAGCTCGCCGGAGATTCACGGCAGGATCAGGTGGAATAACATGGCGCTTCTGCTATGCGTTTTTGCTGCGGTTATCAGTACTGCCCTGTGGTATGCACATGGCGAAAATAGCACGATGAAAATCGGCATTCTCTGCTGGTTGTTCTGGGGGGCGTCGATTATGTGGTTCGTCGATGCGGTATTTGAGTACATACAATTTGGAGCTTCATATTTCAAACCTTCGGGCGCCGAAATGCTTAACGATGCATTCCTCGGACTTTCAGTTATCGCTCTTGCGCTGGTGATATGGATTGCTGCCGTACTGATAACGGATCCATCGGGGGCTGTGAAAAGGGCATTGTTCAGACAAAATGATTCTGAAAACAGCAGAACAGAAAAAGAAAAAAAGACAGAAAACCTTAAATAAAAGGAGTAATCTGAGAATTTTTACGGATTGATCTTTGTGGGTTTATTATGAACGGCTCTGCAGCGGAATGCATATTCCGCCGTGCAGCCGTTTATTTTTTATTACATTGATGCATAAGGTGATATTGAGGCAGCAGATCAGCTGCGGCCGCTCCGGCCGTACATATTATACGGATTATATCCGTGATGGTTTTGTTTCTTATTTCTTTCTTATACTGCCTGTTTTCAGTTCTTTCATGTTATCATTATAAAATTGATGTCATATTATGAATGTGTTTCGGAGCGCGGCGGCAGATGACCGATATGCCTGGTTTGAGTGAAACAAACCATAGAATTCCGAAGCATCAGACACCATCATATTTTTATAGGGGAAAGAGATTTATGAGAACCAGAACGAGAAAAAAGATAAGAGACATACTTAAGATAATACCTAACGGAACTGCAGATACGTCTGAAATAACAAATGGATTTCTCGTGCTCGAGGGCGGTGCGCAGAGATGTATCTATTCGATGGGAGTGCTCGATGTGTTCATGAAAAACGGACTCAATATCATGAATGTAGTCGGCGTTTCCGCAGGCGCACTTTCCGGCGTTTCGTATATGGCAGGAAATATCGGAGAGGCCGCCAGGTTTATGATCACGCATTCGGCAGACACTAAATTCATCGGGATAGGAGCAGGAAACCGTGATGAACATTCGAGAGGCGGCATGATCAATTATTCTTTAATGACGAGAGAAAGCCGACTGTGGGATCATCTTACGGTCGGCAGATTCGAGGATCAGCGCAGAAGGTTCATCAGCGTCGTGACTAATGTAAGAACCGGAGAAGCTGAATATCTCGAGAAAAGCGATCCTGAGCACAATATGATCGAAGTCCAGGCATCAGCTTCATTTCCTCTTATGGCGCCTCCTGTAAGAATAGACGGAAACAGATATCTTGACGGCGGAGTGCGCATGCAGATTCCGTACAGATATGCGCTCGATCAAAACGATGGCCCTGTTGTCGTGATACGCACAAATCCATCGGACTACAGGGCCGAAAACAACGAGATTTATGTAAACAGAGTGGTTCAGAAATTCGAGAGATATCCGGAATTCTGCGATGCCGTCAGAAAAAATGTAGAGCGATATAACGAACAATGCGGTGAACTTGAGGAACTGGCGGCTGACGGCAGCATATTCATGCTTGCTCCTGACAAGAATCTTTCGTTTCACAGATTCACGAGAAATCCAGACAAACTGCTCGATGGATACATACAGGGATACAGAGACGCTGAAAAAAATCTTAATAAAATAAAGGAATTTCTGAAGAATAACAAATGAGCATGATGCGGCTTATGACCGGGCGTATGTACCATCAGGCCGCATTTTTAGTGCGCGGCCATACGGGGCTGCTTTGATTGCAGAGTATTGTGTTGGAATAAAACAGATAGAAAGACAGATTATCATGGTTAAAAGCGAAATTAAATTATCGGATCACTTCACATACGGGCGGCTTTTAAGATTTGTGCTGCCGTCCGTAATAATGATGATATTTACATCAATATATAACATGGTCGACGGGCTGTTCGTGTCCAATTTTGCCGGCAAAGAAGCTTATTCCG
This sequence comes from uncultured Eubacteriales bacterium, assembly GCA_902796965.1. Lineage (GTDB taxonomy): Bacteria > Bacillota > Clostridia > Peptostreptococcales > Anaerovoracaceae > RUG708. The sequence goes on along the minus strand of CADBRA010000052.1, from coordinate 9,871 downwards.
CGATTAACATCGTTATGCCGGTCATGATTATGCTCAGCTGCGTCGGATTCATGTTCGGCACGGGCGGCAGCGCTGTCGTCGCAAAGACGCTTGGTGAAGGCGAACGGGAAAAGGCAGACAGATATTTTTCAATGTTTGTGTATGTCACATTCGCAATAGGCGTCATCATTCTAATAGCAGGACAGATTGTTATGGAGCCCGTTGTCGGACTTCTGGGCGCGACAGGTAAAGTAAAATACTGGGCTGTAATTTACGGACGTATCAATATCTGTTCACTGCCATTCTTCATGCTGCAGGTCGCGTTCCAGAGTTTTTACAATTCTGCCGGCAAACCGGTGCTGGGGCTTGTTTCGACAATCATAACCGGGGTAGGCAATATGGTGCTTGACGCGCTGTTCGTCGTAGGCTTCGGATGGGGACTTCCGGGTGCTGCGCTCGCGACGTCGATCTGTGAGGGCATCGGCGGTCTGATTCCTATCGTATATTTTGTACGAAAAAACACGAGCAACCTCAGGCTCGGCAAGCCATCACACGATGTACGCGTACTTTTCCGCGGAGCGTTTAACGGCATATCGGAATTCATGACTAATATCGCTTCGTCGATTGTTGCCATCCTCTACAATCTGCAGCTGATAAGGCTCATAGGCCAGAGTGGAGTTGCGGCATACGGTACGATGCAGTATGTAGGCTTCCTATTTGCAGCGGTGTTCATGGGATATTCGCTCGGCAGTTCGGCCATAATCAGTTTCAATCATGGAGCCCAGAATTATCCTGAGCTTCGGAACATCTACCTGAAGAGCATACGGCTGATAGCAGTTACCGGTGTTGTCATGTTCCTGCTGGCAGAGTTGTCTGGACGCGCGGTCGTAGGCTTTTTTGTCGGATACGACAGCGAGCTTATGAAACTCACGCTTGGCGGATACAGGATTTATTCCATAGTGTTCCTGATGTGGGGGTTCAATATATTTGCGTCGTCGTTATTTACAGCTCTTAACAATGGGATGCTCTCGGCGCTGATTTCAATGCTTAGAACACTTGTATTTGAAATAGCAATGATATTTCTGCTTCCGCTCGTTTTCGGAGCGGGCGGAATATGGGCGGCTGCTCCGATGGCGGATTTCCTCGCGCTCATCATATCTGTTTCTCTGATCATGGCAAACAGAAAGAGATATCATTACGGAAGGGATCTGTAGCAATATGACAGTCCTCATATTGCAGCATTTTCAGAAGCGGAAACGTATTTTCCGCGGGAAATCTGTGCGCGGAGCGCACACAATGGCGTTGAGCATATATTCTTAATAAAAAATACAATTTTGCCTTACGTGTTTCCAAAAAACTTTCGTTAGTATATAATAAAAAACAAGTGTAAATTCGGTGTTATATTGATTTAACCTGTTTTACACATTTGTGTATATATTAACCTACGTATGTATTAATCTTAGGAGAATGAAATTGAATACTTACAGCCCTGAAGAATTAGGTCTTGATAGTCCCGCGGAAATTCACGCCAATCTTAACCCTCCGCAGCTGGTTGAGGCGGCTCTTAGACGCGGAGAGGGAAAGCTGAATACAACAGGCGCGGTAGTCGTCACTACAGGAAAGTATACCGGCAGAAGTCCTGATGATAAATTCATCGTAGACACGCCGGGAGTTCACGATAAGATTTCCTGGGGTAAGGTAAACCGTCCGGTAACGAGGGAGGTCTTCGACGCTCTCAAAAAGCGTATGATCGAGTACTTCAACGGCAGGGAAGTCTTTGTGTTCGACGGACTTGCCGGAGCTGACAGAAAATATACGAGAAAGTTCAGGATAATAAATGAGCTCGCATCGCAGAATCTGTTTATCCACCAGCTTCTCGTGCGTCCGACGGCGGAGGAGCTTATGAATTACGGAGAACCTGATTATACGGTGCTCTGCGCTCCCGGGTTTAAATGTGTCCCTGAAAGAGATCACACTCATTCCGAGGCGGCCATCATCATCGACTATGAAGCTCACTGTATCCTGATTGCAGGCACGGGATATGCCGGCGAGATAAAGAAGAGTGTATTTTCTACAATGAATTATGTGATGCCGCTCGAAGAAAACGTGCTTCCAATGCACAGCTCGGCCAATATGGATCCTGAAACGGGCGAATCAGCTGTTTTCTTTGGCCTCTCAGGCACGGGAAAGACGACGCTTTCTGCTGACCCGGCCAGAGTTCTGATAGGCGATGATGAACACGGCTGGTCTGAAGACGGCATCTTCAATTTCGAAGGAGGCTGCTATGCCAAGTGCATTAACCTCGACAAGGACGCTGAGCCTGAAATATACGGAGCGGTAAAATTCGGAAGCGTGGTTGAAAATGTAGTCATGGACCCTGATACAAGAGAGCTGGATTACTTCGATTCTTCGCTCACAGAAAACACGAGGTGCTCATATCCGATCACGTCGATCAGCAATGCTACAGACAAGGGAACCGGCGGCATTCCAAAGGTTATCATATTCCTCACTGCCGACGCATACGGCGTTTTGCCTCCTGTGTCAAGGCTTTCAAAGGAAGCTGCGATGTATCATTTCGTCACGGGTTTCACATCGAAGCTGGCAGGGACAGAAAGAGGCATCAAGGAGCCGACTCCTACATTCTCGACGCTGTTCGGTCAGCCGTTTATGCCTCTTAATCCGAGAGTCTACGCTGAGATGCTCGGCGAAAAGATGGAAGAGTATAATACAAAAGTTTATCTCGTAAATACTGGATGGTCGGGCGGTTCATACGGAACAGGTGCCAGAATCAAGCTGCGCTATACGCGTGCAATGGTCACTGCTGCACTGAACGGATCGATAGAGGACGCAGAATACAGACATGATGACAGATTCAATGTCGAAGTTCCGCAGTCTGTAGATGGAGTTCCTGCAGAGATACTGAATCCGCGCGAAACATGGGCAGATAAAGCTGCTTATGACGAGACGGCAGACATGCTCGCTGAGATGTTCCATGAGAATTTCGAAACGAAATATAATGACATGCCGGAAGAGGTAAAAAAAGCCGGTCCGAGAAAACTGTAAATACATTTTAATTGCGATTACAGATCGAAATCATGACTGAAGCCGGAATTCTGACGACAGGGTTCCGGCTGTTTTTATAGTAATATATAAAAGGGGCAATTAGACGACAGGATTTAGGTAACATGGAGATAAGAGAATTTTTGAAGGAAAACGCGCTGCTGTTCGACGGCGCGATGGGCACGTATTTCAGCGAGATACATGGTGATGATCAGGAGCCGTGTGAGCTGGCTAATATAACTCATCCTGAATACGTGCTCGAGATCCACAGGCAGTATATAGAAGCCGGCGCAAACGCGATAAAGACTAACACATTTTCGGTAAATCCGCTTAACGACGTGTTTTCAGGAAATAGGTTCGAAAAAACTTTAGAAGCCGGCATAAGCATAGCTCAGAAAGCCGCAGATGAAGCCGGAAGAGACATATATGTCTTTGCCGATATCGGACCTGTGACTGGAACTGACGAGCGGAATACGGCTGACGCACTGAAAAAGATGTGCATGATATACGCTGAACACGGAATAAAACACTATATTTTTGAAACGAACAGCAGTTTCTCCTGCATTTCCGAAGCGGCTGAAACGATAAAAAAGGCCGTTCCAGACGCGTTTGTCATAGTCTCGTTTTCAGTTCAGTCCGACGGATACACGAGAGAAGGCTGCTATTATCTCGATCTCTTTGATGAAGCGAGAAAAGCAAAGTCAGTGGATGCGTATGGTCTTAACTGCATGCTTTCCGTCATGCATATGGAACAGCTCCTCAGGAGTGCTGACATAGGCGGAGATATTGTCTGCGCTATGCCGAACGGCGGATATCCGAGAGTTTCGGGGCGCCGGATCTACTATAATTCTGATCCAGAATTCTTCGCGGATGGCGTAGAAAATCTGCTGAATGACGGCGTTACGATCGTAGGCGGCTGCTGCGGAACAAGACCGGAGTTCATAAAGCGGATTTCGGAGCGGATGCGCAGTGACGGCGGCAGGAGAAAGGCTCCGCGTGTAAGACCGCATTCGGTTACAAGAACAACTAAGCGTGAAAATAACCGGCTTTGGAAAAAGATCGAGTCTGGCAAAAAAGTCATAGCAGTGGAACTGGATACGCCGCGTGATTCTGATGCGAATAAATTTATGGCCGGCGCATGGCAGCTCAGAGGCGCCGGCGTAGATGCTATAACTCTCGCTGACTGTCCGACAGCGCGTGCGCACATGGATTCGTGCCTGATGGCGAGCAAGCTCAAGCGTGAGCTCGATATAGAGACAATTCCTCACATGACGTGCAGAGACAGAAATCTGAATGCTACAAAGGCACTGCTGCTCGCTCTGTCAATGGAAGGCATCAGGAATGTGCTTACTATTACAGGAGATCCTGTACCGTCCGCGGAGCGCGACGAAGTAAAGAGTGTCTTTCAGTTCAATTCGAGGATGCTCGCGAATTTCATCAGATCTCTTAATGAAAACGAACTCGACAGTCCGTTCCGCATATACGGAGCACTGAATGTAAATTCAAGGAAATTTGATATTCAGCTCAGACTCGCGGAAGAGAAGATAAAGAACGGAGTTTCGTGTTTCCTGACTCAACCGGTACTTACTGATGATGCTCTCAGAAATCTGCAGTTTGCGCACGAGACACTCGATGCAAAGATACTCGGGGGAATTATACCGGTAGTGAGCAGCAGAAACGGCAGATTCATGAATTCAGAGATATCAGGAATAACAGTCGGAGAAGATATTATCGAGCGTTACGAAGGAAAAACGCGAGATGAGTGCACCGAGCTCGCTGTCGAAATATCTCTCGATTTCGCTAGACGCATGAATTCATGCGTCGACGGATACTATATAGTGACTCCGTTTTCGAGAGTTGACATAATCACGCGTATAGTCGCCGGCATAAAAGAATTCGCCGGCTGACAACCGTAAATAACATAATAATGTGCCTGCTGTCTCAGGCGCAGACGTTTCAGGCAGCGGCGCGGATCTAATATAACATTATTATCGTTATCTGGTTGACATTATGTATATAAAAATATACAATTACGTGCAGTCAGATTGATATGTCCGGCTGCCACATAATATAATACGGACAGTTCGCCGGTGCCATCCTGTCATAAAATAAAACCAGGACCCTGAATAGTATACAGGGGCGCACAGCGCCCTTTTTTATTGGAGATGATTGACATTTACACATTGAAGACTGAAGCGAGTTTTGACTCGGCTCATTTTCTTGCCGGATATGATGGCAAGTGCAGAAACATACACGGCCACAGGTGGCGTGTTGTTATAAAGGCTGTGTCGCAGACGCTGATTGAAGACGGCTACTGCCGCGGCATGGTGATGGATTTTGCAGATATTAAATCTGCCCTCAGAAATGAAGCTGATTTTCTGGACCACAGCCTTATAATAGAAAAAGGAAGTCTGAAGCAGAAAACGCTCGAGGCACTCAGAGAAGAGAATTTCAGAATAATCGAAATGGATTTCAGACCGACAGCAGAAAACTTTGCTAAGTATTTTTTTGAAAAGCTCAAAGAGAAAGGTATACCTGTAAAAGAGACAGAAGTATATGAGACGCCTAATAACTGCGCCTGTTATTCGGAAGGCGGTCCGGCATGAGATTATTTCTTGTAGCAGAACATTTCGCGAGTATAAACGGAGAAGGTCAGAGATGCGGAGAGCCTGCGTATTTTGTGAGATTTGCCGGATGCAATCTGAGATGTGCGTACTGTGATACAGCGTGGGCGAGATGCGCCGGAAGTCCCGGAGTAGAAAACTTCACTGAGATGAGCACAGACGAAATATGTGATATAGTCGGGGCGTCAGGCATCAGGAACGTGACTCTTACAGGAGGTGAGCCGCTTCTGCAGGACGGCCTTACAGAACTTATCGATGCTCTGCAGAGTGACGGAAATGATCATTCCATCGAAATAGAGACGAATGGCAGCGTCAGCATTGCACCGTTTGCAGCGCTTAAAAACAGGCCGATTTTCACGATGGATTATAAACTGCCCGACAGCGGCATGGAAGCGGAGATGAAGCTCTCGAATATGAAGCTGCTTAAGGAAAAAGATTCCGTCAAGCTGGTTGCATCATCTGAAAGAGATCTTGAAAGGGCGCTTGACATCATCAGAGAATTTGATCTTCAGGGCAGGTGCGGTGTTTTCATTAATCCTGTTTTCGGAAGTCTTGAACCTGAGAAAATCGTCGATTTCTTGCTGAAGAACAGACTCAATGGGGTGAGGATCGGTATCCAGATTCACAAGATCATATGGGATCCAGACAGAAGAGGTGTATAGTCAGAAGAGGTGTATATTATAAATGGCTATCAATAAAGATGAAGTCAGAAAACACATAAGAGGATTGCTGGAAGCTATAGGTGAGGATCCGGACAGAGAAGGCCTTGTGGAAACACCTGACCGTGCGGCGCGCATGTGCGAGGAAATATTTTCGGGTATTGCGCTGACAAATGACGAAATAGCGGAGATGTGCGACAAGACTTTTGAATGTCCGGTTGAGAACGATGACGTTGTCGTAGTGAGGGACATAGATACATTCAGCATATGTGAGCATCATCTGATGCTTATGTATGACATGAAGATCTCAGTTGCTTATATACCGCACGGCCGCGTTATCGGACTGAGCAAAATAGCAAGGGCTGCCGATGCTGTCAGCAGGCGTCTGCAGCTGCAGGAGCGAATAGGCTCTGATCTCGCTTATGTGATTCAGAAAATATCTGGCTCTGAAGACGTAGCAGTCGTCATAAAGGCTCACCACGGCTGTATGGCGGCGAGAGGAGTAAAAAAAGTCAATTCGGAAACAGTTACGACGACGCTCAGGGGCAGATTCAAGATAGAACCTGAATTATTCAGAAGTATATTTGGCACTGTTTAGGCGGCAGAAGGAAAGCATGAGAAAAATAAAATGAGAACAGAAGAAGAGAGAGAAGGTCTGACACTTCTCGGAAACAAATCGGTAAAATACAGCATGGATTATGATCCGTCGGTGCTGGAGACATTTGTGAACAAGCATCAGGAAAGAGACTATTTCGTCAAGTTTAACTGTCCGGAGTTCACGAGCCTCTGCCCGATTACAGGGCAGCCGGATTTTGCGGAGATCACGATATCGTATGTTCCGGATGTGAAGATGGTCGAGAGCAAGTCGCTTAAACTATATCTTTTCAGCTTCAGAAACCACGGTGATTTTCACGAGGACTGCGTTAATATCATAATGGACGATCTTATAAAGCTTATGGATCCGAGATATATCGAAGTACTCGGAAGATTTCTGCCCAGAGGCGGCATATCGATAGACCCGTACTGCAATTACGGTAAATCCGGCACAAGATGGGAGAAAATCGCATTTGACAGGCTTGCGCACCACGACATGTATCCTGAGAAAATAGACAACAGATAGGTTTTAGCTGTCCGCGGAGCGGACGTGAACGCGGATGCAGCAGCAGTGCTGGTCCTGAAAAACGAAACTGAAGTAAATATGGTTTTATGCAGAAAAACTAAGGAGGAACGTGGGTTCCTCCTTTTTATGTGTATATTCATCGGTGAGCAGTCATTTCCTAACAGTATAAACTGATGTCTTCAGATATTATGGCCTGTTGATCTCGATCGTATCGTATATGTCTGTGCGTCTGTTCTTTAGTATTGGCAGCTGGTTTCTGATATCCGCCGTCCTGTCAAGATCTATATCTGTCATTAGAACGCCCGGATTTTCGTCGAGCTGGCCTAGCACGCTTCCCCACGGATCACAGATCATAGTGTGCCCGTAGGAATGATACGATGAGTCTTCTGTGAATGCTGATGATGTGCCTGCGATGAAGAACTGGTTGTACATGCCCATGGACCTGAAGCAGATGTCCCAGTGAGCCGGGCCTGTTACTGTGTTGAATGAGGCCGGCACGAGCACGAGCCTGGCACCCTTGAGAGCCATGAGCCTGAATAATTCGGGAAAGCGCATGTCGTAGCAGACGGCTATGCCGATACGGCCGAATTCAGTTGCAGCAACCGTGATTTCATTTCCGGGAGACAGTGTGTCTGATTCTCTGAAACTCTGTCCGCCTTTTATGTCGACGTCGAACAGATGTATTTTGCGGTGTTTCGCTATCTGAGCTCCGTTTCTGTCGAAAAGATAAGCGGTGTTGTATATTTTTCCTTCGGCGTCTTCCGGAACTGTGCCTGCCTGGAGATAGATATTGTATCTGTCCGCCATTTCGGCCAGCCTTGTGAGCTCGTATCCGCCTTCTTCGACGGCATCGCGCTTCATTGACTGATTGTCATAGTGAGTTATGAACATCTCAGGCAGGCATACCATGTCAGCTCTCATGGCTGCGGCTCTTGCAACAGCATCGGACGCAGCGTCGAGCGCTTCATTAACTGAATTGTATTGAGGCATCTGAACCTGAGCAATTTTTATATTTAACAAGAGAATCACATCCTTTCACAACCAAATTATATGTGATTAATATTATCACATGGACACTCTGAATGTATGCTGCTGATCATAAAAATATCATGAAAAATCAAAGTGAATTAAGCCGGCTGGTAAAAGCCGTGCGATTTTCCGCATAATACATAATATTAAAATGTATAACTGAAAACAGCTGCTGCGATGTCTGCCTCCGGACGTCAGTTTTGAATATCATCAGTGCGTTTCACTGTGGGATTTTCGCCGGAGCTTTTAGTTTATTCGGCCCCGTCAGGAAGATTTCGGATTTCCTTTTTATAAATATGTCTGTAGAACAGTATCGCCGCCGTAATACCAGCCGTTTCCGCCATCGGATATGCAGCCCACACTCCGTTTACGCCTATTACTTTAGAAAGGAAGTACGCGATTGGGAGAATGGCGAAACACTGTCTTATGAGCGTCATAATGAGACTGTATATGCCATGGCCAAGAGCCTGGAAAAGCGTGGAGAACGTGATACCTACAGCGGCCGGCACGAAGCAGATGCTTAGGAGTCTCATGGCCATTCTGCCCATTTCGAGCATCTGGTAAGACGCATCGAATATAGCAAGCAGCTGATCCGGGAACAGTTGGAAAACAACAGTTCCGATTATCATGATTATGATACTGACTCTGAGAGTGAGATGTATCGTCTTTGTAAGCCTTTTTCTGTTCTTTGCACCATAATTGTAGCCCATGATAGGCATAGCTCCCTGGGTAAGACCGAATACAGGCATAAACACGAACGACTGCAGCCTGAAGTATACGCCGAGCACAGAAACGGCACTGACAGAAAAGCCGATCAGTATCTGGTTGAGCGCGATGTTGACAAATGAGGGAATTGCCTGCATTACCATTCCCGGCAGCGCAACTACATATATGTCTTTGATAGTGGCCCAGGAAAATTTGAAATTCCTGAAGCTGATCTTTATGATCTGTTGCTTTTTGAGAACGAACATGGAAACAGCGAGACAACCGCAGGCCTGTCCGATTACAGTAGCGGCAGCTGCTCCGACCACGCCGAGTTCAGGTGCTCCGAGAAGGCCGAATATGAGTATCGGATCGAGGATAATGTTTACGACGCATCCGATCATGTTTGAGATCATCGGCATCAGCATGTTACCGGTGCCCTGGAGAATTTTCTCAAATGTTGTCTGCGCAAACAGGAAAACCGACACACAGAGCACTATCTGCCCATACTGGGTCGCCATGTTAACGAGCGAAGGATCATCTGAATACCAGTTGTAAAACGGCCTTGATGTAAAAAGCCCTATTAAAAGGAAAACAACAGAGTTGAATAAGATCAGAATCATGCCATGCGTAGCAGCTGAATTGGCATCAGCCTCGCGCTTTTCGCCGAGTCTTCTTGAGATCAGAGAATTAAGTCC
>CADBRA010000051.1 GCA_902796965.1 uncultured Eubacteriales bacterium | reverse complement strand
TCGCCCTCAGAAAAGTAATACTGTCTTATATTATAGATAGCTTCATTCGCCAGGTTCTTTGCGATATGGCAAAGCTCCCTAAGGGTGTGGTAGTCTTCCTTTGACAGATGTTTGGCCTGCTGCTTTACAGTAAGATACATACAGTTTCCTCCTTTCTAAAGATTCGGAAATAGGATTTCCTGTATGTATATTATGTCATATATTTTACTGATATACAATTATTCTGGTAAAATATATATCCTAACCGCCATTCATCCCACGGCCTAAAGGCACGTGGGTTTTCTGTCGGGAACTTTATAAAAGCCATTTGATGCCACTGCTGATTCATGCTATTCTGACAACAGTATGTATTTCATGCTGACGGGAATTCCGCATCTGAACGCCTTAAGACGACCGGAACGTTATATTTTATATAAGCAGAAATTCATTTCTGCACTTAAAAGATTTGAGTCAGTCCAGTACGGGCAGACTCTTTTTGAAGTTCTTTCATTCAAAGGCCGATGCAGCGTTTAATACAGCATATGTATCGTCAGGAACGTTTAATTTCTGACTGTCATGCTGTCAGTGAACCGAATCGTGATAAATTGAATAATAATCTATAAGCTATAATAAAATCTAAAATGGCAGGCAGCACATAGGGAGCCGCATTATGACATTACAGTATATTTTAATTCAGTTTATCGGGCTGGCAGGAACAGCTGTATTCTTCGTCTCATTTCAATGTAAGAAAAATCAAAATTTGTTCCGCATGCAGTTTCTGTCATATTTAATTTACACTATTCACCTTGTTTTACTTGGCGCCATTACCGGCTGTGTCAGTTACATAATCAATATTTTTCGTTCTCTCTGTCTTGGAAGCAGATGGGACTTTGCCCATAAAAAGAGCATGTGCGCTGTTATCTGCCTTATGCAGGCTGTAGCTCTAATGTTCACATGGTCTGGCTGGTATTCTGTTCTCCCTGCAGCTGCCAACATTGCATCAACCATTGCCGGATATACTCACAATGCAAGAAAAATCAGGCTTGCCGGCATGCTTATCAACTCACCGCTGTGGATTATATACGATATCATAGTTGGTTCGTGGGCAGGAATTCTTGACGAAGCCGCAAGCGAGCTCTCTATGATTATTTCGATCATCCGCTATGGATGGAAAAATCTCGACGATGCTGGACGTTAAATCCGGTATTGGTTGTCTGCTCTTCGGCTGAAGTTAAATAATTATGTTCCGCTGTATCAGCCTGTCATACGATGACCGCAATTTGTCTGTTTCACTAAGATAACAGGAATCATCAGATGTCGGTGTGGCATCTTTTATGCAGGACAGTATTCTCTTGTTATCCGAACCGGGTATAAGCAGCAGATTGAATTCTTTCCACACATACCCGGATTCTCCATCTTTTGCATTATTCAATATTCTGAAATACTCCCTCAAAATCCCGTCAGACGTTTTCAAGATACGATCTATCATGGTGTCAGGATCTGCAAACTTCCAATAACGCTCACGGTCTTTGGGGTGAACCATATGGCAGCAGAAAAATTTAAGTCCTTTGCGCAAGTCATCCTGATTTTTAAGGCCTGCGTCAATGCCGAAGTTATTGATCAGATTATCTGCCGTATCCTGTTCAGGATTAAGAATATGAACATCATCAAACAGCAGAACTATATCCGACAGAGATTTATCGAGGAATTGACCTATCTTATGCGTGCGGTCATTTGTAATATTTATCATTGTTAACAGCAAAATGCAGTGATCACGATATCTGGCAACCATTCTGCAGGCAATTTTCAAGAAACATGAGTTGTCAGAAACGTATGCGGTAACAGTATCAGAACTGTGAATTGCCCTGTCATAGCATTCCAGAATTCTCGGGTGCAGAGGATTGTTCTTATTGTTCAGCACGAACTCTGAATCGGCTTTTGTCTTGCGTCCGAGACTGCGCAGTTGTTCCTTTTCGTTTTGATTGATAAACAGATAATGACTGTGATCCTGCTCTATGTCATATTCCACGACGGCGCGCGGAGCATCGCTGTTAATCACACAGGCATCTGCCTGATCATAAAATTTCTTCCATTCCATGGTCTCTGACTGTCTGTCCGAATGGAGGAAGAATGACTGTAATGCTCCGCATGAAACAGGTTTCGTCAAGTAAAATCCCTGCATCATATCGCAGCCTATTTCGGTCAGAAAACGAACATGTTCTTCTGCTTCCACTCCTTCCGCCAGCGTGCGTATGCCCAGCTTCTTTGCCAGATTTACAGTACTTCTCATTATTTCCATGGACGTATTTGAGAAAGATTTCAGAAAAGCCATGTCGAGCTTGATCACATCCAGCTGATAGTCATTGAGAAAGATCAGCGAAGAGTATCCACTGCCGAAATCATCCATCCATATCTGAAATCCCTCCGACCTCAGATCCTTTACAACTGAAATCATTTTTTCCTTGTTCTTAACGAGCATGCTTTCGGTGAGTTCAAGAGCGATCAAATCTTTACTGATGCCATATTTGTCAATCTGTTCGTGGATAAAAGAAGCTACATCCAGCTTGTCAAAATCCTGTCGTGAAAAATTGACTGTGACAAGTCCGACCGGAAGTCCGGCATCAATACGCTGACGCTGAATTCTGGCTACCTCTTTAACCATAAATAAGTCTATTTTATAAATAAGTCCGGCTTTTTCCAGTACAGGCACAAATGTACCGGGCATGATGATTCCGTATACCGGATCTATCCAGCGAGCCAGGCATTCTCCTCCGGAAAAATTTCCTGTAATAGTACGCACAAAAGGCTGAAAATATGGCGTTATCCATCTTTTTTCCAATGCTTTATCCAGATTGGTGATAATATAATGTTCCATGGCAGAATTGTTCATTAATTAATATTCCGCCTCCTTTCAGCGCCATTGCGATCTGGTTTATCAATGCGGCAGTTTCCGCTGTGGACACAACCTTGCAAATCATGAGATCCATTCCAATTTTCTTCAGATGCATATCCAGTCTCCGCCTTGCAGGAATCTTCTTTTATGTATTTCATCTAACGTATCGTAATAAGATAGTCATAATTGTAAAATTGAGTTTTTCAGTAGGATCATTTTGGCAATTATTATAATTGATATATTATAGGCGGTCAATCTTCCATTGCCATTTAAACACTCTTTTACCGGCAGATCCTCCGCGGTTCACACCGCAGACTTTATCATCATAAATTCCAAAAATCAGAATTCGGAGCATCATGAAAAAATTTCAGGATGCTGCATTAACCTCTGCAATACTTCACAGAAAACGGCATATGAAAGCGTTTGCTTCGTTCTCTCAAATATTTCAGTCAGGAATCAGATGATTATGAGCGTATTAATACAGTATTTATTGGCAACTCAAAAAGTGGTATTATAGCTCACTGGTATATGATTTTGAAGGATAGAAATCTTCAGAATCTTGATGATCAGATCAAATGGTCAATCGAATCAAGGAGAGTACTATATGAAAAAGATCAATGATTATATAAAGCGCACTGATGCGGAACAATACTGCAGTCCAGATGACAGTTCGCATCTTGTAAATAATAATAGACAGCGAAACAGACTTGCAGTAACATGCATTCTCATCATGCTGTCTGCAGTCGGAATGGCAATAGATGAGTCTGACTATTTATGTAAGAACAATATCTCTGTTATCCATTATCTGGAGGTTTACAGTGCTTTTGTTCTGCTGCTGGCATATATCGTGCCGTTCGTAATTCTTATGAAATGGATATGCGCAAAATATAAAATATCCGGTATGGAGCTTCTGACCGCGGTTTTATGCGGTGCATTTGTCCCTGCTGCCTTTGCCGGAGAACTGAATGGAGGCTTTGATAACCTTATGAGATCTCTGATGGGGCATTCCTATTCTGACGCATGGATCGGATCAGCGGAAGCCGGCATTGTAGAGGAGCTTCTCAAACTTGGCACAACTGCTATGCTTTTATATGTGCTGAACAGGAAATCACTGAAGCATTACCTGACGATCGGAATGTGTGTCGGCATTGGTTTTCAGATTGAAGAGGATATTTCATATATTACGGAAAGCGGATTTAGTAACGTAAACGATGCATTTCCGACGGCACTTGACAGAATCACAGGCGCACTCGGATCACACTGGGCCTATGCTGCAGTTACCGCAGCAGGACTGTATCTTATCGTCCGAGCCTGCAGCAGGAATCACATACGAAGGGGACTGGGCTGGATTGTCCTCGTTATGGCAGATCATTTTCTTTATGATTCGCCGATCGGGAATGCAGCGCTCTTCAATGCGATTATTACGGCTGCAGTCGTACTGCCTGTAATCATCTTTTTCAAAAGCTCGGAAATGACAAAAGAAAAAAATACAGCAGACACACAAATTCCCGGAGTACATGAAGGAAACAAGCAGTGATGCCGGCAGGCACCTTTTCCTCTGATTATTCAATCCGATTCCATGCAGGCTCTGACTGCCGGCCATCGTCGAGAAGTTTGATGATAATGTCTTTTCTCTAATGAAAACACTACCATATATTCATCACATGCTGCATCAGAAGCCTCACTGCAGTGATCTCTGCCCAGCATCCGGATCCAAGCAGAAAGAGACCGGAGTTTCCTGATTCAGCCACTAATGTATTGGCTGAGATATCACGGTAATACACCGTCTTACGCCATGTCCACAGGCGTATAAGCTGGGCCTGCTCCACCTCTGCTGCTTATACCTGCATGTGGAATTAAATCCGTTTTTCTTTTACTTGATGTTTGCATTTATTATATATATAATACAAACATTAGGAAAATTGATTGTGCCTCTTTTATAAATAGCAGAAGTTTGCTGCTTATGCAGTTACTGTACTGCTTGGTAATGAAAGTCCTGATTTAAATATATTTACATTGGTAACTCCAAAATCTGAAAACCATGTGCTATTACAAGCTTCACTTGGCAATCAGAACACCGCTGGCTTGCCCGTCGGAGCAGTCAGAGTAGTACTATCAGGTCTTTTTTATAATAACAATCAAAATAAACAATAATAACTTCGATATAAAGGAGCGATAAAAATGTTTGATTACACAGGAAAAGTCGTTGCGGTTACCGGAGCCTCTTCAGGTCTTGGAAAGCAGGTGGCAGAAGGATATGCTTCTGTTGGTGCAGATCTCGTCATTCTTGCCAGAAGAGCAGACAGACTGGAAGCAAGTGCAAAAGAATGGTCCGAAAAATACGGTGTCAGGGTTGTGCCTGTTGCCTGCGACGTTACAGACGAAGCAGCCATAGACGCAGCTTTTGCTAAAATCGATGAAGAATATGGGCATCTTGAGGTTCTGTTCAATGCTGCCGGCGGCGAAAAAGGAACAGGCACTTCTCTTACGGAATTCAGCAGAGACGACTGGGAATTCACAATGAACCTTGACCTTACTTCAATCTTTACTATGAATAAAAAAGGTGCAAAATATATGGAAGAAAAGATCGAAGCCGGCAGACAGACATATGGCCGTATAATCAACATCGCTTCCATCTATGGTCTGGTGGGAAACACCGCCATTCCGACCATTGCTTATCACGCATCAAAGGGTGCTGTTGTAAACTTCACAAGAGGTGCTGCGGCAGAGCTCGCTACTAAAGGAATAACAGTAAACGCTATTTGCCCTGGCTATTTCTACACTGAGCTTACTACTGCTACTCTTGATACCGAGTACTTCCAGCAGTTTGCAAAAAACACTGTTCCGATGCAGAGATATGGAAAGCCGGGCGAGCTGAACTCCGCAGCCATATTCCTTGGCGCAGAAGAATCAAGTTATATAACCGGACAGATGATCTCTGTTGACGGCGGTTACACTGCAGTTTAAATATATTTATATTACGCCATAAAAGAATGCAAGAATAAAGTGGCTGCTGCAAATTTTAAACAGCCGCCGAGGATTTTTCGGCGTTTCAGAGTTTTTCTCTGCCAGCTGTAACTGGTCAGCTCATTCCTTACGGACAATAAAAAATCCGGCTCTATGAGCCGGATTTTTTATTCAACGATTATATTAGCTTCAAAGTCAATTACCCCGACCCGTAAAGGGATCGGGGCTTGCTAAAGGCTCCTGCCCAATACAGTTTCGAGATTTGCAGCTCGCTCATGTGGTCCTAACGTAAGTCTTCCACACTATGTTTTCGCGTTCATCCCTCGGTACAGAGGACTGCGGCTGCAT
>CADBRA010000050.1 GCA_902796965.1 uncultured Eubacteriales bacterium | reverse complement strand
TTTATGCAAGCAAGGCTAAGAAAGGAGAAAGCGGCTCCTCCCACCTGCTGAAGCAAGTGGGTTTCCGCCGCTAAATGATTTTATGAAGATATACATCGATCTCCACAGAATAAAACTGCAGTCTCCTATTCATTGAAAATGCTCGATGTTAACTTGCGTTGCGTGTATGTCAACACCCTATGCGGTATACTTGCGCCGAAAGATATGAGGGCAGCCGTTCATATTTTTCATTACTATTTTATTACCGCACGGGAGGAAATTTTAAATACTTAGTGATAATATCAAAGTATTAAGGAAAAACAGGGGGATTTACGCAGGAGGAACTTGCCGCGAGACTTCACGTGACACGTCAGACTGTTTCAAAATGGGAGCACGGGTATTCTGTGCATGATGCGCAGATTCTCAGCGATATGGCCGATGTTCTCGACGTTCATCTCAAAGACTATTTCGATGATCACGGCGGAAGTATAAAGGTAACCGAGCAGGAAAATCTCCAGCTGATAGAATAGATTATAACTGCGTATGAGCTTACTCTGACATAACGGCGCAATACTGTCGCGTCTGTACCCGCAGCAAACCGGTCGCTTAATCATGTAAACCGTGTATAAATCAGGAAGCCATGGTATTCGGACAGTGTCAGGTTCTTAGAAGTCAATTGCCGTAAGATGATGAACAATTCACCGACGCCGCCTTATTAACACACACGCCAGGAGGATATGGATATGCCGAAAGCAAACAGACAAAAGATGAAAATACTCAAGATGATGGAGCTGCTGCGTCAGCAATCAGACGAGGATCATCCTCTGAGAACAAGTCAGATCGTCGAAGCTCTCGCCAGAGAAGGCATCACATGCGACCGCAGAACATTGTATAAGGACATAGATCTGCTGAATGAATACGGATATGAAGTACAAAGCCGTCTCATCGGCCACGAAAAGGGTTACTATGTCATCGACAGACAGTTTTCTGTGCCTGAGCTCAAGATCCTCATCGACGCTGTGCAGGCAGCAAGCTTCATTACTCAGAAAAAGACAGAAGAACTCGTAGATAAAATAGCGGCACTCGGCGGAAGCCACCGCGCCGAGATCCTCAAGTCGAATATGGTATGCTTCAACACACCGAAACACACGAACGAGTCTATATATTACAATATCTCAGAACTTGAGAGTGCAATACAAAACAAAAGAAAAGCTTCGTTCTACTATTTTGACCGTGATGAACATGGAAATAAAGTCTACAGAAAAAACAAGAGCAGATATATCGTCGATCCAATGGCTCTGGTATTCAATGATGACAATTACTATATCATGTGCTATTCGGCTAAATACGGAGGCATATGCAACTACAGGATCGACAGGATGGACGGTGTAAACATAGAAGAAGAGGATATTGCACGCGAAGCCGTGTTCGAATACCGAAATATCGCGGATTACACAGAACAGGCGTTCAAAATGTACGGCGGACCTGTGACAGACATTGTACTCGAATTCAGCTCGGAACTCATCGGAGTCGTTCATGATAAATTTGGCGAAG
Organism: uncultured Eubacteriales bacterium; assembly: GCA_902796965.1. Classification (GTDB taxonomy): domain Bacteria; phylum Bacillota; class Clostridia; order Peptostreptococcales; family Anaerovoracaceae; genus RUG708. Next base: position 985 of record CADBRA010000050.1, on the reverse strand, counting down.
ATACAAAGATGCTGCGTTCGGCTCCTGACAAGTGCATAGCTGCCGTAAAAGTGCAGATTTCGCCGACATTCTGGGGATGGCTCTTCCAGTTTGCAGAACAGATGGCGATCATCTCTCCGCTTTCACTCATAAAAGAATATCACGAAAGAGCAAAAAGAGTGCTGGGCGGCTGCATAGAGAATCGTGAAATGTCGATCTGCGTAGCTGAACAGCTGCAGGAAGCGCCGGAAGGCGAAGCATTTCATGAACCGGCTGACGCGGAATCAGCAGACGTCATCTCGAATGAAGATGAGTAAGTGCGCGGCTGCCCGTGGAGAGGACGTAAACGCAAAATACGCATGCATATAAGTATTTTCAAGCTTTGCAACCTTCAGTTGACAAATTGATAAGCAGAGTTGGTGGATATCTGCTGCATCATCATATATTCTGATATTGAAAGACAGAAACACTTAAAGTCGTTTTCATATATTTGAAACAGGAGGGATATGATGATTCTCGCTGATAAAATTACAGATCTTAGAAAAAAGAACGGCTGGTCTCAGGAAGACCTTGCCGAAAAACTCGGCGTAAGCAGACAGTCAGTTTCAAAATGGGAAAGTGCACAGTCCATACCAGATATGAACAAAATTCTAAAAATGTCAGCGCTTTTTGGTGTGACGACCGATTATCTTCTCAAGGACAGTATTGAAAATGCCGTTGAAACTGTATCTGACGCACCTGACATCTCTGAGGAGATTCAGAGAAAACCGCTTACTCCAGTTGCCATGGAGGAAGCTGATGCATTTCTTAGTCAGAACGAAAAAAATGCTCGTTTTATAAAATTCCCACCAGAAAACCCACGTGCCCTTAGGCCGTGGGATGAATGTCGGCTAGAATGTATATTTTACTAGAATAATTACATATCAGTAAAACATATGATGTAATATACATACAGGAAATCCTATTTCCGAATCTTTAGAAAGGAGGAAGCTGTATGTATCTTACT
>CADBRA010000049.1 GCA_902796965.1 uncultured Eubacteriales bacterium | reverse complement strand
TCGAAGATGATAATCCAGGCGTGCATGTTCAGAAAATATACGTCAACACCGCTGAGCTTCGAGAGATCAGACGGCAGTGGCATCACAGATCCGGAAAGCGAACGGTGCTTCATAACGATAAAGCAGGAAAACGGAAAAGCTGTGAAGGGCAGAATCGAGCTCGACTATTTCGGCCCGTTAAAAGAAAACTACGAAAAGCACAATGCCGACTATATCGCCGCGCTCGATGATGACGCCGAAAAGCTTTCCGCGAAATATCATGCCGAAAAACCTGCTCACGCTGAAGTTGAAACAGAAGACTCACCGTCCGGACTTACAGGCACGTTCACCGCAGACATCATAGGCTCAAGCGCCAAACCACTGATCTATGATAACGATCTCTGTACAGCGTGCGGACGCTGCGCAGACGTATGCCAGGTTGATGTTCTGCTGAAGAGCACTGAAAGTGGGAAACATCCTGTCGTCGCATATCCGGGAGAATGCTACTACTGCGGTTCGTGTGTCATGGAGTGTCCTGTAACGGGCGCTATCAGACTGCAGCATCCTGTAATGAACAGGAGCAGATTCGTTTCGGCAATAAAACCTGCAGCTTACGTCAGCTCCGCTGACAGAGACGGCAGCTCCGGAGAATGGCAATGATGAACAGAAACATTCCCGTCCTTATTACCGACAGAGCGTTTAAAGATGAGGCGGAGCATATCGCGTATAAGCTCGGATCATATGTTATAACGGAGCTGCCGCAGAAGGGAAAAAGCTCATGCGCATCATCCGGCGCCGATCATGACAGCGAACTTATTCTGACACTCGGCGCCGGCGGACTCGCGCTTGCCGGCGGAGGCATGACTATGCGCGGCGACTTCAGTCATATGGTGCGCCGCATAAAACGCGGAGCTCTCGGAGGTGAAATGCTCGTCAAAGCGGCGCGCTTTAAAAATGCAGGCGCCGGGAGCGGAGCTGATGACAGCCTGACGGCTCTCGATGCCACCGCCGGCATGGGCGAGGACTCGCTCCTTCTGGCGGCGGCCGGCTTCAAAGTCGAGATGTATGAATACGATGCTGTGATTGCACTCCTGCTCGATGACGCAGTGAAGCGGGCCGCCGCTTCGCCAGAGCTCGCTGCTGCCGCCGGCCGCATGAACGTGACGGCCGGTGACAGCATCGCAGCGATGAAACGCATCGCTGCGGGCGAACAAGAACCGCCCGACCTCATACTGCTCGACCCGATGTTTCCTGAAAAGCGCAAGAGCTCTCTGACAAAAAAGAAATTTCAGCTTATACACGAACTTGAAAAGCCGTGCGATGACGAAGAAGAGCTTCTGGGGGCAGCTTTATCAGCACATCCTCGCAGAATCGTGATCAAACGCCCTCTTAAAGGGCCTTATCTTGCCGGCATAAAGCCCGATTACAGCATAAAGGGCAAGACAATACGATACGATTGTCTGAACACCGGTTTAAGAGCACTCTGACCGGCGCCGTGCAGATTAAAAAAACGGAGTGTGAAAAAGACTATTCTTTTCACACCCCGTTTTTTCGGCTTATCTGATAAAAATCCAGCGAATCTGAACTTTCTCAGCCGCAACTGTATCTGTCAGCGCAACTAAAAGATATTGATTATACAGCTATACGGCAAAACTATTTTTCGTCCTTTTTACCGTATTCGTAGAAACCTTTGCCTGCAGATACTCCTGTTTCGCCTTTATCGATCTTTTCCTTGAGCATCTTCGCTATATCGGCGTAAGCGTAAGGGATCGGTCTGTCAGGCTGTGCAGCTGACATAGCAGCAATTTCATAAGCTGTATTAAGTCCGACAATGTCGAGAATCTGGAACGGCCCTACGGGAGCGCCAGTGCCGACTTTCCATGCTGTGTCGATACTTTCCGGATCCGAAACGCCCGTCACAAGCAGATCCATTGCTGAATCAAGAAGCGGAACGAGCAGAGAGTTAAGCAGATAGCCGGACTTCTCTTTTTTAAGAGGAAGAGGAATCATGCGGATTTCTCTGGCAAATTCCAGAACTTCATTGAAATATTTTTCATCTGTCTTCGGTTGAACCATAACTTCAGCTGTATTGTTCTTCCAGATAGAGTTCGCAAAGTGGAGTGCGAGATATTTTTCAGGCCTGCCTGTATCATCAGCAAACATAGACGGAAGCAGAGTCGACGAATTCGTGACAACAACTGTCTTTTCATCGAAAAGCGGAGCAGCTGTTTTATAAAAATCGTGTTTCTGCTCAATATTTTCCGACATGGCTTCGATTACGAGATCTGCATCTTTGAGCGCATTTTCGAGACTGAGCTCGAGGTTGATGCTCTTGTACGCTTTTTCAGCCTTCGCAAGGCACTCCTCCTTGCTGAATGAATCCTGATCGGCAATTCCGTGCGCCCAGACGAGCGGGGACTTGCCCTGCGGCGTATCCATGACGTTTATTGTATCGATATAAGTTTTATGAATCGCATCAAGCTTCGGCTGAGTGCGTCCTATGCTGCCTTCGCTTCTCATCCAGATCGTGACATCAAAACCGCAGTAAGCTGACTGATAAGCGATCTGACTGCCGAGAACTCCGCCGCCAATGAGTACGATTTTCTTAAATGACATACTATGCCTCACTTTCCTGCACCACAGATTATGGCTGAAACTTCAAATCAGTGCTGATTCATTAAATCCGCTCTCTCCGCAGCTATGCAGAGCCAATCAGCGAAACATGTGTCTCCGGGAGATGCATGCGGCACTTACAGAGCATCAAGCACTGATTTCTGAATTAATGCTACTATTCTACACACTTTACTGTCTTTTGAGAACACATTTTTATTCAGAATATTGTGTACATGATTGATTCAATTGTTATAGCATTCTCATAATGTGACCTTAATTCTTGTTTGGTAAATCATTACAGAAAGAATTTTTGTCTCAGAAAATCTGTTTCGGAGCAGGGCTGCCATATCCGTTCGGAGCGAATTTTCTTTTGCTCCGTCCTCACGAGCGCTCACGCGCACAAAGCACCGTGCTTCTCTGTCCGCGGAGCGGACGCAGGCAGGCGGCGCACGTGGCACAAAGCCTGACGGCAGAAAAATCAGGCGCGTGGCAGAACGCAGCAAATATACTTTGCTGTCATGCGTCTTTTTGATGTTTTGCTGTAAATACAGCTCCCTGATATGCTATTATTATTTAATAACGCCTCTTAACGCGAGGCAGACGGGCAAGTAACAATTACAGCTGAAATGGAAGGAAAAACATAAGAAAGGAAACAGTGAATCATGGCAACAGATCTGGAAATCGCTCAGGCCGCGACATTAAAACCCATATACGAAGTAGCGGAAAAAGCCGGAATTCCTGCGGACGCCATCGAACCGTACGGAAAGTACAAGGCCAAGATTTCGAACGATTATCTCAAGTCTATTGAAGACAGGTCTTACGGCAGACTGATACTCGTCACAGCGATCAATCCTACAAAGGCGGGCGAGGGAAAGAGCACTACTACTGTCGGCCTCGGAGACGCGCTCAATATCCTTGGCAAAAGGACGATGATAGCGTTAAGAGAACCGAGTCTCGGTCCTGTATTTGGCCTTAAAGGAGGCGCTGCAGGCGGCGGATATGCTCAGGTTGTACCGATGGAGGACATAAATCTCCACTTTACAGGCGACATGCATGCGATCACGACTGCGAACAATCTGGTAAGCGCATGTCTCGATAACTCTATACACCAGGGAAATCCGCTCGGCATCGACCCTGAAAAGGTAGTATTCAGGCGCTGCATGGACATGAACGACCGCGAACTGAGAGATATCACGATCGGACAGGGTTCAAAGGCAAATGGTATTGAGAGAAAAGACGGTTTCAACATCACCGTAGCGAGTGAAGTCATGGCGGCGCTGTGCCTCGCAAGCGACCTCATGGATCTTAAGGAACGTTTCGCCAGAATGCTTGTCGCATATACTTATGATGATGAACCTGTTTACGTCCGTGATCTTGGAATCCAGGGCGCGATGGCCATGGTCATGAAAGATGCAGTCCTTCCTAATCTCGTGCAGACGCTCGAAAACAATCCTGTTCTAATTCACGGCGGCCCGTTCGCAAATATCGCGCACGGCTGCAACTCTGTCATCGCGACAAAGACATGCATGAGGCTCGCTGATTATACAGTTACAGAAGCAGGATTCGGCGCTGATCTCGGTGCTGAGAAATTCCTCGACATCAAATGCCGCTTCGCAAATCTCAAACCTGATGCGGTAGTGATAGTCGCAACTATCAGAGCGCTCAAGCAGCACGGCGGCGTCGAGTTTGACGACCTCAAACATGAAAACGTAAAAGCTATGCTCGACGGCTGCGGCAATCTCGCAAAGCACATCGACACGATACAGCAGTTCGGTCTTCCGTATGTAGTTGCGATCAACCGCTTCATAACAGACACAGACGCCGAGATCAAAGCTCTCGAAGGATGGTGCGTGGAGAACGGGCATCCAATGTCTCTCTCCGAGGTCTGGGCAAAAGGCGGAAACGGTGCAATCGATCTTGCAGAAAAAGTAATCGATATATGCGAACAGGATAACAGCTTTGCCCCTCTTTACGACGAAAAAGCGCCGATCAAAGAAAAGATAGAGACCATTGCCCGGAAGGTTTATGGTGCAGATGGTGTAGATTACACAGATGAGGCAGAAAAGCAGATAGAGACATATAACAGGCTCGGCTGGGACAAGATGCCTGTCTGCATGGCAAAGACACAGATGTCTCTCACAGATGACGGCAGCATCATGGGGCGTCCGACAGGATTCAGAATCACTGTCCGCGAACTGAGACCGAGTCTTGGAGCGGGATTCATCGTCGCGCTTACAGGCAAGGTTCTCACGATGCCCGGACTTCCGAAACATCCTTCGGCTCTTGACATGGACATTGATGAAAATGGAAAAATTGTGGGGTTGTTCTGATGGCTGTGACTGAACCTGAAAAGATACTCGTCGTAATAGACATGCAGAAGGACTTCATAGACGGCTCTCTTGGAACACCTGAGGCAGAGGCGATCGTCGACAGAGTCGCCGACAAGATAAGGACATACGACTCAGAACACGTCTACGCCACGCGCGACACGCATCTGGATGACTATCTTGAAACTCAGGAAGGGCAGAATCTGCCTGTAGTCCACTGCCTTAAAGGCTCAAACGGCTGGCGTATGAGCCGGAGACTTTCTCCGTTAATCAGAGAAGACCACATATTTGACAAACCGACGTTTGGGTCGCTCGACCTTGCCGACAAGCTCAGCAGCCTGAATGATCACGCAAAAGACGGTATTGCGATCGAACTTGTCGGTCTATGTACCGACATCTGCGTCGTCTCAAACGCACTTCTCTTCAAGGCGGAGATGCCTGAAGTCAAAATTTCAGTTGACGCTTCGTGCTGCGCCGGAGTAACGCCCGAAAAGCACGAAGCAGCACTCGATACAATGGAATCGTGCCAAATACATATAACCAACAGAAAATAAAGAGGTGAATGGGCAGAAAATGGAAAAGCGTAAATTTGACAGTCAGTTTGACAGACTTGCTGATTTCAGATTTCCGATGAAAAAGGAGATAATGCCTGGAATTCAACATCTGCTTAAGGCACAAAAGTTCCCGGCAAATGACAGACTTCGTTTCGGTGAGTCGGCCGTAGTGTCTTATGACGGTTACAAAGTGCCAGTAACTGTTCTCTGCCCGGAAAATTCAGTTAAGGACGCTCCGTGCCTCATATATTTTCATGGAGGCGGATTTGTATTTCCAGCTGATGAAACACAATATAAAAATGCAGAACGCTATGCGATCGGCGCCGGATGCAGGATAGTATTCCCTGATTACAGACTGTGCCCGGAATATGCGTATCCGGCTGCTCACGAAGACTGTTTCGCCGTCTACAAATGGGTTATGGACAATGCCGAAATGCTCGGAATAGACAGGAACAGGGTCGCTGTAGGCGGAGACAGCGCCGGCGGAAATCTCGCAGCAGGCGTGCTTCTCATGGCGCGCGACAGAGGTGTTGAACTTCCGTGTTTTCAGATGCTGATATATCCTGTTACAGACAGGCGCATGAACACCGAATCAGCAAAAACTATCACCGATGCACCTGTCTGGGACAGCAGACATTCGGAAATACTCTGGCAGTGGTATACGCCTGAACTGAAACAGGGGGAGTTCTGCTACGCATCGCCAAACGAAGCTGAAAGCCTCAATGGAATGCCTGATACATACATTGAAGTGGCTGACTTCGACTCGCTGCGCGACGAGGGAATAGAATACGCGAAGCGCCTCAGCGCTGCAGGCGTAAACGTTCAGTTCTGCTTTAACAAAGGAACTGTGCACGGTTTCGAGTACGCTGGAGATACTCCGATTGTCATGGAAAGCATAAAAAGGCGCTGCGAGGTTCTAAAAGAAGCATTGCACAATAAAGCTTGAAAACCTGGATATTAATCAATAAGCTGTTAATTTTTTATATACGCGCAGATCTGACAAATGTGCATGGTAAAGGGTGATACAAGTGATTCCAACTTCTTTTACGGAGACATATGAACTCAACAACGGCGTAAGGATTCCGTGCATCGGATTCGGTACATATAAAACACCGGCGGATGACACATGCCGCGCGGTGCTTGAAGCTATAGACGCGGGTTACAGACTTATCGACACAGCCTCTTTTTACGGAAACGAATCAGGCGTCGGTAAAGCCGTCAGAACATGCGGCCTTCCGCGCGAAGATATTTTCGTGACGAGCAAAGTCTGGAATACAGACCGCGGATACGACAAGACACTCGCTTCCTTTGACAGAACGATGGATGCGCTCGGTCTCGATTACCTTGATCTTTTTCTCATCCACTGGCCGGCGAGTCTGAAGGCGTATGGTGAAAGAGCAAAGGAAATAAACCGAGATACATGGCGTGCGCTCGAAAAGCTGTATAATGACGGGAGAGTAAAAGCGATAGGTCTCTCTAATTTCCTGCCTCATCACATAGATGAGATCATGGAGACAGAATCCATAAAACCTATGGTAAATCAAATAGAGTTTCATCCAGGATGGGCGCAGCTCTCCATTTCAGATTATTGCATAAGAAACGGCATCGCCGTGGAAGCGTGGAGTCCGTTTGCCCGCGCTGCCGTACTTGAAAACGAAACTCTCGTCAGGACAGGTATTAAGTACGGCAAAACCAGTTCACAGGTAACGCTGCGGTGGATCATGCAGCACGGTATTATACCTCTGCCTAAATCAGTTCACAGAGAACGCATGGACTCGAATCTCGACTCGTTCGATTTCATGCTAAATGATCAGGAAATGGCAGAGATAGATGCTCTTAAAAACCTTGGCGGCAAGTGCGCCATGCCTGATGAGATGGATGACTGATGATGCGGCATGCCACATCATGGTACAGAAAATAATAATTAATATGAATAAGAAAATCATTACAGCCTGCATGACTGCTGCAGGAGCAGCAGCTGCCGCGGGTCTGCCGTTTCGCATCGATGAAACGTTCTACAGGATTGCGGCACCTGAAATAAAGCATCAGACACGTATCTGCGTGCTTTCTGATCTTCACAGCAGCACATTCGGAAAAAATCAGAAACATATAGTCGAGCGTGTGCACCGCGCCCGTCCGGATCTGATAGTTATGCCCGGTGACATCATTGATGACAAAAAAGACAGCGGACCTGCGTTTGAACTCGTTTCAGAGCTTGGTGACTATCCGCTGTTCTATGTCGAGGGAAATCATGAAAGACGCATGACGGACGATGTGCGCATAAGACAGAAGCAGAAGCTCAAAGACCTCGGGGTTCATGTTCTTGAAGACAACTCTGTCATAATAGAAACCTCCGGCATTGAAATCGCAGGACTTCACAGCATGCATCACCAGCCGGACTGTACGCCTGACCGCGCATCTCAGCTGTTTTCCAGCAGATGGTTCAGGATTCTGCTGTCGCACAGGCCATGGTATCCTGAGTTTTACAGCAAGGTAGACTGTGATCTCATCATCTCAGGGCACGCGCACGGCGGACAGTGGCGGATTCCGTTTATAAACCAGGGGATCTACGCGCCACAGGAAGGACTTTTCCCTAAGTTCGCACAGGGATTAATCGATCTCGGCCCTAACAGCATACTCATAAGCCGCGGATTGAACCGCAGAAAATATTTCATTCCGCGATTATACAATAATCCTGAAATCTGTTATATCGACATTATAAAAAATTAAAATGCCGCATGACAATTCCTGATTAAGGAGGAGTCCGCATAAACAATTTTACATTATAGACACATCAGAGTTATGAACCTGTGCCGCAATGGAATCGATTATCTTGAGGATAACCAAGCACCTGATAAATCCGCGGCACAGTAAATCTTTATCGTAAGAGGGCAGAGTCAATCAATCATACAGGCTTGCTTGCGGAATTAAGACGAAACAAATTGGCAAAGTTTGATAATACGTGAAATAATTAAAGCAAAAAGGAAGGTTTCTGCCCTTCCTTTTTCATCATTATCACGGCCATGTCATTCAATATCCTGTTTCAGCATCGAGAAGTGATTTTTTCTGTAATCTATCAGCCCGTCTGCTTTCATCTTTCCAAGTTCCTTTGAAAGCGCAGTGCGTTCAACATTGAGGTAATCCGCCATCTGCTGCCGGTCAAATGGTATGTCGAATTCGCGGACTCCTGTTTTTATAGACACTGAGTTCAGGTAAGACATCACGCGCCCGCGCACGGTTTTTGCAGAAATATTAAGAGCTCTGCCTGAAAGCCCCAGATTTTTCTTCGCCGAAATCTTCATCAGATTCAGCATAAAATGATATTCCCACATGTCGGGGGAACCGTCCGAGCCGTCTGGAGTCTTAATAAAAAGTATCCTGCTCTGCTCATTAGCATTCACGTTAATAAGCAGCTTTTCATCTTTGAGAATAGCATACGTTTCTGCAAAAAATCCGTCACCTCCGACGAGGCTTAATATCGTTCTGTTTCCCCATATATCTATGTTCTCAATTGTGACACTTCCCTCAAGCACAATTCCTATGCATTCTGTTTTTTCTCCTGCGCGCAGCACGACACTGTCCTTCGGGTATTCCTTTTCAAAAGATCCGAGCTTTATTAGAGCTGTTTCGATTTCCTGCGCCGACATCCCGCGGAACAACGCTACATGTTTAAGCCGTTCTGCAGATATCGTATCTTTCTTTCTTATTTCATCCATATTTTTTATTTTTCACCGTCAGTTTTGCAATAAACAAACAACACAGATTCAGATTTTATTTAATTAATTTAATTTTGTGGTTAAAGCAACATACTATTCACGTGTATTTTAATATAATCATGACATGAAAACAAGGAAAACGACAACAGTAAAAAATGGAGGCCGGATTTGATAAGACAGATCATTCATATAAATGAAGAAGACTGCAATGGATGCGGAATCTGTGCCACAGCGTGCCACGAAGGCGCTATCGGCATAGTCGGCGGCAAAGCAAAGCTCCTGCGCGAAGATTTCTGTGATGGTTTAGGAGACTGCCTTCCAGAGTGTCCGACAGGCGCAATAACGTTCGAGGAAAGAGAAGCTTCGGCTTATGATCAGAAGGCCGTAGAAAGAGCAAAAAACTCCGGCGGATTTGCTGCCAGTTTGCCGGACAGCGGACCGTTTGCCGGATGCCCTGGATCTGCACCTGTGGATTTTTCCGACAGAGAATACCGATCTGATGATACTCCGTCAGACAGCGCTTCGAAGTCTGCCTCGAGGCTGAGACAGTGGCCAGTTCAGATAAAGCTTCTGCCTGTTCAGGCTCCGTTTTATAACGGCGCCGGGATTTTGATCGCAGCTGACTGTACAGCTTACGCATACGCGAATATCCACGAGGACTTCATGAAAGACAGAATTACCCTCATAGGATGTCCTAAACTCGACATGGTCGATTACACAGAAAAGCTCACGCAGATCATATCGTTAAACGACATCAAGTCGGTTACTATACTCAGAATGGATGTTCCGTGCTGTGGCGGACTTCAGTCGGCCGCGCAGAACGCGCTTCAGTCGAGCGGCAAATTCATTCCGTGGCGCGTAGTCACAGTTAACCGCGACGGCAGCCTGACTGAGTAATATGTTACTACAGCAGGAGACAGCGGCTGCGGCGGACCTTAGATATGCTTCTTCAAATAAGTAAATAAACTGAATTTTATCTGCTGAGCAGGACAGACCCTTAAATAAAAGATACCGATCGCTGACAGCAGGTTCTCAATTTAACAAAGGAGAAAGAGAAATGGACGAAAAAATGTTTTGTTTTCAGTGCGAGCAGACAGCAGGATGCAAAGGATGTATGGGCTTAGCAGGCGTATGCGGCAAAAAAGCTGATACAGCTGAGCTCCAGGACGAGCTTACAGGAGCTCTTATAACGCTCGCCAGACTCGAGGAAAACAACGCTAAAGCAGACAAAAACACTTACCGAATTGTAATCGAGGGATTATTCACAACTGTCACAAATGTAAATTTCAATAACGAAACAATAGAAGAGCTGATAAGAAAAACAAAAGAGGAAGCAGCTCGTCTCGCAGGCGTCAGCTCCGCTGACTCAGGCGAATGCGCTCCATTCAATATGAATAGTTTATGGCATCACCCTGATGAAAATATCCGCTCGCTGAAGTCTCTCGTGCTCTTCGCACTCAGAGGCATGGCTGCTTACGCTTATCACGCTCTGATGCTCGGATACACTGATACTGACGTCAACAGATCGTTCTGCGAAGGACTCAGGAAAGTCGGCACTTGCGAGAACGTGAATGATCTCATCGCAGCATCTATGGATGCCGGAAAGGCGAATGTAGCATGCATGGCTCTCCTGGACAAAGCTAACACAGAAGCATATGGAACTCCGCAGCCTGCTGAAGTTTCACTCAAAGTTGAAAAGGGACCGTTCATCGTCATCACAGGCCACGACCTGAAAGACCTTGAGCTCCTGCTCAAGCAGACTGAAGGAAAGGGTGTAAACGTCTATACTCACGGCGAAATGCTCCCTGCTCACGGATATCCTGAACTCAGAAAATATAAGCACCTCAAGGGTAATTTTGGAACAGCATGGCAGAACCAGCAGAAGGAATTCGACGGCGTTCCGGGAGCATTCCTCTTTACGACAAACTGCCTCATGCCGCCTAAGAAGAGCTACGAAGACAGGGTATTCACGACAGAGCTCGTTTCATTCCCTGGAATCAAGCACATCGGCGAGGACAAGGATTTCACTCCTGTAATCGAGAAGGCGATTGAACTCGGCGGATACAGCGAGGACAAGCAGTTCACGGGCATAAACGGCGGAACGTCGGTGACTACCGGATTCGGACACGGCGCTGTACTTTCAGTGGCTGATAAAGTGGTAGAAGCGGTAAAGAACGGTCACATCAGACACATATTCCTCGTTGCAGGATGTGATGGCGCTAAACCAGGCAGAAATTACTACACTGAATTCGTCAAGCAGACTCCTAAGGACACGCTTGTGCTTACGCTCGCGTGCGGCAAATACCGCTTCAATGATCTCGACCTCGGAACTATTGACGGAATTCCAAGACTGCTCGATATGGGTCAGTGCAACGACGCATACGGCGCAGTTCAGGTGGCAGTAGCACTCGCTGAAGTGTTCGGATGCGGAATAAATGATCTGCCTCTTTCTTTTGTGCTTTCATGGTACGAGCAGAAAGCCGTATCAATACTTCTCTCACTCCTGTACCTCGGCGTAAAGGGAATAAAGCTCGGACCGACCCTTCCTGCATTCATCGCGCCTGACATTCTCAGCTACCTCGTCGAAAACTTCGAGATAGCTCCGATCAAGACTCCTGAAGAAGACATCAGAGAACTGCTCGGTTAAAACTGCATATTATCATGTCATAGGGGCTGCGGCTTTCGACTCGCACGCTCGAATGTGGATTGAAAACCGTGTTTCTTTTACTTGATGCTTGCATATATAGATTAAATATGTAATTTATATATGCAACATATCATGGAGTTTGACTGTACTTCCTTGCTTAAAAGCAGAATTTACCGCTGATTCGGCCGTTGGACTGCTTTGTAATAAATGTACTGATTCAAATATATTTGCACTTGTAACTTAAAAGTCTGAAAATGATGTACGATTACAAGCTGCACTTGGCAATCAGAACTCCGCGGACTTGTCCGTTGGAAAATTCATATATACTGGAACCTGCCGGATTAAATTACATCCGGTGATGTGACAGAACAATAGGAAAGACAAAGACCGTGCCGGTGAAGTGCTGAGCTTCGCCGGCGCGGTCTTTGTCTTTATAAACGCAACATCAGCATAATACCAGATTCGTGCCAGGTCATCGCCGATGTGCTGCCCTGTGTTCTATGCTCTTGTAAACTTGTCTCTGCTCTGTTTGCATCTCGGACAGTGCCAGTCTTCAGGCAGATCCTCAAACTTTGTTCCTGCAGGTATATTCTGAGACGGATCACCCTTTTCAGGGTCATAAACGTATCCACAGACAGAACATACATATTTCCCTGTGGCAGTCTTTACAACGGTTTCTTCAGGAGAAATAATCTCTGGAGGATTATCAAGGTCTGTTACATGCTTCGATTCGAGATTTTCATATCCGAGCGGAGTATGAGTTGAACAATATACAGTTGGGTGATATGCAATGAATTCGCGTACCAGATTCAGGGAATTTCTCGCAGCCTTCGGATCTTCAAAAACAACAGACAGCTTATTCGCATAAAGTGCTTCGTCGCAGTATGTTATGTCGCCGTGAATCATATAGAAAAGACCGCCGTCCTCGACGATCACGATGCTGTTTCCTGAGGTGTGGCCAGGTGCCTTTATGTATGTAATCCCGTCGGCGATTTTCTGACTTTCCGGAAAGTTGAAATAAGGTCCGTCGGTAAAATCGACCGGAATTACATTAGGAAGATCATTAAGCTCATCAGAAGCTGCTTCTGTCCTCGAAGCGTATATCTTTGCGTTCGGAAAGCTTCTGAGCTCTCCGGTGTGATCAGCGTGCTTGTGAGTAACAAGAATCTTTGAAACCTGTTCAGGTTTGTAGCCTGCTTCGCCGAGCGCAGTTACATAGTCACTGATGATATTGCCCATGAATATCGGCGTCTTTTCGTCAGGAACCTGCTCCGGAAACTCCTTAGGCATGCCTGTATCTACGAGAATTACCTCATTTCCAGTATCTATAACATAATTCTGCAGGCTGGAACGGTATTTAACAGAAGGATCAAGACCATCTGCACCCTCGCCACCAAACGCGAATGGCTGCGTCATATAACCGTTCTTAAATAATTTTACTGCTTTGATTTTCATGATGAATTCCTTTCTATCATGCACACAGAGCCAATCTGCTTCAAACAGCAGGCAGCTGGGATATGCGTATCTGATGAAATATATATTTTATCTGGTTTATCCGGAAAGCAGATATCAGGCAGTGTCTGAAACACTCTTCCGTACGTATGATTATATCAGAGTATACTAAACAGAAAGTCAAATTAATCTTTTTAGTTTTGAATTTTAATGTCAGCTTCACAATCGTCTTTACGTGTAGCCGGCATATGCTCAGGCATAGAAACTTTTGTCCGCTCCGCAGACATTTATGAAGACGTTCACGACATATGCTTAATGTTTGAAGAAACCGTACATTCTGCCGTTACCATGAATTTTTCGAATTAATGCATTGTAAATTTTTCATTTCAAGAATAAAATGGCATTTAGCGTTTACACTACTGAAAATAAAAGAACAGCTGCGCTTATGCAGCATTAAGGAGCTTCACCTTGACAAAGAGCAGAAACAGTCTCAAAGGTATAATTTTCGCACTTACTTCCGGGTGCTGCTGGGCGTTTTCAGGAACGCTCGGTCAGTTTCTCTTTACGGAAAAAAACGTCGATCCAAGCTGGCTTACAGTCGTCAGGATGATATCATCCGGCATGATATTTCTGGTCATGACGCTGATGAGCGGCCGGTCGCGCAGCAGCCTTAAAAGAATGCTAACTGCACCGGAAGATATGCTCTTCATAGTATTCTTTGCGATAGCCGGCCTCATGCTTGTTCAGTACTCTTATATGATCTCGATAAATAATACAAATGCAGGCGTGGCTACAGCAATCCAGTACTCCGGCGAAGCCCTCGTGCTTGCCGTAACATGTGCAAAGATGAAACGTCTGCCATATAAATCAGAGACATTCGGCCTCATTATAATGCTCGCGGCTGTTTTTCTCATATCGACACACGGCAGAACTGGCGGCTTTGCATTTTCTTTCTCAACGGTGATCTGGCTAATCCTTGCTGCCGTCTCACTGATGCTCTACACAGTACTTCCGCCTGGAATTATCAAAAAGTACGGCAGCGAACCCGTCATGGGCGCAGGAATTCTGATCGGCGGAGCAGCACTGGCCCTCGTCGTAAAAGTCTGGACCATCCCGGCCGGGAATATGGACATTCATGGTCTGGCCGCAATGGCTCTGATCATATTGGTCGGCACTGTTCTCGCTTTTTCGATGTTCATGCAGAGTACTGTACTAATCGGACCAGTAAAAGCGGGGATGCTCTCCGCGATCGAGACAGTAGCTTCGCCTGTCATTTCATATTTCTGGCTGGGGACAAGATTCACTGTTACAGATTATGCAGGGTTCGTGATGATGTTCACTATGGTCATACTGCTCTCGATTCCTGAGCTTACAAAAAAGGAACACGCGTCCGCTCACGCGGACAGTTCCGCTGAGCCGGCCGTCAGCATAAGATATGCCGGTTCACAGAAGAGAGTTCTGCTTACACACAAAGAAAAATAGAAAATCAAGTCCGCAAGCTTGAAAACAGCCGCCACATGCGGCTGTTTTTCTGTACAAAAATTAATATTCTGAAAAAGCCGGGCAGAGTGATTAGAATAATCTGATGACTAAGCGCCCGGCTTAATTTTACCGATAAATATTATGGTCAAGTTTAAATCGGGTTACAAATTGTAGCCCAGTTCCTTGAAAAACGAATCTGCTGCCGATGCCGCCCTGTCTTTAGCAGAATGTTTCCCGCTTACGGCGACGATCATGTTTCCGACCCTGAGATACTGTGCGTAGAGCGTATCTGAATCCTGGATATACAGCGCGTAATTCGACCCTTCTTTTTCAACAGTAATATCTTTATCCTTTTCACCGTCGCCGTCGCCGTCTGTGATAATTGATTCAGCCATATCAGCTCCGGGCAGATACATGTATATATAATTGATATTATCCTTTGAACTGACGAGCGCGGCATCATATCCGTAATCGCCCGTCAGATCCTTTACGTCTCCGAATTTTCCGGCTTTTGATTCAAATGTTTTCATAGAGAGCACTGAAAGTTCTTTTTCAGCGGAAACTCCGGCAGATGAGCCTGACGATGAAGGCTGGACGTCGTACGAAGCGCATCCCGCAAACGAAAATATCATAATGACTGATATAAGTATTATTAAAAGCCGATTTTTCAATTTTTCCTCCTGAACAGCTGCAGCAGATTGAAATGTGCCTTTTCCGGCTCTGAACCTCTGCTTAATGGTTTAAATATTTATGATTAAAGCGCTTGTTTTCGTGCTATCAGATATTATACACGTCTCCGCAGTGCGGTAGGAGCGTTTTTGTGCGCGGAGCGCTCGTGAAATTCATGGGGCAAATGTGATTTACTGGCAAAGATCTTGTAAAATGAATGCTTTCGAAGAATAATAATTACTGAATGCTGTTCATACGGCCATAAAAATCGTGTTTTATGATATAATTATTTTGGATTTTTAGATTTTTCACGGAGGCTTCAGTTTGGTTGACAGAAAGTTTCAGGAAGAAAGAGAGTACGAGCTTCTCTCAGATATGGGCACAAAATCGTCGGAAACGCGCGGCCGTCAGAGAGCGGAAAAACCATGTAACATCCGGACGGAATTTCAAAGAGACAGAGACAGAATCATCCACACAAAAGCGATAAGACGTCTGATGCACAAAACGCAGGTATTTCTTTCTCCTGAAGGTGATCATTTCAGCACAAGGCTTACGCATACGCTTGACGTCGCGCAGATTTCAAGGACTATAGCGAGAGGACTCGGACTCAATGAGGATCTGACAGAAGCAATTGCGCTCGGTCACGATCTCGGGCATACACCGTTCGGCCATAATGGCGAGCAGTACCTGGACGAGCGCTATCCTGACGGATTTCATCACAACGAACAGAGCCTCAGAGTTGTTGACGTGCTTGAGACAGGCCATGACGGTAAGCCTGGGCTAAATCTTACAGCGGAAGTCAGAGACGGAATCCTCAATCATTCCGGACCCGGCATTCCGTTTACCATGGAGGGAAAGGTCGTGAGGATCAGCGACAGAATCGCTTATATCAATCATGATATCGACGATGCTGTCATGGCAGGCGTGATTTCGGAAAATGATCTGCCCAGGGACTGCGTCAGATGCCTTGGCAGTGACCACAGTATGAGAATCAACACGCTTGTGACAGATATGATCGTATCGAGTGAAAAAGCGGGAGACATAGTCCAAAGCGAAGAGTGCGGTTTCTATATGAACAAACTGCGCGATTTCATGTTCGAACACGTATACAAGAGTGAAGTCGTAAAGCAGGTTGCCGAAATGTTCAAGGTAAAGCATCTCATAAATTCACTCTATGATTTCTATCTCGAACATCCTTATGAAATGCCGGAGGAACACATAGCAATGCTGTACATTTACGGAACAGACGAGGTCGTCAAGGACTACATAGCCGGAATGACTGACAGATACGCCATCAAGATGTATAAGCACCTGTTCGTGCCTTCGGGCTGGCGGCTTTCCGACAACATAGTGAGAACGGACTGAATGTGAGACCGCCCGGGAAGTCTGCGGCAACCAGTGAAACAAAGATAACAGCCGGAGCTGAGGCATAATCTTTTGTATCTGCATTCTGGCAGATGCGTCTCTTTATCCGGCGTTTTTTAACGGGGGATAACGTTGGCTAATTCAGCTGAAGAAATAAAAAACAGATGCAATATCGTAGATGTAGTCGGACGCTATGTAAAACTCAGGCGTTCGGGATCGAACTACATGGGACTCTGTCCTTTTCACAGCGAAAAGACTCCCTCGTTCAGCGTATCTGAAAAAGGCCAGTTTTTCCACTGCTTCGGCTGCGGTGAATCGGGTGATGTGATCACGTTTATAGAAAAGATCGAAAATGTCGATTTCAGAACAGCGCTTCAGAAGCTGGCTGACATGTACGGCATCAATCTCGATGACTACGGCTTTACAAACGAGAGCAGAAAAAACAAGTTCTACGTGATGAACCGCGACGCCGCTGTATTTTTTCTGCACCAGCTTTCTGACAGACCCAATCCCGGCAGGGATTACATCATGAACCGGGGACTGGATATTAAGACTATTTCGAAATTCGGAATCGGATTCGCTCCCGATTCATGGCATTCACTTATCGAATACATGAAATCAAAGGGATATGACGAACATTCCCTCTATGAGGCCGGGCTCATCTCATATTCAAAAGGAAACTATTATGATAAATTCAGAGGCCGCGTCATATTTCCAATAATTAACACGAGAGGCAAGGTGATAGGATTCGGCGGCAGAATAATAGGATCCGGCGAGCCTAAATACCTCAACTCGCCTGAATCTATAGTGTTTTCAAAAAGAGATAATCTCTTTGGACTTAACCTGACGCGGGACAGCATCAGACAAAAAGACTGCGCGGTCATAGTCGAAGGATACATGGATATGGTATCTCTCTACCAAAGCGGCGTCACATATACAGCAGCCACACTCGGAACAGCCCTTACGCCGGCTCAGTGCAGCATGCTCGGCAGATACACAAAACACATCGTTCTGTCATACGACGCTGACAGCGCCGGCAGATCAGCAGCTCTGCGCGGCATAGAAGTAATCAGAAACGCCGGGCTTGACGTTAAAGTGCTACATGTACCTGACGGCAAGGATCCTGATGAATTCATAAGAAAACACGGAAAAGAAGCATTTGAGAAGCTCATTGAAAATGCCCTGCCTTATGTCGACTACAAACTTGAGCACGAAAAATCTCTTAATGATACGAGTACTGAACAAGGAAGACTGGGGTATATAAAAGGCGCGGCACGCGTTCTCGCCGGCATCAGCCCTGCAGAAGCAGAACTGTACATCAAGAAAATCACAGATGAAACCTGGATACAGGAGGGTGCGCTGAGAGCAGAAATACGTCAGGCACAGAGCGGCAGACAGGCTTATGAACAGATCAGGCCTGTGCGTCAGGAGCATGCTGAAGCTGAAAATCATACTTCAGATGAAGATCTGCGTCTTCAGCATATGCTGATCGGGATTGCCTCAAAAGACCCGTCGAGTATCGCATTGATATCAAAGTACGATTATATTTTCACAGACCCTGTCTGTTTCAGAATATATAACACAATAAAAGAATTTTCAGAAGAAAAAGCGGCGTTCGATGCAGATACCGCAGCAGACAGCATGGGCGCAGACGATGCTCGAGTTTTTCTCTCCATCACAAAATCAAAGGCGCTCGAATGCGGGACAGATGTACTCCTTGATGAATGCATCAGAACGATCAGAGAAAAAGAACTAAGAAAGAAAAGCGAATATCTGAACAGCGAATTAAAGCTTCTGTCCGAAGATGACGATACGCGAATCACGGAGATAATGGTTCAGATGAAAAATATTAACGCCGAGATTCAGCATCTCAGAAGCAATACAGGGGAGTGATCACCAGTGGCTAACAGCAAAGTTATATCAGGAAAGCAGCTGCAGGAAATAATAGACGGTCTGCTTGAAAAGGGCAAGAAGGAAGGAAGCCTGACATACCAGGAAGTAGCTGACAAGCTGTACAACGTCGATATAGACAAGGATCAGGTTGAAAGTCTTTATGACCTCTTTGTAGCAAACGGAATCGAGATTGTCTCAGGCAGCACAAAACCCGAGAAGAAAGAAGACAGCAGCAGTGACTCCGCCGACGGCAAAAGCAAGGCAGACACATTTGAAGAGACGATGTCAAAAGGCATCGCTGTTGACGATCCTATACGAATGTATCTGAAAGAGATAGGAAAAGTATCTCTTCTTACAGCAGAGGAAGAGATCGAACTTGCCAAGCGCATGGAGCATGGCGACGAATGGGCGAAGAAAAGACTCTGCGAGGCTAATCTGCGTCTTGTAGTAAGCATAGCAAAGCGCTATGTAGGCAGAGGCATGCTTTTTCTCGACCTTATACAAGAAGGCAATCTCGGTCTGATAAAGGCAGTTGACAAATTCGACTGGCGCAAGGGATATAAATTCAGCACATATGCCACATGGTGGATCAGACAGGCAATCACAAGATCAATCGCTGATCAGGCGAGGACAATACGAATTCCTGTACACATGGTTGAAACGATAAACAAACTCATAAGGGTTTCACGACAGCTGCTTCAGGAACTTGGCAGAGAGCCGACGCCCGAGGAGATCGCTGAAGAGATGAAAATGCCTGTCGAAAAGGTCAGAGATATACTGAAAATTGCACAGGAGCCTGTTTCACTTGAAACCCCTATCGGCGAAGAAGAGGACAGTCATCTCGGCGATTTCATTCCTGACGACGATGCTCCCGCACCAGCCGATGCGGCTGCATATTCAATGCTCAAGGATCAGCTTGAAGAAGTTCTTGAAACACTCACCGACAGAGAGCAGAAAGTACTAAAGCTCAGATTCGGCCTCGAAGATGGAAGAGCACGCACGCTGGAGGAAGTCGGCCGTGAGTTCGATGTCACCAGAGAACGCATCAGGCAGATAGAAGCAAAGGCTCTGAGAAAACTCAGACATCCGAGCCGCAGCAAAAAACTCAGGGACTATCTGTAATGAGCTCAAAAATAAAGCTTTCAGAGCGCATGCAGACAATCGCCGACCACATCAGAGAAGACGACAGGACGGCTGACATCGGAACAGACCACGGATATATTCCGATATATCTCATAAGCTCGGGCATCACGGACAGAGTAATTCTCACAGATATAAACGAAGGGCCTCTCGCGAAAGCCGCAGCCAATTTTGAACACTACCTGCCCGGCTTCAAGCCCGATCTGCGCATAGGTGACGGACTCTCAGCCGTCAGTCCCGGAGAAGCTGACGACATAATAATCGCCGGCATGGGCGGCATACTGATTTCGAAGATACTGGCGCGGGGATCCGAAACTGCCTCAAAGGCCGGCATGCTTATACTTCAGCCGAGAAACCACAGCAGTTCTCTCAGGCATTTCCTGCGTAATAATGAAAACTTCACAATCGTCTCCGAAGAAATCGCAGTCGAAGACAGAAGATTCTGTGAAATAATCACAGCTAAACGCACCGGACTGCTGAACAGCCGCGAAAAAGAAACAGAGTCAATAGTAAAAGAGCTTGAAAAAAAACTCGGTTTCAGTGAAAAAATCTACGACGAGCTGCCTGTAATGTATGCGCTTACAGGAAAGTATCGCGACTACCTCGATTACAAGTGCCGGCTCGAGCAGCTTGTAATCGACAACATTAATGAAAACGGGCGCTCCGCGCACGCAGAAGCCGGAAAGAAAAGAGCAGAAGAACGGCTTTCCGCCTTTTCTGAAATCCGAAAAGCAGCCGGACATAAATGATACATGATGGAGTGAAATATGACAGATATCAGAGAAGCTCTGGAAGCTATAAGAAAACAGGCTCCCGAACGACTTCAGGAATCATGGGACAACAGCGGAATCCAGATATTGACGGATGCCGACGCAAAAGTCAGCAAGATACTCACTTGTCTCGAAATAGAGAGCAGCGTAGTCGATGAAGCTGTCGAAAATAACGTACAGCTTATCGTGACACACCACCCTCTGATTTTCAGCAAGATCAACACGATAAGAGATGACGACCCTGAGGGAGCACAGATTATAAGGCTCATCCAAAACGGTATATCGGTGTATTCGGCACACACTTCATTCGATTCGGCGCCCCGCGGAACGAATCAGGACCTTGCCGAAAAGCTGATGCTGAACGACATCGTACCGATGTATCCTGACGATGATGATCCCGAAGCCGGAATGGGACGCTACGGACGCTACAGCGAGCCTGTACCATTCGATGTATTTCAAAAAAGACTTGCTGATGTCTGCGGAGCAGACGGAATGAGGATCGCCGGCATAAAACCGGAATATGTCAGACTTGTCGGGCTATGCACAGGAGCCGGAGCAGAATTTGCCGATGACGCAGCGGAAAACGGTGCAGATGTCTATATAACAGGCGATGTGAAATATCACGAAGCGAGACACATAAGCGATATCGGCTTCTGCGTGATCGATGCAGGCCACTACGGCACAGAATTTCTGTTCGCCGAAAACATGGCATCGCTTCTAAGAGAAGAACTCGGCGAAAAATCCGAAGTCATCGCTTCAAAATCAGATATAAACCCGTTCATATGACGATGATTCTTGCATCACATTTCTGCATCATCCATAATTTAAGAGATGTTTTTACAGGCATATTCTTTTAATAAAAAACATTTTCTGATATACTTTTAATATATGTGAGTAAGTCAGACGATCGCGTCATACTACGCGTATGATGAGGAAAGTCCGAGCTCCGCAGGGCAAGGGTGCCGGATAACGTCCGGCGAAGGCGACTTCAGGGAAAGTGCAGCAGAAATATACCGCCGCTTTGCGGTAAGGGTGAAAAGGCGGGGCAAGAGCCCACCGGCGCTTCGGCAACGAAGCGCGTCCATGTAAACCCCACCCGGAGCAAGACCAAGAACAGGCCATTCATGACGGCGGCCCGTCGTCGGCCTTATATGGTAGGTCGCTTGAGCGCAGCGGCAACGCTGTGACGAGAAAGATGATCGTTTGATACAGAACTCGGCTTACAGACTTGCTCACAGATATTTTTTAAAGGAGGTACAGCATATGGCTATTGATGTAAGCGACGCAGGAAAAGTAGCTGCTCAGAATGTCGGAAAATTTGGAAAATCAATCGCACAGAAGGTTGGCGAATTCACTGAATCGAGCAAGATCTCAGCTAATATCAGAAGAAAAGAAAAAGAGATCAGATCCGGCAAGTTCAATATTGGCAAACTCGTCTATGAGCAGTATAAAAACGGCAGCCCATTTGATGAAAGCATCGTTGAAATCTGCAAACAAATAGACTCCGCCTATAGTGATATCTCAAAGCTCGAGACAGAAAAGGAAAGCGTAGGAATAGATGATCTCGGAGTTGAAGTTGTTGATGCTGAAATCCCCGATGACATGGATTTCGCTGCCACTGAAGACGACGATGAAATTCTCAAGGATCTTTAAGTCATAGGAATTATCTTAAATGAATTCTTGTACGGCTGTTTAACGACAGCCGTATTTTTTACGCAAAGCTTTTAAATAACTATAACCGACAGATAATCTGTGCCTGATGCTGTTCTGATGACTTCTGCCGTGGTATAACCAGTCATGACAACACCGTATTTACGTTTTGCAGCGTATCATCCGGTAAAAGAACAGCTTCCGGGCTTATTTTGTCTCATGCGTACAAATCACGGACCCCAGCATTACAGGGGCATGCTTTTGTTTTTTGAACTCTTCCCAGCTTTTGTACAGATTATATTATCAATGATAGGGTAAAAAACATTGAAGCTGAAATCACGGTTTCCGCTAAAACAGCAATTTATAAAATGATCTTCAGACTGTTTTATGAATTGCTCAAAAATCAGCTTTGTATATATCCTATAAGGTATATGCGAAGCGGACACGCCTGTAATAATAAAGATATCTGGCAACGAGCGGAAACTTCAAATTTCAAATTTCTTAAATTAAGGGGCATAAGCACCTTATGGAAGCCTCCTGCCTTTAGGTGGGCGGCAGTTCACATATATAATGAAGGAACTGGAATTCAATATATGATTACGGGGGATAATATTAGTGAAACTTGGAATTGATGTTGGTTCTACTACAGTAAAAATGGTACTGCTGGACGACAGCGGCAGCATCATATACAAAAAATACGAAAGGCATATGTCGAGTGTATTCGCTAAGGTCAGCGACATGCTCGACGACTTATGCAGTGTCTACGACGGTGATGCTCAGGTTTCAATCACGGGATCAGGCG
The DNA here is from genome assembly GCA_902796965.1 of uncultured Eubacteriales bacterium. Classification (GTDB taxonomy): domain Bacteria; phylum Bacillota; class Clostridia; order Peptostreptococcales; family Anaerovoracaceae; genus RUG708. Next base: position 35,092 of record CADBRA010000049.1, on the reverse strand, counting down.
GAATGTCTCTTTCAAACAGCCTCGGCATACCATTCGCTCAGGAGGTAATAGCTTCTTCAGAGGCTGTTTCGAGACTCATACCTCAGACTGATGTCGTCATAGAGCTCGGCGGAGAAGACGCAAAGATCACATTCTACGGCGATACGGTCGAGCAGAGAATGAACGGCACATGCGCGGGAGGCACGGGCGCATTCATAGACCAGATGGCTGTACTGCTCAACACCGATGCTAACGGACTTAATGAAGCAGCGAAGCACTACAAAACAATATACCCTATCGCAGCGAGATGCGGAGTGTTCGCCAAGACTGATATCCAGCCTCTCATCAACGAAGGAGCCGCAAGAGAAGACCTTGCTGTCTCTATTTTCCAGGCAGTAGTCAATCAGACCATAAGCGGTCTCGCATGCGGCAGAAAGATCGAGGGTAATGTGGCATATCTCGGCGGCCCTCTTTCGTTCTTATCGGAACTCAGAAAGAGATTTACCGAGACTCTCAATCTCAAAGAGGAAAATGTCATTTTCCCTGACAATGCGAGGTACTTTGTAGCACTCGGAGCAGCTTATCTCGCGGGAAAGAACCCGTCTGTAAGTCTGCGTGCGCTTGCCGAAAAAATCAAGGATCCGGATATCACTGCTGAGACTGATACTAAATATCTCGAGCCTCTGTTCAAGGACGAAGAGGACTACGAGAAATTCAGGGAACGCCACTCCAGAGAAAAAGTTGAGAGAGCAGAGCTCTCGGAAGCGAGCGGCCCTGCTTTCCTCGGAATAGACGCGGGATCGACTACGACAAAGGCAGCCCTGACTGACAGCGAAGGCAGGCTTCTTTATACATTTTATACCGGCAATCATGGAAATCCGCTTGAATCGGCCAGGACTATATTAAAAGATCTTTACAGCAAGATGCCTGATGACCTTTACATAGCATATACTGTAACGACAGGATACGGCGAAGGGCTGATAAAAGCAGCATTCAATGCCGACTATGGCGAAGTCGAGACGATTTCGCACTATCGCGCCGCAAGGAAATTCATGCCTGACGTAGATTTCATACTTGATATAGGCGGCCAGGATATGAAATGCATAAAGATAAAGGATGGAGCTGTCTACGATATTGTTCTGAACGAGGCGTGCTCATCAGGATGCGGATCTTTCATTGAAACATATGCAAAAAGTGTGGATATGGGCGTTGAACAGTTCGCTGAGGAGGCGCTCGAATCAAGCCATCCTGTAGATCTCGGCACGAGATGCACTGTTTTCATGAACTCAAAGGTAAAGCAGGCTCAGAAGGAAGGCGCTGATATAGCGGATATCTCAGCCGGACTTTCATATTCAGTAATAAGAAATGCTCTCTACAAGGTCATAAAACTCCGTGACGTTTCAGAAGCCGGTGAAAACATAATCGTTCAGGGCGGCACATTCCTGAATGAATCTGTGCTCAGGAGCATAGAGAAGATTCTCGGAAGAAATGTCGTAAGACCTGACATCGCGGGTGTTATGGGCGCATACGGAGCGGCGCTCATAGGCACGGACAGATACTCCGGCAATGGTGTATCATCTGTGCTCAACGCTGAACAACTCGAGGCATTCTCTGTAAAAAACAAGTTTGCCAGATGTGGAAAATGCGAGAATAACTGCCAGCTTACCATAAATATATTCAATGATGGCAGCAGATTCATCACGGGCAACAGGTGCGAAAGAGGCGCTGGAAAGCAGGTTCAGAAAAAGGATGAATACAACCTCTTCAAGTACAAGTATGAGAGACTGTTCGATTATTACAAACCTCTCGATCCCGCTGACGCAAGAAGAGGAATCATCGGAATACCAAGAGTTCTCAACATGCATGAGAACTATCCGTTCTGGTTTACATTCCTGACGAAACTCGGCTTCAGAGTAGTGCTCTCGCCGGCATCGACAAAGGAAATCTATGAGATGGGCATGGAGACCATTTCATCGGACACTGCGTGCTATCCAGCCAAGCTCGTTCACGGACACGTTCAGTGGCTCGTCGACAGCGGAGTCAAGACTATTTTCTATCCTTCACTGAATTACGAGCTGATTGAGGACAAATCCGCAAATAACCACTATAACTGCCCGATAGTTGCGATGTATCCTGAAGTAATAGCCGGAAATATGGATGAGGTTCTCGCTGAAAACCATGTAACGCTCATGCATCCTTTCCTGCCTTATTACGATGACAAGAGACTGAAGGAAAGACTGTTCGAGGAATTCCGCTCATACGGCGTAAGCAGAAAAGAGATTTCCGCTGCTGTTGATGCAGGACGCAAAGAAGACAGGAAGTTCAAGCAGGACGTCTACGACAGAGGAACAGAGATACTCGACTATGTTGAAAAGAAAGGCAAACACGCTGTGATTCTCGCAGGCCGGCCTTATCATCTCGATCCGGAGATCAACCATGGCATAGATCAGGTAATAGCTTCATTCGGATTCGCAGTTCTCACAGAATCTTCAGTTGCCGGACGCTCAGACCTAAAGAGACCTGTTAGAGTGCTCGACCAGTGGATGTATCATTCGAGACTCTACAAAGCCGCTGATTTTGCCGGTACGAGAGACGATATCGATCTTGTACAGCTCACATCATTTGGATGCGGGCTCGACGCGGTTACGACAGACGAAGTGCAGGAGATTCTCACGCAGCACAACAAACTCTACACGCTGATCAAGATTGATGAGGGCACAAATCTCGGGGCAGTCAGAATCAGAATACGTTCGCTCAAAGCTGCAATAGAAGAACGCAAGGAGCACGATCTACACAGTACCCCTGAGATAAAGCCTTTTGAGAGAGTCGTCTTCACAAGGGAAATGAGAGAGAATTACACACTGCTCATGCCTCAGATGGCACCTATGCAGTTTGATCTCATGCAGACTGCATTCAACAACTCGGGATACAACGTGGACCTTCTTCCTGTTGTCGACAAAGACGCAGTCGATACAGGCCTGAAGTATATAAACAACGACGCGTGTTATCCGACGATCATAACGCTCGGCTCGATATTAAATACGCTCAAATCAGGAAAATATGATCTTAACAAGACCGCAGTCATCATGACACAGACTGGAGGAGGCTGCAGAGCCAGCAATTACATCGCTCTTTTAAGAAAAGCACTTAAGGAAAACGGCATGGGCCAGGTACCGGTTGTGTCGATAAATTACGTCGGCCTTGAAAAAAATCCTGGTATGAAATTCTCTGTAAAGATGCTTTACGGCATTTTATATGCTACACTGTACGGTGACCTGTTTATGAGACTCGTAAACGCCACTCATCCTTATGAGGCCGAAAAAGGCAGCGTCGACAGACTTTATCATAAATGGAATGAGATAGCCAGACAGAACGTCATCGACCGCAATTTCAAAACGTTTAAGAGAAATGTAAAGCAGATCGTCAAAGAGTTTGACGAAATTCCACTTAGAGATGTCAGGAAGCCTAAGATCGGCGTAGTAGGTGAGATTCTCGTAAAATATCATCCTAATGCCAACAATAACATCGTTCAGATCATAGAGGAAGAAGGCGGAGAAGCTGTAGTACCTGATCTGCTTGACTTCTTCATGTACTGCATGAAAAACTACGAGTTCAACTACAAGGAAATGGCCGGCTCATACGCCTGGTACAAAGGCTCAAAGATCGGCATAGACGCAATAAATCACTACAGAAACGTCGTAGTAAAAGAACTCGGAAAAAGCAGAAGATTTGAACCGCCTCTGCATGTCGACAAAATCGCTGAAAAGGCGGAAAAAGTCACATCGCTCGGTACACAGTGCGGCGAGGGATGGCTGCTCGCAGGCGAAATGACAGAACTTCTCGACAGCGGTGTCGAAAACATCGTGTGCCTTCAGCCGTTCGCGTGCCTGCCTAACCACGTGACAGGCAAAGGAATGATAAGACCGCTGAGAAAGCTCAACCCTAAATCAAACATAGTCGCAATAGATTACGACCCGGGCGCGAGCAACGTAAACCAGCTCAACAGAATAAAACTCATGATGACCACGGCCCACAGGAATCTCGAACAGGAAATAGAACAGGAAAAACAAAACGCAAACGAAAAAGGAGTAATCTGACTATGAAGGCTGTAATCACTGTTATCGGACAGGATAAAATCGGAATCATCTACAATGTGTCTTCCGTGCTCGCAGAATACGATGTTAACATACTTGACATCAATCAGACGATCATGCAGGATCTTTTCACGATGATCATGGTAGTCGACACGTCAAGCATGCCTGTTTCATTTGAGGAAATCCAGAAAAAACTCGAAGAAAAAGGAAATGAGATCGGTGTCAACATTAGGATTCAGCATGAGGGTATCTTTAACGCAATGAGCGAACTGTAATCAAATGATACCTTTTTGCAGAAAAATGACTGGGATGCACGAAAGAGAGGACAACAATTGATTAATTTTGATAACGTGATGCAGACTCTCCATATGTTCGACAAAGAGAAGCTCGATATACGTACTATCACTATGGGTATCTCACTGCTCGACTGCGGCCACTCAAACGGCGACATAGCGCGCCAGCGCATGTATGACAAGATCTGCAGAAAAGCGGAGAATCTCGTCTCTGCAGGCGAAAGCATCGAAAGAGAATTCGGAATTCCGATCATCCACAAGAGAATTTCCGTAACACCGATGGCGATAGCGGCGGGAGCGAGCATGGACACAGACTATGTGAAATTTGCCGTGATGCTCGACAAGGCAGCAAAGGAGACAGGAGTAAACTTCATCGGAGGCTTTTCTGCTCTCGTCCAAAAAGGCATGTCAAAAGGCGATGAAATACTCATCAGATCTATCCCTGAAGCACTGAGCGTCACAGACCTTGTCTGCTCGTCTGTCAATGTAGGTTCAACCAGATCAGGAATAAACATGGATGCCGTAAGCATGATGGGCAGAATCATAAAGGAAACAGCTGAAAAAACAGCAGACCGTGACAGCATCGGCTGCGCAAAGCTCGTAGTGTTTGCTAATGCCGTCGAAGACAATCCGTTCATGGCCGGCGCATTCCACGGAGTAGGAGAGGCCGACACTGTAATAAACGTCGGTGTAAGCGGTCCGGGAGTAATAAAGGAAGCTCTCGAAAGCTGCCGCGAACAGCCGTTTGATGTTGTTGCCGATACGATAAAAAAAGCTGCGTTCAAAGTAACGCGCATGGGCATGCTCGTAGCAAGCGAAGCATCAAAGAGACTCGATACTCCGTTCGGAATCGTCGATCTTTCACTTGCACCTACACCTGCAATCGGCGACAGTATAGCGAGAGTTCTTGAAGAAATAGGAGTCGACAGCTGCGGCGCACCTGGAACGACGGCTGCACTGGCTATGTTAAACGATGCCGTAAAAAAAGGCGGCATAATGGCATCATCGCACGTAGGCGGACTCAGCGGAGCATTCATTCCTGTCAGCGAAGACGAGGGCATGATCGCTGCTGCAAAGAGCGGCTCCATATCCATAGAAAAACTCGAGGCTATGACGTGTGTATGCTCCGTAGGACTCGACATGATCGCCATTCCGGGTGACACTCCGGCATCGACTATAACCGGCATTATAGCCGACGAAGCGGCCATCGGAGTAATAAACGGAAAAACAACGGCAGTGAGACTCATTCCTGTTATTGGTAAAAAAGAAGGCGATGAAATAGAACTCGGCGGTCTCCTCGGAACTGCTCCTGTGATGCCGGTAAGCAAATTCGGATGCAGCAGGCTCGCAGAAAGGGGCGGCCGGATACCTGCACCGGTTCATTCGATGAGAAATTAGAACAATTCACAGCTTATAATTGAGTTTTGATCTATCATTGAACACGATATAAAACTGTGCTATAATCATCAAAGTTGAAATAAAATCAATTAAGGAGAATATCAGTTAAATGGGAAGACATGGTACGATTGCCGGCAGAAAGGCTGCACAGGACGCCAAGAGATCGGCAAACTTTACAAAATACGCGAGAGTAATCACAATTGCGGCAAAGGCAGGCGGAGATCCTGATTATAACGTATCGCTCAAGCACGCTATCGAGAGAGCAAAAGGCATCAATATGCCTAATGACAAAATCGAAAGAGCCATAAAAAAAGGTACAGGCGAGCTCGAGGGTGAATCATACGTTGAAGAGTCATTCGAAGGATACGGCCCCGGCGGAGTCGCTATGATCGTAAATGTTCTGACTGACAATAACAACAGAACGACCTCGTTTGTAAAACACTCTTTCGACAGGCATAACGGCAATCTGGGCAAGCCGGGCTGCGTATCGTACATGTTTGAAAGAAAAGGTGTTATAGAAATCGAAAAGGCTGACGGCGTAGATGAGGATTCTCTCATGGAAGTCGGAATGGAAGCCGGAATGGAAGACATGGCTTCAGAGGATGACGGCTATGTCATCTATACAACTGTAGATGATTTCGATGCTGTCCAGGAAGCTATAGAAAAAGCCGGATATGTCATAGCAAATGCTGAAATCGATTATCTGCCTTCGATAGAATCAGCTCCTGAAAGCGAATCAGACATTAAATCCCTCAAAAAGCTCGTTTCCGAGCTTGAGGAAAACGATGACGTGCAGAAGGTTACAACCAACTGCTCGCTCGATCTTTCAGAATAATAAATCAAGCATACAGGTTCATGCGGGCCGAACCCGCATGAGCTTCGTAAAGTATCCTGGGATGTTCGTTATGGTTATGTAATTTAACCTACATTATTTTCACGGGAACTCGGAGTTATCGATATCTTATGCCGTGCCTCGCACGCTGAGGAAGACAGAAGATCTCGGCAGAGTACCCACCTATCAGGCTGATAGGGAGTGAATTAGTAATCAGACGGCATCTCGGGATACTTGTTTTGTTTATACGCATTTTTCTGATCATCATTTTATAAATAAGCAGCCGGAAAATACATTACATTCAAGTGGTGTGATGAGTGGCTTAAAAAGCAGCGTTATGTATATGAAGTCTGTTGCCTTTAGGCCGGAGTGGTTCGTTTAACACAGCATGACGCTGTACCGCAAAATGAATATTTTCTTCCGCTCTGCCTGACCGGCAGATATCCAGAAACGGCAATACCGCCGTTGTTTTGCGAAGGAGTTCTAAATGCTTTCAAAATCATGTACGCAATTTATAAATGAGTTAGGTTCGTCTCTTCCTGTTCCGGGCGGCGGCAGCGCGTCTGCATTGGCCGGCGCTCTCGGAGCAGCTCTCGGAACCATGGTGGGGGAGCTGTCAAAAGACAAAAAAAGCATTGCCGGCCACGAAGAAGAGATGGCCGAGCTGATAAAAAATTCAAAAGAGCTGACTGCAAAATTCAAGGATGCTGTCATGCTGGACGTCACATCATTCAAGCCGCTCGCAGAAGCTTACAAACTTCCTTCAGCTACAGAAGAAGAGAAAGCGGCACGAACAGCTGCGATACAGAAAGGTCTTGTGCCAGCTGCAGAAGCTCCTCTCAGACTTGCTGAATTGTGCGCGGATGCGCTCGTGATTCTAAACAGATTTTCAGAACTTGGAAACAGACTCGTCATAAGCGATGCCGGAACAGGAGCCGCAATGATTGAAGCTGCCCTCAAGGGTGCGAGACTCAACGTGCTTATAAACCTCAGGCAGATGAAAGACGAAGAAAAAAAAGCCGAATTTTCTGAACGGCTCGAAAAAGCATATTCAGCAGGAATCAGGACAGCCGGCGAAACATACAGCCGCGTGGAAAAAGCATGCATGTGATCTGTAAACAAGGAGTAATATGTCAGAAATATTATATGGAAAACCTGTAACTGAAAACATAAGAGCTGATATCCGCAAAAGAGCAGAGAGACTGAGAAAAAACAGAATCGCGCCCAAGCTCGCGATCCTGAGGTCAGGTGCCAGGCGCGATGATGTCGCATACGAGAACAGAGTCTTTAAAATCTGCGATTCGATCGGCATTTCACATATCACCTGTCAGGTTGACAGAGATGTGACACAAAGACAGCTTGAGCTTGAACTCAGCCAGCTCAACAGTGACAGATCTGTACACGGAATTCTTGTATTCAGGCCTCTGCCTGACCATATTGACGATGAACTTATTTGCAGTATAATGTCAGTAGATAAAGATATTGACTGCATGAACCCTAACAATCTCAAGAATCTTTTCACAGGGCAGAAGGCGGGCTTTGCTCCATGCACTCCAGAAGCAGTGATCGCACTTCTCGATCACTACGGATATAATCTTGACGGAGCAAATGTAGTCATTGTCAACAGAAGTCTCGTAGTAGGCAAGCCGCTTTCTATGCTTTTCCTGCGCAGAAATGCCACGGTTACTGTCTGCCATTCTCATACCAGAAATCTTGCAGACATTACCAGAAACGCCGACATCCTCGTTACGGGAATAGGAAAGCCGGGATTCTTCGGACCGGAATATGTTTCTGAAAATACTACGGTGATAGATGTTGGTATTAACTTCGACGAAAATGGAAAGATGACAGGAGACGTCGATTTTGACAAAGTCATCAAAAAAGCCGCGGCCGTAAGTCCCGTTCCCGGAGGGGTCGGCGGCATCACATCGACAATACTCTTAAGACATCTTGTGGAATCGGCGGAGAGATACATATAAATTTTAACAGAGCGCATGAGTCTCTATATGCGCATTAACCGGAATGACAGCTGAGCAAGTCAGCGTCATACATTGGAGGTAAAACAAATGGCTAAGAAAAAGAACGTACTCACGCTTCAGGAAATGAAGAACAACGGCGAAAAAATCACAATGATAACAGCTTATGACTATCCGATGGCTTCTTTTGCTGAACAGGCGGGAGTCGACACCATACTGGTAGGAGATTCGCTGCAGATGGTAGTACTCGGAGACGACTCGACTGTAGGCGCAACGCTCGATACGATGATCCATCACACAAAAGCCGTTGTCAAGGGAGCACCAGGCACGTTCGTCATCGGCGACATGCCGTTCGGTTCATATCATGTATCACCTGAACAGGCTGTAGCAAGCGCTGTCCGTTTCATGAAAGAGGGACGTTGCGACGCTGTCAAGATGGAGGGCGGTGTAAATATGGAAGACACGATCCGCGCGATAACGAGTGCCGGCATTCCTGTATGCGCCCATATCGGCCTCACCCCTCAGACTACAGCTATGCTCGGCGGACATAAGGTACAGGGCAGAGGCGAAGCCGCGCAGAAGGTTCTCGACGATGCACTTGCTGTAGAACGTGCCGGAGCATTCATGGTTGTGTTCGAATGCGTTCCGGGAGTACTCGCTGAGCACATAAGCAAGATACTCACAATCCCTGTGATCGGAATCGGAGCAGGTGCCGGCACTGACGGACAGGTTCTCGTATTCCACGATGTTCTGGGTCTTTCCGGTGACTTCAAAGCCAAGTTCGTCAAGAAGTTCAGAGATCTCGGCACAGAGGCGACAGAAGGAATTGCGGATTATATAAAAGAAGTAAAGGAAGGCACATTCCCGGCAGAGGAAAACACATTCGGCGGAGTAACAGAAGAAGACATATCTTCGCTTAAGGAGCCTATCGGACTCGATGATATAAAAGGCGGCTTCAGAACTATAAGAGACGGACTTAAAAACCTTGTTCCGGGCGCCGGCAGAGATCAGAACAATTCCGACGAAGACCACGACAAATAAAAAATATTCTATATCATTTACACTGCGTCTGACAGCTTGGAAATTTTTCAAATGTACTGGCACGCAGATGCTTTAATGATATGAGAAGCTGTTTTTTGAGATAAAACTCATCTCAAAAACGAATAATTATAAACGGATATTGTTATGTCAGAAGAGCTCCTAAGTTTAGGAGCTCTTTTTTTATATCCGGCATTGCGCCGCTTCAGCATATGAAACTTACATCAAATGCATTTGCATAATTAGACCTATCATACCCCTTATTGAACTCAGTGGATTACTCGTCTGTTTTTTCGCTGAAAAATCGAGTTTTTAAGTTATTTTTTTAACATAAATATTTACTTTTATTTCAATTCTAATATTTTTATATCCAATTATTTAATACTTATTGCAAGAATAATATTTGCAGCTATTATCACTCGGCTTATTGCATTATTAAATTTTTGGTGATATAAATATAGTATCAGATCAATGTAGTACCAAATACATCATATGTATTTGGTGGGTAGCAGATGATTTTCCTGCATAAAGGCTGCAGGCTCCATTACATAACTATGATCGTCTGTTTTAAATACAATCGGGCGTTTTTCTCTAACTCATTTTCCGCCTGACTTACAAAATCTACAGATAAGGAGGTACATCATGGCAAAGGTCATCACTGCAAAAGAAGCTGCAAAATTAATAAAAGACAGAGATGTCGTAACATTTTCACCAGACAGTCTTGTTGGTTTTCCAAATGAGATCGTCGATGCTGTAAAAGAGCGTTTTATCGATGAAGGACATCCCAGGGATCTCACTACATTCCGCGCAGCGGGCATGGGCACCTTTGCCGAGGATGAGTGGGGTGAAGGCGCATGGTGTCTCGACGGCATGCTTGCGCGTACTATATCTTCGTATCTGGCCGTCTGCCCGATAATGGCAAAAGAAGTCGCTGATAACAAGATACAGGGATATATGCTTCCTATGGGGCCTATATTACAGATGTATGGTGCAGCAGGCAGAGGAATGCCTGGAGTGCTGACTAAGATAGGTATGGGTACAAGCGCCGACCCGCGTTACGGCGGAGGAAAGCTTAACGAGCTCACTAAAGAAAAAGGTGAGGACCTCGTCGAATACATACCTGATTTCCGCGGCGAAGATTATCTTTTCTATAAATCTCCGGGCTTTAACGTAGCGCTGCTGAGAGGTACAAGAGCTGACATACACGGAAATATCAGCACAGAAAAAGAACCTATTAATACAGAGATGCTGTCTGTCGCACAGGCTGTAAAGGCGAGCGGCGGAATCGTCATCGTTCAGGTTGAAAAACAGGTAGAACTCCATGATATCAGTCCGCGCCTTGTAAAGGTGCCCGGCATATATGTAGACTATATAGTCATAGAACAGCATCCGGACGATGTGCCTCAGACGACGGGAAGGTGGCACGCTGATGATTACAATTATTCGTTCACGGGCGACGAGATCGCAGATCTTGACAGTTCGGCAAAAGCAATGCCGCTTGATCACAAAAAAGTAATCGCAAGACGGGCTGCGATGGAGCTTAAGAGAGGCGATCAGGTGAACTTCGGAATAGGCATGCCACAGAATATACCTTCCATTCTTGAAGAGTGCGGCAGTGCTGATATTGTAACGACCATATCTGAGACAGGAGTCATAGGCGGAGTTCCTGCTGCAGGAAGAGATTTTGGATGCCACTGGAACCCTGAAGTTCTCTGCGACCACGCTGTTCATTTCAACTATTTCGACGGCGGATGTCTCGACATGGGCGTATTCGGATTAAGCGAGATAGACAAAAAAGGAAATATGAACACGAGCTTCCTGAACGGCAAGATGACAGGCATCGGCGGATTTACAGACATCGCTCAGAGTTCAAAACATGTCATGTTCATCGGAACATTCACAGCTGCAGGCCTTCAGACAGAGATAAAGGACGGAAAGCTAAACATCACCCGCGAAGGAAAATACAAAAAATTCGTGGACAGCTGCCCTATGATCACATTCGATGCTGAACAGTATCTAAAAAATCACGACAGTTTTCTCATCATCACGGAACGCTGCGTGATCCGCTGTGTATCTGGCGGAGGAATGATTCTCGAGGAAGTCGCACCTGGCATTGATATAAAATCTCAGATACTGGATCTCTGCGCAGCTGATATCATAATACCTATCGGCGGACCTGAGCTTATGGACAGTAGCATATTCACAGAGGACGGCTTCACGCTTCATCCTGACAACAATCCTACAGCTCCGAAAAACGGCGGCGCCGGCGGCGAAGAAAAAAGTGCCGCATAGGTCAACACACTGGCTTTTCTCTAATTTCAGGTATTGATATAAGAACATAATCTGTAATGCCATGCATCAGGCAAATAATGCAGCAGATGCACAACATTCCGCGTCTCCGGTTCATCGCATGCTCCGGAGACGCTCTTTCATGCAGCATATGTTTACGGCCGCCTCAGAGCCATGACCGGCCGGACTGTCCGCGGAGCGGTCATGATTGTCTTTTTTTTATTCCATGATTTTATTTTTCCTCCATTATATATTATGATTCTATACAGCAGCAATAACACTGTTCATTGTTTGTACAGAACAATGGCCTGCCCTCTGCTTAACTCTGCCATGTGCTGTTTTTCTCTTCAATACCGGATCATGACATCACAATTGCAGAATATTTCAGGGGCTTCAAGAGCTCAGCGGCACCGTACGCTGAATCTGATTGTAAACTGATGATGCTGCCGCGAATAGCATATTGTGGATATTCAAGGAGAATGTAATTTATGTCAGAAAATATAATAAACGAAATTAAAGAAGGTGCATACTGCGGCACCGGAGGCGGGAAGCTTTCAGATAACTCAGCTGATGATCTTGACAGCAACGGTCAAGATACTTCTGATCAGCAGGAATCTGCCGGAATAAAAACTCCGTCTGGCGGCGGAAAAAGCCGCAGAGCTGAATCGGGCGGCATGACAGGAATGCCTGAGCGCAGGCTCGTCAATATAAAAGGATTCATTTATCTCACAGAATTTCTGTCCGGAATCTTCGTAATGGCAGCCGAGCTCGGTGCAAGCAGGCTGCTCTCGCCATATTTCAGCTCATCGCAGATAGTCTGGACGATTATCAAGCGCAGATTTTACTCAGACAAGTTCAAACATGACGGTAAGCCTGCGCGGAATCCGTCCGCAATGTGCGCCTGGCGCACAAAATGAGCTGACCGCGTTATTATCTGAAGCCCTGCGCGCAGCATTGATCTGCCGCGCGCCAGGGCTTTCGTTTTTTCTGCGGTAAGCTTCTTCTATGTTTCCTTTATATAAACCTGACTCCGTCAGCCGAGCTTGTGAAACTCAGATTTCCTCTCGCTGAATGTGCATACGTATCTGAACCCGAGCGACTTCAGATATTCATAGGCCGTCTCAAAATGGTCTGTTATCTTGTCAGGCGTATGCGCATCTGAACCGGTCGTAATGATCTCGCCTCCGAGATCTCTGTACATTTCGAGTATCTCCTTTGACGGACATGTCTCGGCCATATTGTAACGCCATGACGACGTATTTAACTCTATACCTTTTCCGTCTTCTATGATCATTCTGAGAATAGCCTCTACGATGTCAGCGTATTCCTTAAAAGCAGGACTTTCCTGATCGCTGTAGCGTGCTACAAGATTAAGATGTCCCGCGCAGCAGTAATCCTTATATACTTTGAAATTGTCATATATGTATTCGAAATAGTCTCTGAACGCCTGAACAGGAGTTTTTCCATCGTAAAAATGTCCCTCATAAAGAGGTTCTCCGAGCGCACAGTGAAACGAGCCTATGATATAATCATAATCGTACGCCTGCGCAGCCTTTCTGGCTGCATCGATCTGATCAGACTGAATACCTATCTCGATACCCTTAGCGATTTTCAGACGGCCTGCATATTCATCCTGGTATTTTTCGAGCGCCTGATGGTACTTATCAAATTCCAGTTCAAATGGGAATTCGGGATCAGGGTAACCTGGATCATAATGATCAGTAACGGCAATCTCTCCGATATGAAGCTCCACTGCTCTGTCGAGCATTGCCTTTAACGGAGTCGGAGAGTCGTCTGAAAATGAAGAGTGTGTATGAAAATCAAAATACATGAAATGATTTCGCCTCCCTGCGTAATTTTTGTGCCATTCGCGGCATTACTCACTTATAATAGCATATAAAAAAACGGATTGACAGTTAAAACACCATAACATATAATGTTTACTATGATAAAGTGATAAAGCAGTAAAGTGAAATGAATATTTACTTTATTAATATATATGTAAAGGATCAGGAGTCTTAAATGAAAAAGAATTTTATTCCCGAAGGCGTAGCTGACATCAATTACGAAGAATATGAAAAAATGAGCGCAATAGAAACATCTGTGCTCGATGTCTTCAGAAGAGCCGGCTACAGGCAGATCATGACGCCGACGTTCGAGTATTACGACCTTTTCTCTGACGGAGATATCTCTGTCGATACAGAAGATATGTACAAAATCGTGGATACAAACGGAAAGATCATGGTCCTCAGACCTGATGCCACTGTTCCAATAGCCAGAATGGTAGCAACGCATTATAAAGATGGCAGCGGCGACGTAAAGCTTATGTATCTGACTAATGTGTTCAGAAGCGCTGATTACAGAGCCGGCGGCAAGAGAGAATTCAGGCAGGCCGGCATCGAATATTTCGGGACGAATTCCTCTGAGGTCGACGCAGGGATAATTCTCACAGCGATAGATGCACTTCAAAAATCAGGATTCCATGATCTCACAACGGAAATAGGAAATGCTGACTACTTCAACGGATTCATGGAAGAGCTCGCATCAGAGTGCGGAATAAATGATGCCGAATCTGAAGCAGTACTGAGATCCATGATGGAATCAAAGAACATCCCTGGTCTCATCGATTTCTGCCGGGAAAGAAAACTTCCACAGAAATATACAGATGTGATCCTTGAAATGCCGCTCATGTATGGCGACATCGCAGACGTGACTGAGAGAGCCTGGGAGATCTCGGTTAACGAAAAAATGCGTGCAGCTGTCAGCAACATCAGAAGCATTTCTGAAAAAGTGGGCAAATCTGTATCCATGACAGTAGATATGGGACTCATCAGCAGCCTCGACTATTACTCGGGCATGATTTTCAGACTCTACCTTAAGGATTCCGGTGCAATTATCGGAAGCGGAGGGAGATATGACGGCCTCATGAAAAAATTTGGAAAGGATGTCCCTGCCGCCGGATTCGGTCTCAATATTGATCTTCTCTACGAGGTATCACAGAACGAGCCTGATGACGCGGGAGTTCTCAATATCGCTCTCGGAAAAGGCCGCCTGGCCGAAATAACGGTCGAAAAGCTCAGAGATGCCGGAATTATTTTCCCTGATTACACAAAGGAAAGCCGCAAACTCATATTCACAGATTCAACAGGCCGGTACAGAATAATATTCGTCAAAGCTGTTGATGTCGGCATTTACGTTGAAAAAGGTGCATGCGATGTCGGTATAATAGGAAAAGACACGCTTTTAGAGAGCAATTCAGACGTATATGAAATGCTCGACCTCGGCTACGGAAAATGTATATTTGCCGTGGCTGCGCCTAAGGGGTACAAATATGATAATAGGAAAAAGCTCAGAGTCGCTTCAAAATATCCGAGAGTAGCCAAGGAATTCTTTGCCAGGTCAGGCAGGTCCATCGAAATCATAAAGATAAATGGTTCTGTCGAGCTTGCTCCGCTCGTCGGGCTATCGGATGTTATAGTCGATATAGTTGAAACGGGAAACACTTTAAGAGAAAACGGGCTTGAGGTAATCGAACCGATCACTGATATTTCAGCGAGATTTATCGTAAACCGCGCGAGTCTCAAAGTCAAGAGAGATCAGGTAATGGAACTCACAAAGCTCATGAAGGAAGGAACTGAACAGGAATGAAGATCGTAAATATAGCTAAAGGCAGCGAGCTTTCAGCTTCACAGATGTTAAGCAACAGGACTGACAGCGATTTTGACGATGTCGACCGTACAGTAAAAGAAGTCATTGAAGATGTCAGAAAAAGGGGCGACGAGGCTGTCTTCTATTATATGCACAAGTTCGGCGGTCCGACAAAGGAACAGATGGGTCAGCTCAGAGTTACGGAAGAAGAAATTCAGGAAGCTTATGTCGCATGTGAGCCAGATGTCATAAGCGCTTTTGAGAAGGCAGCCGATAATATCAGAAGATTTCACAAACATCAGTTAAATGAAACATGGTCATATAGAGAAGGAAACGGAATAATGCTTGGTCAGATCATAAGGCCGATAAAAAACGTCGGCGTATATATTCCGGGCGGATCAGCACCGTTATTTTCTTCTGTATTCATGAATATCATTCCTGCCACGATCGCCGGCTGCCCTCGCATAGTAATGTGCACGCCTGCCGGAAAAGATGGAAAGATAAACAAATACATTCTCGCCGCAGCTAAGATAGCAGGAGCTCACGAAATATACAAGGCCGGCGGCGCACAGGCAATAGCAGCTATGGCTTACGGCACAGAAAGCATCAAAAAGGTTAACAAGATCACAGGACCCGGCAGCGCATATGTGGCACGCTCAAAAAAATATGTGTTCGGCACTGTAGATATAGACATGATCGCCGGTCCAAGTGAAGTCACAGTAATTGCAGACAGCACATCTAATCCCGCTTATCTAGCTGCTGACATGCTTTCACAGGCTGAGCACGACGTCATGGCTTCTGCTGTTCTCATAACTGACGACAGTAGCATTGCCGAAAAGACCGCCGCTGAAATAAAGAAGCAGCTCGCTGTTCTCGAAAGAAAAGAGATCGCCGGCAAATCAATAGAAAACAATGCTGCGATATTCATAACCGAAGATCTTGACAGCGCTTTCGAAATTGCAAATGACATCGCGCCCGAACATCTCGAGCTCGAAATAGACGATCCAGAAAAATGGCTCGATAAAGTAGATTGCTGCGGAGCTGTTCTTCTCGGCAAGTATTCATCTGAGCCGCTGGGAGACTACATAGCCGGTCCTAATCACACTCTTCCGACAAGCGGAACTGCTAAGTTTGCATCGCCGCTCGGCGTCTACGATTTCCTCACGAGATCAAGCATAATAGAATATTCACGCGAAGATCTCAAATCAGTAAAGGACGACATAGTCATCATGTCTGATAAAGAGGGACTCACAGCTCACGGAAATGCCATCAAGATCAGATTCGGCGAACTTGAAGGATATGAGGAATAGCAGATTATGAGAAGTGCAGAGATATCAAGAAAAACAAACGAAACAAATATCAGTGTTTTTCTCAATATAGACGGGACCGGGAATGTTAACTGCCGTTCAGGAAACGGCTTTTTCGATCATATGATGAATTCCATGGGAAAACATGCCGGCTATGATATAGAAATCAAATGCGATGGCGATATATATGTCGATTTTCACCACTCGGCAGAAGACATCGGCATCGTGCTCGGAAAAGCATTCGCTGAATGCACAAAAGACAAAACAGGCATAAAACGCTTCGGTCTCGCTTACACGCCGATGGACGAAGCGCTCGCAATGTCTGCAGTCGACGTCTCCGGCAGACCTTTTCTCGTCTTCAACGGCGATATGCCGGCAGAACGCGTGGGAGAGTTCGAAACTGAACTCGTCGAGGAATTCATGCGCGGTTTCGCTATGAACGCACTCATCACTCTGCATGTTAATGTGCTTTACGGCAAAAACACTCATCACATAATAGAAGCTGTTTTCAAAAGCGTCGGAAGGGCGTTGGCCGACAGCACAAAAATCATCGGCAGCGATTTGCTTTCAACAAAGGGGGTTCTGTAATGGTAGGAGTAATAGATTACGATGCCGGAAATGTAAAGAGCGTTATGAAGGCAGTTGAAAAACTGGGAGCGGAACCTGTACTCACATCTGATCCGGAAGTGCTCGACAAATGTTCTTCGCTCATACTTCCGGGAGTCGGCTCGTTCGGAAAAGCTATAGATAACCTGAAAACGAGAAATCTCGACATCTATATAAAGGAAGCATGCGGAAAGGGGCGTCTCCTGCTCGGCATCTGCCTCGGACTCCAGATGCTCTTCGACAAGAGTTATGAAGACGGCGAGTGGGAAGGGCTCGGACTCATCCCCGGAGACGTAGTCCGTTTCGGAAAAGAAAACGATCAAAACTGGAACGAGACACTCAAAATTCCTCACATGGGCTGGAACGAACTCATAAAGAACCGCAGCGACAGCATAACGAACGGTGTAAACGAAGGTGAATTCGCATATTTCGTTCATTCATATTATGCCCGTCCTAAAGACTGGCACGATGTCGTCTTCTATGCAGATTACAGCGTTAAAGTACCGGGCGTTGTTAGAAAAGAAAACGTGATCGGAATGCAGTTTCACCCTGAAAAGAGCTCGCACACCGGAATGAAGCTTCTCAGGAATTTTCTGAAGGAAGGTGAAAACATTGCTGACTAAGAGAATAGTACCGTGTCTCGACGTAGACCATGGACGCGTGGTAAAAGGAGTAAAATTCAAGGGACTGCAGGATGTCGATGATCCTGTTGAACTCGCTAAGCACTACAGCGATGCCGGAGCGGACGAACTCGTATTTTACGATATTACCGCATCCAGCGAAAAGCGTGATATCTTTCTGGACGTTGTAGAAAAAACAGCATACAATGTCTATATACCTTTCACCGTCGGAGGTGGCATCAGGACAATAGATGATTTCAACAAAGTTCTGCGCGCCGGTGCCGACAAAGTTTCAGTAAATTCAGCAGCAGTCAGAAACCCGAATCTCATAACAGAAGCTGCCCTGAAATTCGGCAACCAGTGTGTCGTTCTTTCAATAGATGCCAAGAGAAAAGGCAGCTCATGGGAAGTTTACGTTGACGGCGGACGGACTCCTACCGGCATAGACGCAGTAGAGTGGGCTGAGCGCGGCGAAAAACTCGGTGCCGGCGAACTTGTTCTCAACAGCATAGATGCTGACGGAGTCAAGACTGGCTTTGACATCGAGCTCAACCGCACAGTCTCAGAAGCTGTCGAGCTCCCGGTCATAGCGTCCGGCGGAGCAGGTGATATGAAGCATTTCCTTGACGTCTTCAAAGAAGGCAAAGCCGATGCAGGACTCGCTGCGAGCGTATTCCATTTCGGGGAGATCGATATCAGAGAACTCAAGCAGTATCTCTCTGACAACGGAGTAATCATGAGGATTTAAATCACATTGAAACAGGAAAACGAAGAAATATTAAATCAGATAAAATACGACGAAAAAGGACTTGTGCCGGCAGTAATTCAGGATTATGATTCCGGCCGAGTCCTTATGCTCGGATATATGAACGAAGAGTCACTGAGACTCACAATAACGACAGGCCGGACATGGTTTTTCAGCAGGAGCCGCCAGAAGCTCTGGAACAAGGGCGAGACCTCCGGTCACTTTCAGAATGTAAAAAAGATCAGTTATGACTGCGACTGTGACACCATACTCGTAATCGCAGAGCAGATCGGAGCAGCGTGTCACACCGGCAATTTTTCATGTTTTTACAGAGATTTCAAGCCTGAAGACACCGCCTGTGTTCCTGAATGCGAAACGGAGAAAAAGTCATGAGCGAAGTGGCAATTGTAATAGACGGCAACAGCCTTCTCAACAGAGCTTATTACGCGATACGCACCCCGATGATAACGTCAAAAGGCGTTTACACACAGGGTGTTTTCGCATTTATAAACATGCTGCGCAAAATAATGTCAGACTACAGACCCGACTACATTGCGGTGGCATTCGACAGAAAAGCTCCGACATTCAGGCACGAAAAATATAAGGAATACAAGGCCGGCAGAAAACCGATGCCACCCGAGCTCCAGATGGAATTCCCGATCCTCAAGCGGATTCTCGAGGTCGCAAATATCACGATTCTTGAAATCGACGGATACGAGGCCGACGACATCCTTGGCACAGTTTCAAAAAAGGCCGACGAGCTCGGAGTTCATTCATATCTCGTTTCGGGCGACCGCGACATTTTCCAGCTTGCGTCGGACACGACATCGGTTATATACACAAAACGAGGCGTCAGCGAATTCGATCTCTATGACAGGAATGCAATCATAGAAGAATACGGTTTTCCTCCCGATCAGTTTATCGACTACAAGGCTCTCATGGGTGACAAATCTGATAATATTCCTGGAATCCCCGGCATCGGTGACAAGACCGCCAGAAAACTGATCACAGAATATGGCACAGTTGAAAATGTCATTGAATCTGCTGTAGAGATGAAGAAAAGCAAGATGCGCGACAATATAGAAGAAAACGCTATGCAGGCCATGATGAGCAAACGCCTCGTCACGATATTCCGCAGCGTTCCTTTAGATTATGATTTCGATGACCTAAGAGTAAAAGAACCGGATTATGAAAAAATCTCTGAAATTTACCGCGATCTCGAATTCAACGCATTTCTTAAACGTCTTGTAAAAGAAGGCAGAGTTACGCGGACTCCGTCCGCGGATGTGCCCGGAGGGCACGAAAACAGCGTGCTTTCATCTGCGCATGATCATTATGATAAACTGCCCGGAATAATAAGCACTGATACAAATGTAATTCATATAGAAAATGCATCAGACCTGTCCGGATTACTCGATTCATTCAAAGAAGACAACGCGCTTTTCATTCATGTTTTTCATGACGACTCGCACGTCAGAAAACCCGGGATTTCATCCGTATGTCTCGGATTTGACGGAAAATTCTATCTCGTTCACTGGGATGAAGAATATGCTCCAATATTCAGGAGTTTCTTCCATGAGAAAAATCCGCTTGTCTGCGGGCACGATCTAAAGCCTGATTTTTATGCGCTTATGGCCTCAGGAGCAGCTGCGGCTGAAGGAAAAAACTATATATTCAGTACATATTTTGACACCGCTGTCGCTGAATATCTGCTGCATCCAGAGAAGCGTTCTTACGATCTCTCGGAGCTGATGCCTGAATATTTCCAGGAGGATTTTCCGGACGAAAAGGAGCGTAGTAAGCGTCTGTCCGTCATAGATATGTTAGGCGGCATGTATGACACTCAGGCTGAAATCGGTCTTGGAATAATATCTGCTTCATCGCGTATCGCTGCTGTTCAGGCAGAAGGTCTTGTCAGTGAAGAACTGATCCACGTGTTCGATGATATTGAGATGCCGCTTGTCGAGGTACTTGCTTCTATGGAGGTCGAAGGAATTTCAGCGGACGCAGATGTGCTTTCAAATATTGGAAAATCACTCAGTGCAGAAGCTGATCAGCTTTCTGAAAAAATCTTCGAGATAGCAGGCGAGGAGTTCAATATAAACTCACCTAAACAGCTCGGGTTAATACTATTCGAAAAACTTGGTCTTAAGAACGGAAAAAAGACAAAGACAGGATACTCAACCAGCGCAGAGGTTCTGGAAAAAATCGCTGATCAGAATCCAATCGTGCCTATGATATTAGAGTATCGGACTGTCACCAAGCTCAACGGCACTTATGTCGAAGGCATGCTCCCGCTCATAGACGACGCCGGAAAGATTCACGCTCATTTTCAGCAGACTGTGGCAGCTACCGGAAGGCTCTCATGCACAGAGCCTAATCTTCAAAACATACCTGTAAGGACAGAACTTGGCAGACAGTTCAGAAAAGCTTTTGTTGCCGGAGGCACCGCGGCGTCGGAAAATTCAGTTCCCACACGCGTGCTCGTTGGAGCCGACTATTCTCAAGTTGAGCTCAGAATCATGGCACATCTTTCTGGCGACGAATTGATGCTCGAGGCGTTCCGAGAGGAAAAAGACATTCACACTATAACGGCATCAAGGGTTTTCGGAGTACCTGAAGACGAGGTAACTCCGATAATGAGGAGTCGTGCAAAAGCGGTCAATTTCGGAGTGATCTACGGCATCAGCTCATACGGGCTGTCAAGAGATATCGGAATCTCTGTAAGCGAAGCTCAAAATTACATAGACTCATATTTTCTGAAGCATCCAGATGTGCGCAGATACATGGACGAATGCGTGGCATTCTGCAGAGCACACGGTTACGTCACTACGATATCCGGACGGCGGCGCTGGATCAAGGAAATCAATGCTAAAAATTACATGACGAAACAGCTCGGCGAACGTCTCGCTATGAACAGCCCCGTTCAGGGAAGTGCGGCTGATATAATAAAGCTTGCAATGATCAGAACATACAGGGCGCTCAACGAAAAAGCTCCTGATTCTAAGCTTGTGCTCCAGATACACGATGAACTGATCATCGACGCTGCTCCTGGCGATGAAAAAAATGTCAGAGAACTGCTTGAAGAATGCATGTCGGGTGCTGTATCATTAAAAATACCTCTGGCAGCTGAGGTCAATTCCGGCAGAAGCTGGTTCGATCTGAAATAACTGTTTTGATTATATACTTTAAGGATATTAAACATCAGGGTGATAAAATATGCGGATTATCGGACTTACCGGAGGAATAGGATCCGGAAAGTCGACAGTTTCAAGATATCTTAATAAACTTGGCTTTAAAACAATAGATTTTGATGCCACTATGAAAGAACTTCAGAAACCTGGTCAGCCTGCTCTTGCAGAGATTGTCGAGGCGTTCGGGCCTAAAGCTCTTCTTCCTGACGGAACTATGAACAGAAAATACGTAGGAAAGATTGTATTTTCTGATCCCGAAAAAAAGAAAATTCTCGACAATATCATGCAGAGTCATCTCGACGTGATCGTAACGTCCCAGACAGACGCTTTCGAGAAAGCCGGCGAGGGCGTGACGCGAGAGACAAATCCAGACGACTATCTTCAGAAAAAGGTTATATTCTATGATCATCCGCTTCTGTTCGAAGTTCCTTACAAAATAGAACCTGCCGACGAAGCCTGGGTCATAGATATGGACGAAGAGCTGCGCATAGAACGCGTCAATCTCAGGGACGGTATGTCAAGAGATGACATTATCAACAGGATGCATTCTCAGATGTCGCGCTCCGAAAAGCTCGCGCGCGCCGATTATGTCATAGATAACTCGGGTTCCATAGAAGATCTTTATAAAAACGTAGATCTTGCTCTCGCTAAACTTAACACAAGAATCTGACGTGCGGCTGTCGGTTTATCTATGACTGCCGCATCCGGATCTGACATCAAACAATATTCGATATGGGGGAATCACAATATGGCAAACGAAGAACCGATTTTAATACACGGCAAACCTCTTCAGATCGGAACATTCGATCAGTATCATTACTGCATGCCGGACACGAGATATTTCGAAATTGCAGACGTGCTTGTCATAGAGCTCTCATTCGCCTGCATAGTAGTCAAGAATTCAGGTATGAGAGGCGACGACAAGAAATACAGAATTGTCGACGGAAAGAAAGTACCTCTGTCGGAGCTCGATTTCATTGAGACAGACGTCGCTCACTGCCGCCTTGACAAGCCTCTTGACAACAAATTCCAGAATGCATATATTCTATTCGACGGACGTGACAGAGAGCGCATGCTGTTTGCTCATTCTACATTCGAAGAAGGTAATAATGGATCAGGAGGAATGGGAGACGATTTTGGCGGATTCGGAAATTTCTAATCGCCTGAATACTATCGTCTGCGGATGGAGTACACGCAGGACTCTTTTTCCCTGCATAAAAACAGCCAGGCCCAGAGCTTACATTGATCGTAATTTTAGTCATCATTTTGTGTCGGACGCAGATAAGTGTCTGTATAAGATATTATATTATATGTAGCAGCAGAGGTTGAAACATGGACTTTTCTTTTTTAAAGCTCGAGATTTTTATTCCGGAAACTCATCTGGCACATCTGCAGAAAGCTCTGCAGATGGCAGATGCCGGACATATCGGAAATTACGACTGCTGCATGTCTGTCAGTGAAGTGAAAGGCTACTGGCGCCCGCTCGCAGGCACGCATCCGTATATAGGCAGCCAGGGTGCGATAAGCAGCGAGCCGGAACTCAAAGTCGAAGTCACAATACGGACGGAGCAGCTCAACGATGTGATGCATGCAGTAAAAGCAGCCCATCCATATGAAGAGCCGGTTATAAATGTCATCCCGCTGCTTGAGACAGGAATATAAAAATAATATTTAAAAGACCGCGGGCCAGAAATCCACAACTTTATAGAAGTGATGTGTTTAATTGCAGATAGCACGGCGTTTCCTGGATGTTTGGATCTACGGTTATAATTATAAAATAATAGGGATTGAAAATCACCTGAATTCATACGTCTGTGGACATCTTATAAGACATTACGTTTTATCACATCCAATGCAGTAGTGGCTGAACAGGAAACTCGGATTTTTTCTCAGTCAGAGCAGTTTGCGACTAAGCCAACAATGCAATAGGTTTCTCGCTTCCAGTCATGCTGATGGTCTGACTGCAGACGAAGATATCATAGGAAAAGCGCAGAGAATCTGCGCTTTTTTATTGTAATAAGAAAACCCCGCGTTGGACGCGGGGTTCAGTGAACGCTATGTGTTTGCCCAGAAATCCTCCAACCGTTAAGATGACATTGCAGTCTGGTATCTGCAATCTTTAACAAGGAGGATTACATGGGTGTTAATGACATCCACAGTTTAGCGCATTCGAAATGGAATTGCAAATATCATATTGTGTGCGCACCAAAATATCGCAGACAGGTATTATATGGAACGAAAAAGGTGGCGATTTATACCTGAAGTCGATCATTTTAGCCTAAAGAAAACGTAAGAGGAGCGGACACAGATGCCAGACTGCTTACGCGTTTTACGCAGGGTTCAGTTTTTTGCAAACTGAATATTTTGCAAATACTTATTTATATCATAGAATTATTGATCAAGTATTGCTGGCTTTCTGCAGTAAATAACCTTTCTCAGTCTGTCAATCACTTTTCATATCTGTATATAAAGATAATTTCCAAATACCCCTGAATTCGGGAAGCATTCTATTTTATATTCTTTTCATTATATATCTTATGAACCTATCAAGATTAAAGTCACATGTGTCGTCTCGCATAACCATAAAACATATTTGAATTATCGGAAAAAGACCGGTTTATATTTCTATACCGGGGAATATATACTGCACATAAGGTGAAAGATATAAAGGCAAGCAAAGTAGAATATATGTTCTAAAAATAAATTGACACCATGGGGTGAAAATGATATATTAAATATGTAGAACAGATGTGCGATAAATAAAAGTTTTCAACTTAGGTTTTAAAAAATATCATAATCTTAATAAGAACATATGATCAGAGAGGTGATTGATATGAAAAAGCATTATAAAATCGTCTCCATACCGAGATTTACGGTGTTCGTAATAACATGTACATTGATATTGACTCTGACAGTGATCTTCGCAGTAAATTTTTTCAGAGCAAATGCTGAATCCGAACCTGTTTATAAGAACGTAACAGTACAGCAGGGAGATTCATTATGGACTATCGCGAAAGAGCAGTACGGAGGCGGTGCAGACATAAGACAAGCTGTTTACGAGATCAGGCATGCAAACGATCTGACAAGCTCATCGCTTCGCGAAGGCCAGATCATAAGAATCCCGGAGTCTGTGTGAATCCTGATAAACATTAAGATTAAATGCCCATCAATAATATCCAATAATAAATAAAGCTGATCTTTTCAGCAGTCATCAATTTATCCTGACCTGAGATCATCAGAAATCGGATCATGATCTTATGCGGCCGGAGGCCGCACAATCACAAGCCGGCAGCAGCATTGCTGTTACATATATTTATTTTTTCAAACCTCAACACATAAAAAGCAGTGGATTACATCGGATTCCGCTGCTTTTTATGATTTTTGTATCGGAGCACGCTCCGCCTTATATTACATATTGCATCTGCGCATTATATATCCGGATAAACAATTCTGCCGATGATGATCTCTCCATTTAAATCCTTTGTTAAATCCTTTGTCGGTTCATCTGGACGTCAGACATGCATAATCAGCCAATTTTTAACGCATTGAAAGGCATTTTACTTATAATAAGGCTCTGAGAGGCATTTTAAGCGATTTTTCTTTTCTTGCCATAAAAAATATTGCATGAAATAATTATGCCATCTCAAAATTCATCTCAGCGGTTCCAAAATAAATTTATTAAACAGCAAATGCTTCTGCACAGAGCTGAGTGCAGTACAAATCGATTTTTCAATAATCAAGCTGTAAATTATGCGATAATGAATAACAACACGACAAAACGAAAATGAAAAATCAGAACAGTAATGACATCAGACCCGACTTTCAAAATAATTGTTTACATATCGATGATGAATATGACATCTGTATGGTTGGTTAAGACGACCGTCTGTGAATCCGAAAAAACGACAGTACAGGCTTACATAGATCCCCGCGACGCCGTCGTCGTTATGGAAACCGAGAAATTATCCGCATTCACAGAATGAATGATTAATCTAATTTGAAATCGACAATGAAAGTGAAAATACAGATCATGCTTGTCTGCAGATAGAGGAATGCAAAAGATGTCATCAGAAAATATAATAAAAATAAAATATATCTATCTGGCTTATGCGAAGCAAATAAAAATCATACAGCTGAAATGCATCAAATTGTAAAATATCGTAAAAAATAGAGCGAGTTGTGTGCGGAATGCATTAACTATTCCTAAAATTCATATTTTAGGAATAGTTGAATGAGGCTTTTCCCTCACTTCCCCACACATGTCTGCAGATAAATTCCAAGCAATCAGGTTTTTACGATTCAACAGATCACACATAATTTCCGCTGAATCATAAAAACGATTACTTACTCACATATCAATCTTCTGTCATATTATCTGCAGTGTCATCTTCGTTTTCTCTGATAAATCTCTGTCTGTCCAGATAGCTTTGAAGAATAATAACAGCAGCTTGCTTATCTATAACATCCTTACGCTTTTTTCTGGAAACGTCTGCATCTATAAGAACTGATTCTGCAATCTTCGTCGTAAATCGTTCGTCCTGAAACACACATGTGATTCCCTTAATAGCCGTGCTTCTCATTTTGTTTTCAAGCATCGTCCTGAAATCACGGACCTTCTGAGTCTGTACGCTGTCAGTTCCGTCGAGATTCAGCGGCAGTCCTATCACCACAGTATCACATTCGTAATCGCGGATCATTTTCAAGACTTTATCGGCATCTTTTCTTATGCCGATTCTCTCTATTGTCGTTATCCCCTGGGCAGTCATCATAAGCGGATCACTTACAGCAACTCCTATTGTCTTGTCTCCAACATCTAAAGATATGGCTTTCATATGTCTTCCTGCTCCTGTATTTTCATTTAAAAAATATGCCCGGGATATAAAAACCCGGGCAAACATTTATATTTTCTGAATCTATATATATTATTTGTTTAGAAAGCTTCTAAGCAGCGTCTCCACAAGATCGTCTCTATCGATCTGCCGAATCAGTCCGCGGGCATTGTTATGACCTGTTATATATGACGGATCGCCGGAAAGTATGTATCCGACAATCTGGTCAATAGCATTGTATCCTTTTTCCTCCAGAGCGTCATAGACTTTGTTGAGTATCGATGCTACCGTCTTGTCATGAGCTTTCTGAGGTGTTGTAAATAAAATCGTGTTTTTGTCCATATATATCATCTCCGTTTCAAGACGCTGCGCTGATATATCAGAAATATATATAAATCAGCCGTCCCCTGCAATGAATACACCGTATATACGGCAGAATCACATATGATCCCCATGCGCTTCGCGTTTCCGTCATAAAATCTGCGGAGCATTCTGCATAATCAGGATAAATAGATATTACAGCAGCAAAATAATATTTACAAGCATTTTTTATTTCAGCATGGAATAAGGCAGATAATAATTCCCCGATAGTATGCTCCGCCTGGATACTTCCGCATGCTCCCGAATCAGCCTTTGAATGATAATGTGCTCCGCTTTTTTAGAGGAGCTTTTCTGCCACTTCAAACGCATCGCTGATTTTCGAAGCATCCTTTGCGCCAGCCTGCGCCATATTGGCTTTTCCGCCGCCACCACCTCCTGCAGCTCTGGCGATTTCTTTTATCATCTTTCCAGCATGATATCCTTTTTCGACAAGCTCGTCTGAAACAGATACAAGGAATGTCACTTTGCCATCGTTTACGGCAGCGAGCACATTCACAAGTCCTTTTTCTCTGCTCTTGAGCTCATCTGAAAAAGCTCTGAGCTCATCTATTCCCAGACCATCGAATTTCGCAGTCACGAGTTTTACTCCGTTGATGACCTTGGCACTGTCGAGCAGATCACCAACAGAATTTCCAATGTTTGCCGATTTGATATCATCGAGCTCTTTTCTCAACGACTTGATTTCTTCCTCGAGAGAACCTATCCTCGCAATCAGGTTTGCCGGCTGCGTCTTGAGCGCTGATGCAACATCTGAGATTACAGCTTCATCTCTGCGCAGAGCATCAGCTATACCGTCTCCGGTTATCGCCACAATTCTTCGAACACCTGAGGCTACGCCGCTCTCGCTCACGATCTTTATCGCTCCGATCTGTCCAGAATTTGAAACATGTGTTCCTCCACAAAGTTCCTTGCTGAAATCACCTACAGAGACAACTCTTACCTTGTCTGAATATTTATCATCAAACAGAGCTGTAGCACCTGAGTTCTTGGCATCTTCAAGAGAAAGAACGTCTGTGGTAACATTTTCGAATCTCGCAATTTCATCGTTTGCAATATCCTCGATTTTTTTCAGATCCTCAGCAGATACAGCCTCGAAATGAGTAAAGTCGAATCTCAGTTCATCAGGATTTACAAAAGAACCTGCCTGAGAAACATGGCTTCCGAGTACCTTCTTGAGTGCCGCCTGGAGAATGTGCGTTGCAGTGTGATTTCTCGCAGTTCTGTGCCTGAACAGCGGATCAACCGAAGCAATAACAGTGTCCCCTGTTTTTACAGAACCTTTTTCGGCTTTGACTTTATGTACATAGAAATCCTTAGCCTTTACGGTATCAGTAACGCGGAGCACCGAACCGCCCGAAGAAATAGTACCTCTGTCTCCTACCTGGCCGCCCATCTCAGCGTAGAACGGAGTTCTGTCAAGTATTACCACACCTTCCTGACCCTCGCTGATTTCGTCAACAGGAGCACGATCGATTATAATCGCCTCTACGCGCGCTTCATCGTCGAGCTTGTCATATCCGGTAAATTCAGTAGGTTCTCCTTCATTAAAGAAACCTATGTTCTCATCCTGCCACGCGATCTCGGCGTCGTCCTTTCTTCTGTTTCTCGCATTTTCCTTCTGCTGCTGCATGAGATCATTAAACTCGTCTTCGTCAGCAGTGATGCCGTGCTCCGCAAGAATCTCAGTCGTAAGTTCAAGAGGGAAACCGTAAGTATCGTAAAGCTTGAACGTCTTTTCACCGGACAGAATTGATTTTTCCTCTTTCTCGAGCTCATCTATATATGAATTCAGAATATTTGTGCCCTGATCGAGAGTCTCCGCGAACTTTTCTTCCTCTATATTAACGATTTTCTTAATATAATCGTGCTTCTCGACGAGAGCTGGATAAGCATCGCCTGAAACCTCGACAACCACATCCGTAAGATCAGCGAGGAACGGTTTTTCAATACCGAGGAGCTTGCCATGACGTGCAGCTCTCCTCAGAAGTCTTCTGAGGACGTAGCCTCTGCCTTCATTGCTCGGCAGTATCCCGTCGCTTATCATAAACGTAACAGAGCGTATGTGGTCAGTTATTATCCTGAGAGAGATGTCCGATTTTGCCTTTCCGTGCTGATATCTGACACCTGTAACGCTTTCGACATCTTTCAGTATGTGCTGAATCGTATCTATATCGAAAATAGAATCAGTTTCCTGCATGATGCACGCGATACGCTCGAGACCCATGCCCGTGTCAATGTTAGGATGAGCGAGCGGAGTATAGCTTCCGTCTTCTCCCCTGTCAAACTGAGTGAATACGAGATTCCAGAATTCCATATATCTGTCGCAGTCACATCCCGGCTTGCAGTCAGGCTTTCCGCAGCCGTATTCCTCGCCTCTGTCGAAATATATTTCAGAGCACGGACCGCACGGACCGATTCCGATCTCCCAGAAATTATCTTCTTTTCCCAGGCGCACGATACGCTCCTCAGGCATTCCGATCTTGTTTCTCCATATATCATGAGCCTCATCGTCGTCGAGATATATCGTTGCCCAGACTTTATCTTCCGGAAGCTTCAGAACAGTAGTAATGAATTCCCATGCCCACGTTATAGCCTGTTCCTTAAAGTAATCGCCAAACGAGAAGTTTCCCATCATTTCGAAAAATGTACCGTGTCTTTCTGTATAACCGATGTTCTCGATATCACCAGTTCTGATACATTTCTGACATGTAGTCATGCGCTTTGACGGCGGAGTCTTTAGCCCGGAAAAATATGGCTTAAGGGGAGCCATTCCTGAATTTATCAGCATAAGACTCTTATCGTTGTCAGGTATGAGCGAAAAGCTCTCATGTACAAGATGTCCCTTGCTCTTATAGAATTCGAGGAACATCTTTCTAATCTCGTTAAGGCCGAGTTTTTCCATTGGTAACAGACCTCCCTGCTGTAATGCCGCAAAGCGTCATACTCTCTGCAAAAAAAGACCCGTCGTTACGGGACGAGTCTTTATGGATGCGGCACACCCTGTTTATTTCAATAGTGATCAAGTAATTATTTTTTCAAGTATTCTTCGATATTATACAAAAACAGTCTGAAGTATGTCAACTGCGAATACTAAAGAGCATCAGCCGGAAAGCATCTCATCCTGCGCGGACTCCGTCCGCACGGTCCTTTGGACATGATGCACATATCAGAACAATGACCGGCACAAGTTTCTCAGCTCCGCCGGCTTCCTCAAAGGAAATCAATCCAATTCGCCGAATGCCCGTTCACCTGAGTATCCGCGGCTTACGGTCTCAGCCTGTCAGACTGCTTCATGCTTTATACTGCGCTTACTTCTCTGCAAAGCTGTTTTTCTGTAAGACACGAGCTGCGATATCTCTTCCTGTCGGAGTTCCGGCAAGACCTCCCTTTCCAGTCTCGCGCAGCTCCGCGACCATTACGTCTCCGACTTCTTTCATACAGTCTATAACTTCATCTGCAGGTATATCGGAAGATATACCTGCAAGAGCCATGTCAGCGGAGCTGACGGCAGTCATAGCGCCTGCGGCATTCCTGTTTATGCACGGTATCTCTACGAGACCTGCGACAGGATCGCACACGAGCCCGAGCATGTTTGTAAGAGCTATCGCAAAAGCGTCGGAGCACTGTGATGCTGTACCGCCGCCTATCCAAGTGAGTGCAGCCGCAGCCATAGCCGCAGCAGTGCCGATTTCAGCCTGGCATCCTCCTTCTGCTCCGGACACAGATGCTCTGGCGGCAGTAACCTGTCCGAAGCCGGCTGCCACATAAAGTGACTCTATTATCTTATCATCAAATCCCGGATCAGCTGAGTGTCTCCTCGACAGCGGTATCAGTACTCCGGGCAGTATCCCGCAGCTTCCGGCCGTAGGCGCAGCTACGATTCTTTTCATGCATGCATTGCATTCGGCAGTCTTTAAAGATTCTTCTATAACCTCGAACATGAATGGATCGCCTATGAGCTTTCCGGCAGAAGCAGCTCTTCCTATTTTAGCCGCATTTCCACCGGTCAGACCGCTGTTTGATCTGTCGTCAGCGCAGTAACCTGCACTCGTAGCCTGCATGACTTCCCACAGATACTTCATCTTCCTGACAGACTGTTCCCTCGTAATCGCACTGTCTTTTAAATCATGGAGAAGGACTGTTTCAGGAAGAGTCCTGTTTTCATTTTCGGCCTCGGAAATCATTTCCTTTACACTGTTAAAAGACATATCAATCGTCCTCCCTGTTGAAAATCGTAACTTTAAGGATCTGATCTATCGACATGAGCCATGTTCTGATATCATCAGGGACAGGCTCATCGCATTCGCACACCATGACAGCTTTGCCGCCCTTGATGTCGCGATATAGCTGTATCGTAGCAATGTTTATATTCCTCTGTGTCAGAGCAGTCGTGATCGCAGATGCGCTTCCGGGCTTGTCCTTGTCATGAACGATGAGAGTGTCCATATCACCTGAAAAATTGACAGTGATGCCATCTATAGAACGGATATTTATCCTGCCTCCTCCGATGCTCTCGCCTACGATGTTAAGCGTGCGGCCATGCTCGCCCTTAAGATCGAGCACAACCGAATTGGGATGCGCATTCTTTAGAGAAACCTCGTGAATATTGAAATCAAGACCCGCTTTTTCTGCTATCTCAAAACTGTCAGGTATCCGCTCATCATCCGTCTTCATGCCGAGCAGACCCGCTATAAGTGCCACATCTGTGCCGTGGCCTTTTCCCGTCATGGCAAAGCTCCCGTAAAGTCCAATATCGGCTCTTATCGGTTTGTCGTCAAGCATCTTTGCCGCAGTTCTGGCAATTTTTACGGCACCGGCAGTATGGCTGCTGGAAGGTCCGATCATTACCGGACCGAGCACATCAAAAATGTTCATCTCAATCCCCCTCTGCATATCAATATATGTTTGCAAAATCAGGTTTATGAATATATAATATTAAACATCAGGCTGATAGAAGACGCCTGAATCAGACAAGCAGGTATAGTTTATCGGTAGAACACGGCCTTCCCAAGGCTGGGAGGAGGGTTCGACTCCCTTTACCTGCTCCATAAACGCAAAGCAGCTTTCGATGTTTTTCGTCATTGAAAGCTGCTTTTCTTATTCCTTTATGATATGTATTTATTCTGTAATGCCAAGAACACCGCATAAAATTTCAACAGCATCATCTATGCAGCCCGGACATGAGCGCAGGACCTTTCCTGTTGTCACACCCTTGAGATCAGCGCAAATGAGGGATCCGTTCTTTTCCGAAAAGGCTTCATTTATTTTTCTCGACATTCCATATGTGCCGCCTTTTGTAGTGCCGGCCGCAGCAGGATTGCTGTTTTTCATGCCAGCCACCATGGCAGCGCCGGAAACAGCACCGCATGTGCATTCCATATTTCCCATTCCGAGGCCAAATCCCTCTGCGAGTTTATATACAGTATCTCTGTCAAATCCAAAATCCTCGGCAAATGCACACGCAACCGACTGTGCGCAGTTATATCCGCTCCTGTGATATTTTGCAGCAAGAGCTTTTTTATCATCGATGGACATGATTAATTCCTTTCATTATTATATAGCATCAAAGGCCGGCTTTCTTATCCCTCTTCTGACTGCTCCCACGGATAGGCCCGTTTGGTCTGATTGCCACGTGTCGCTTGTAACCGCACATAATTTTCAGACTTTGGAATGATACCATAATCCGAATCATCTGCCGCCTGGCTAAGACATTATATAATCACCGTGCCCTCAATAAAAATTATTTATTTATCTTATCATTTATTTAAGCTTATGTAAAACAAAACCGCAGCATAAGCCGCGGAAAATACACAATTGAAATATTTTATTCAACATGTAAATAAATAATTATACGAAAATCATCATGAGTGCGAAAATACCTGCCGCAATACATCCTGATATAGGAATAGTTATAAACCATGTCGTAACCATCTTGCGGGCTGTATCCCACTTTACGGATCTTATCCTGTAGGCGGAGCCTACGCCCATGATTGATGACGATATTACATGCGTCGTGCTCACAGGAAGGCCTACATGTGATGCAGTGAATATTACAGCCGCTGATGCCATGTCAGCTGCAACACCGTTTACCGGTCTGATCTTCATGATCTGTGTTCCTACAGTCTTGATTATTCTCCATCCGCCGAGACTTGCTCCGAAAGCCATCGCTGCAGCGCACGAAACCTGAACCCAGAGAGGAACATGGCCTGCCGAGATAAATCCGGCGCTGACGAGAGACATAGTGATTATGCCCATAGACTTCTGAGCGTCATTAGTACCATGTGAAAACGACTGGACAGCCGCTGTCACGATCTGAATTTTGCGGAAAACATTATTTGATTTATGCAGATTCAGATTCTTAAAAAAGATTTTAAAAAGACTGAACATGACATATCCTGCCGCGAAAGCGATCAGAGGCGAAAATATGAGTGATTCGAGTATTGATATGAATCCGTGCCACTTGATAGATGACAGCCCGGCATTGCAGAGCGCAGCTCCGGCGAGTGAACCGATCAGAGTATGCGACGAGCTGCTCGGAATTCCGAAAAACCACGTTATCAAATTCCAGAGAATCGCAGAAATCAGAGCTGCTATCAGCACATAATTGCCGTATGACAGAGTATTCAGGTCTACTATATCGTTAGCTATAGTCTCGGCAACACCCGTAAACAGGACTGCCCCAAGGAAATTCATGCAGGCAGCCATGATGATAGCATGTCTTGTTGAGAGCGCTCTCGTTGATACAGCAGTAGCAATGGAATTCGCTGTATCGTGAAAGCCATTGATAAAATCGAAAGTCAGCGCGAGGATGACTGTAATAACTATGACAGCACTCATAAAGCCTCCTACGCGTTTTTCATAACTATTGAGTCGAGAAGCTTGCCCACGCGGTGACATGAATTCGACGTGCGCTCAAGCAGCTTGTAAACTTCATAAACCTGGATGAGCCTTACAGGATCGTCCTTATGCTGATCGAAAAGTGTCTTTACGGACTGCTTTACGATCTGATCATTGCGTCTCTCGAGAGTACTGATCTCGATGATGTGCTCCTTAATGTCGAAAAGCTTTTTCTGTGCGAGAAGCTCTACAGCCAGGTATATCTGCTGGCTTGCCAGATCTATGCTTTCAGCCATATCCACCATGGAATGAGGGATTTCGTTGATGCCGAACATGTACAGATGCTCGACTGTATCTTCAGCACCATCAAGAATCTCATCCATGCTGTCGGCAAGAGCAAGCGCATCTTCCCTCTCTATCGGAGTAATAAATGCGTTGTTAAGATCTCTTATGATTTTATGAACGAGATCATCGCCCTTCTGCTCAATCACACTGATATCAGACTGAAATTCATTGACATCAATATCGTTCTTGGACATTGCCGAATAAAAGTACTCGCAGCCCTTCCTGAGATTAGACGCGATTTCAAGAAGCTCTGTGAAGAGTCTGTCCTGCTTCTGATTCTTCTTTATTTTCATTACGTACCTTTCATAACTTACCCGCACTGTATCGCTCATACAGCAATTCTGACACAGCACAATGCACTTTAAATGAATTTTTCATATTATTATATCATCCAGAACAGAGAAAATTAATGTAGATTTTATATTTCAGCGAATTATGCGAAATTGTGTTAAATATATATTAAATATTCCATTTTATGACGGCTCTGCCGACAAATTCAAAGTAAACGTGCATCTGATTATTTTTTGTGCAGCAGATGAAAAGATGCGAAGAAAAAGCAAAATAAAAAACCGACCTCGAAAGAGATCGGCTTAAAATGGTGCGGTTGATGGGACTTGAACCCATACGTCTTGTGAACACACGCCCCTCAAACGTGCCTGTCTGCCTATTCCAGCACAACCG
>CADBRA010000048.1 GCA_902796965.1 uncultured Eubacteriales bacterium | reverse complement strand
GAACATGCCACTTAAAGACTGATGACATGAATACACTATCAGTGGAAACCCTTTGGCAACAATCTCTGACATCTGGCTGATTTGATACAGAAGGAGCACTGGCTGATTTACAGGAAGTAAGTCAGTCAGTGCTTTTTACAATTATGTTTATTTTTAAAAATCGTGAATTCGTTCAGAAAAAGGGATTCCGGCCGGATCTGTTAGCTGGAATATTGGGGAAAGCAGGCAGTTTCCGCATATGCTTTGCGTGCCAAAATCCTCTTATCAGACGACGGCTTTATACAGTAAATAAACAGCTTGACAAATATAGTGTAATGTTTTATGTTACAACTAGACAAGGTGATACGGCGAGGAGAAAAGTAGATGAATGACAAAGAGCAGATGGACAAACTTTATTTTCTGATACAATGTCTGGAAGAGGAAATGCCGGAGTACGCGGAATACGCTCTGCCTGATGATCCTAAACAGGCATTTGATCTGTACCGTGCACTCTGCAATGTCCGTATGCCGTCCGGAGATACCGGACACACATTGCCGGACGATTTCTATGCGGTACAGTCAGAAGTCCTGAAAAGCATTACCGGGGAAAAGGGGGTCACAGAGGCAGCGGCTCTGCCGCCTGCTGAACTGGATCAGCGGCTTTCTCTCTGGCAGGGCGATATCACGACGCTGAGGGCGGATGCAATCGTGAATGCTGCTAATTCACAGATGCTCGGATGTTTCTCACCGCTGCATGGCTGCATTGACAATATGATTCATACAATGGCAGGCGCAGAGCTGCGGGAAAAGTGCTGTCAGATCATGAGAACGCAGGGCCATGAAGAGCCGACCGGCAGAGCGAAGATTACGTCGGGATACAATCTTCCGGCGCGCTTCGTCATTCATACCGTGGGACCGATTGTGTCCGGAAGGATCACCGGGAAGGATAAGGAACTGCTGGTCTCCTGCTATCGGTCAGTTCTTTCGACAGCATCCGATCATCAACTGGAATCCGTTGCATTCTGCTGTATTTCAACCGGTGTTTTCCATTTTCCGCAGGATAAGGCGGCGGAAATCGCTGTGAGTACGGTAAGAAGCTGGCTCGATGCACATCCGGATACCACAGTACGCCGCGTTATTTTCAATGTGTTTAAAGACAGTGATCGGGATATTTACAGGAAGATATTGCTTGGCTAGACATCTGTGGAAGCGTTTCTCATTTACCAATGGGATCACAGAGACAGTAAACCACGGCTTTGATGGGACGGGCTGCAGACGCAGGGAAAATAACACGCAGGCACAGTACGATGGACAGAAGCCTTTTCTCAATGAGGAGCAGAAAAATGTTGAATACGCAGGATTACTTAAAAATACTGGTGGAGGACATCCACTCCACAGTTGTGGCGACCATTGACCGGTACGGACATCCGGTCACCCGCTGCATTGACATGATGCTGTATGATGATAATGGCGTATATTTCCTGACCGCAAAGGGTAAGGAATTCTACACACAGCTGATGGAGCAGCGCTATATCAGTCTTTCCGCCATTTCCGGAAAGCGGTGTATTTCCCTGGCGGGAAGCGTGGAAAACATCGGCAGGGAAAAACTTGATGAGATCTTTCTTAAGAATGCCTATATGCAGGACATTTATCCGGGAAATACGCGGTCAGCTCTCGAAGTATTCCGGATCTGTGCGGCTCAAGGAAATTTCTTTGATATCAGCGATCCGGGACATGTGACAAGAGGAACCTTTGCCATTGGAAAAGCATCGCCTGAAACCGGTGGATATAAGATCAGCGGCCGATGCAATGGATGCGGGAAATGTCTTTCTGTGTGCCCGCAGAATTGTATTGATCTGTCGCGGACACCGGCGGTCATCGATCAGAACCGGTGCCTGCACTGCGGAAACTGCGTACCGGTCTGTCCTGCCGGGGCAATAGCAAAAGAGATGTAAGGAACGGTTAGGCAGAATCTGTGAGGTTCTGTCCGTTCTTTTTTTGTTCGGCCCCAAGCCGCATCTATGCAACCAATTCATACAGCTCCTGTTATCTGCAGTTGGTTGATCAGAAGGCAACTGAACCTTACATTATTCATAGAAATTCATTTTCGGGTTCATTTATCGGGAGGTGACTATGAATATTGCAGAGCTGCGGAATGTTTGCAAAGCCTATCCGGCATTCCGGCTGAAGAATGTATCCTTTCTGCTGGAAGCCGGTAAGATCACAGGCTTTATCGGGCGCAACGGTGCCGGAAAAACGACTACAATCAAGTCTATGCTGAATCTGATCCATACGGACAGCGGGGAAATTTCGTATTTTGGTATACCGCTCGCGGGGCATGAGGCAGAGATTAAGCAGCGGATCGGTTATTCGACCGGCGCGGTCAGCTGGTATCCGAGAAAGACGATCCGGGAAATTGTCAGTGTTACGAAAATGTTCTACCAGAACTGGGAAGAAGAAGCATATCGGAAATACAGGGCGCTCTTCGCGATTGATGAAAACAAGAAGCCGATGGAGCTGTCAGATGGAATGAAGGTGAAATTTAATCTGCTGCTGGCGCTTTCCCACGGTGCGGAGGTGCTGATCCTTGATGAACCCACCAGCGGACTGGATCCTTTCTCAAGGGATGAGATTATAACGTTGTTTAAGACATTGAAAGAACACGGTGTCACGATTCTGTTTTCGACACATATCACATCCGATCTGGAACGGTGCGCGGACAACATTATTTACATCAGGCATGGAGAAATTCAGGAAAACCTTCCGAAGGAAGCGTTTCTCAGGAAATGCGGAAAACCGGAGGAATCTCTGGAAGAGGTCTTTTTGAGAATGGAGAGGGAGGCGCTGCCATGAATGCACTGCTGAAAAAAGAAATGCGCCTCAGTGCGCTCGTTCTGACCTATCTGTTTATCGGGTTCGGGGTTATGACAATGCTGCCGGGCTATCCGATTCTCTGCGGCGTGTTCTTTCTTACTCTGGGGATATATCGGAGTTTTCAGAACGCCAGAGAAGCGAACGATATCGTTTATTCAGCGCTGCTGCCGGTATCGAAACGTGATGTTGTGAAGGGAAAATATCAGTTTGTAATTCTGATCGAGTTTGGCGGATTTGTGCTGATGGCACTCCTGACGGCACTGCGCATGACACTCCTGAAGGATGCAGCTGTATACAGGGAGAATGCTTTGATGAATGCGAATCCGTTTTTCCTTGGGGCTGCATTATTTGTTTTCGGATTGTTTAACGCGATCTTTCTCGGCGGATTTTTCAGAACCGCCTACCAGCTTGGAAAGCCGTTTGTCATTTATATCGCTGTGGCTTTTCTGTCCATTGGAGCAGCGGAGGCGCTGCATCACGTTCCGGGAATGGAAGCGCTGAATGCCTTCGGTTTTGAGCATATCGTGCTGCAGATTTTTCTGCTTCTTGGCGGAGTCATACTTTATATCCTTCTGACCGGTGTTTCATACAGAAAAGCGTGTGTTGATTTTGAAATGATTGATTTATAAGAGGTGGCATTATGCTGAAAGATAATCTGGTGATGCTCAGAAAACTGAAGGGCTATTCACAGGAGCAGATTGCGGAGAAGATCGGTATTTCCCGGCAGGCTTACGCAAAATGGGAAAATGGGATGACGGTCCCGGATATTGAGAAGGCGGCGCTGCTGGCGCAGGTCTATGGGATAACGCTTGACAGTCTCACAAAATCAGAGAATGTAGATGGCGTTGGCATACTCCCCCCTGCCCCGAAGGGTAAGAATATCTGGGGTGTTGCTGTATTGGGCGACCGTGGTCAGATTGTAATTCCAAAGGCTGCGCGCGATCATCTGGGATTAAAGAGCGGAGACCGATTGATCGTAGGAAGTGACGAAGTCGGCATTGCGCTGCTGCCGGCGGATTATGTTGAAAGTATGATGCAGGAACTTGAGGATATGATTGCCGGGAATGTTTCCTGAATGGCTGTATCAGTCAGCTGTTTTGCATACGGACAGCGTACATCTGTCTGATTGCCTGGACAATTGAGTTTTCAAGATGTGAAGCCCATTTTTGTTATGGGAAGTTTTAGTAAATTAGATTCATATAACACCAGGATGTGCAGCCGTGTCTGATAATCATCTAGATTGAAATCTCCCATTTGGGAGATTTTTTATACGGTAAACCAGAGTGTTTTGAGGAAGGGCGAATTGGTCAAAGTAGTAAGCGACACCTGCTTCTTGCTGGCAGTGGGCTTTGATGACAGAGACTTGATCATAACTTCTTTTGATAAAGGAACAATTCGTAAATGGTCTGCTGACACATACATATAATAGTTTCTGATTTTTTGCAACTCGGCAGATCTGATCCATGACATATGTGTTACATGTAACCACCCTCCATCGTTACAACGTAATTATATCACTTCAATAGGCTTTCAAAGCGACATTAATTCTATCCTACGCATACATGCTGATTTAGATCTTTTTGAAACCCTTAGGTAGTTCGGCTTTTTATCCTCGCCGTTTTTTGTGCAATATTACATATCTGCAAACTTTATAAATGATTGAGTGT
>CADBRA010000047.1 GCA_902796965.1 uncultured Eubacteriales bacterium | reverse complement strand
AGTGAATCAGTTTTCCAATCTACTGGGAGACATATCTGGCAAATTATATTTTTTATATTGACATCTGCAGAGTGCAGTACAAGTTGTTTTGTTAAAATATTCCATAGCAAGGCATGGCTTTAATTGATTTTCTATTGGTAAAACATTACTGTATTTTTTAGTTAAGCATTTATATTTTTCAGTTGTTTCACGTGGAACTGATACAGGCGTTACCAATCAATAAACTTTGACTGCATATTGTCAAAATAATCCTTTGCTTTCAGATAAGCCGCAATTGATTTTTATCAAAAATCCGGGTGCGCGGTGGCCGTAAATTATGATGCCGCGGTCAGCGCATTTTTTAGCGGCTGAGCAGTTGATCAACAACGCACAGATATTGGCGACAGAAGCAGTTAATTT
The DNA here is from genome assembly GCA_902796965.1 of uncultured Eubacteriales bacterium. Classification (GTDB taxonomy): domain Bacteria; phylum Bacillota; class Clostridia; order Peptostreptococcales; family Anaerovoracaceae; genus RUG708. The sequence goes on along the minus strand of CADBRA010000047.1, from coordinate 60,332 downwards.
GTCATATAACAATCAGGAGTTATTTTGATTTTAGGCTTTTTACATATTTTACTGCGGATGTTCCTGCGATAGCTCCTTCGCCGACAGCTTTTGCAACCTGAAGAAGTCCGCCGTTGCAGTCGCCTGCAGTGTAGAATCCCGGAATAAATGTGGCCATATTTTCATCAACATCGATCTTTCCTTCGCTGTCAACAACACCAAGCTTGCGCGCGAGATCTACAGATGAAGCTGTGCCTATTGCTACAAAAACACCTTCGACATCGAGTGTGCTCCCGTCTTTGAATACAACTTTATGAAGCAGATCATCGCCTTCAATTGATGCAATTGGTGATTCATTGACTTTGATTTCATCAGGTACAGAAGCAGTCATACTGAGTCCGTTTGTGAGAATTGTAACTTCGGACGCAATTGATGTCAGATGTTTCGCTTCGCTTACAGCGTATTCGGCATTTCCTATTACAGCTACAGGCAGATTCTTGTAGAAAAATCCGTCGCATACGGCACAGTAGCTGACACCTTTGCCCTCGTAATCACTGAGTCCTTTTATAGGCAGCGTTTTTCTGCTTGATCCGGCTGCGAGTATGCAGACTGCTGATTCATATATGCCATGAGATGAAGTTATGTGAAAAAGACCGTTCATGTTTTCAATTTCAAACACTTCATCCGTGATAACATGGACGCCCAGACGCTCAGCTCCCTTTATGCCGTTTTCAAAAAGCTCGCTGGCGTTTATGCCACCGTCGAATCCGTAATAATTTTCTATCCTGGAAGCTTTTCCGAGACTGCCGCTGTCCTTACCGATTACTATGACGTTGAGTCCTGCGCGGACAGCGTAGAGCGAAGCTGAAATACCGGCCGGGCCCTTGCCGATGATGATAACGTCACACATTGTGATATTTTCCATTTTAATCCTCCAGATTACCAGCGTTCATTTCTGATGTAGTTTGGAATATAATTTCTCTTAGGTTTGTAATAGATTCCCTTTTTTCTGAATTCTCTTACTTTATCGAGTTCCATCTCGTTGATGATTTCCTCTTTTGTAGGAGTATCATAAATTTTTTTGATTATTATTCCGCCGTCAAGCATAAGCATGAGCGGCAGACGGTCCACCTCAAAAAGTTCGGTGAGCTTAGGCTGCTCGTCGAGGTTCATCCTGCAGATCTTTACAACATCGCTGTACTCATCAGCTATTTCAGCCAGTTTTTCTTCATTTTCGAAACTTTGCTGAACCATTGGAGTAAAAAGATTTATGATAACAGGATTGACGGAAAGAACTATCTCCTCATCGAAATTTTTATTTGTTATATCTTCAAGTGCCATGACAAGTTCTCCTTTAAATTATTATTTCAAAATGTAATGGTACGTAATATATATTTATCCACTGATACTGTGGATAAATCCGAATATGAGATTATTTATTCACATTTTTATTATACTACGGGCCTCTGGAGCTTATCTACAGAAGTTATCCACTTTTCAACAGGTTTATAAGTGTGAGAAAATGCGAACCTGGTTTTTGTGTGCATAAATTATCCACTTATCCACAATGATTATGCACAGATATATGCACTTATCCACAAAACTTATGCACATATCCACAGCCTGTGGTGGATTATTTATGTGTTTCTATTCCTGAAATGTGATGAAAGTGTGTTGAAAAAAGCAGTTTTTTACTATGAAAAGATCATGGCTTAATGTATAATATAACGAAAAAGTTCGCGGAGAAATGTGCACAGGCGTGCACTTTTCATATATGTGGACGGCTTGAAATGCTAAATTTTCATAAAATTATGCATCTGGTTTACTTATGAAAAAAATACTTTTAGTGTCCGGCTCAGAGAAAAGCATACAAGCGATAGCATCATTTGTGAACGGCTTTGAAGATGTTTCAAGCGATTCTGCGAAAACAGCTGAAGAAGCCAGTCAGCTGATGGAATCGGGAAAATACGATGCTATGATTGTAAATACACCGCTGAATGACGGGCAGGGAATCGACATATGTGTATATGTATGCGAAAAACTGATGTATCCGGTTCTTCTCATGACGAATGATGTAACTTACAAAAGAGTCAGTGGAGACATCCGGAAAAAAGGTATAATTATAACATCGAGACCTGTTGAAAAAAAATCATATTCTGCGTTATGCTGCAGTTTATTTACCATGTGTTCTCTTATGAACAGGATGCGCGATGAGAACAGAAAGCTCAGATCCTCTCTTGAAGAAGCCAGACTCGTATCGCGGGCCAAGTCGATGCTCATAAAAGACATGAATATGACAGAGGATCAGGCTCATAGATTTATAGAGAAGCAGGCCATGGATCTGAGAACTACAAAGCGCAATATCGCGCAGAATATAATAAAAACATACTATAACAAATAAAATTGTTTATACCCTTTAGTACGAAAGACGAGGCAAAAGATGGAGAAAAAGAAATATCTGCTGCTTGAAAACGGTAAAGTTTTCGAAGGCAAATCTTTCGGAGCCGGGGGCGATATAACCGGTGAAGTTGTTTTTACGACAGCTATGACAGGTTATCTTGAGACGCTCACAGATCCAAGCTATTATGGTCAGATCGTTATTCAGACATTTCCACTTATCGGAAATTACGGAGTTATTCCGGAGGACTTTGAGAGCAGGAAGTCTTTTGTAAAAGGATATATTGTAAGAGACTGGTGTCAGGAACCTTCTAATTTTAGAAATCAGGGAGATCTTGACACTTTTTTGCGGGAGCAGAATATTCCTGGAATTTACGGGATAGATACAAGAGAGCTTACAAAGACAGTAAGAGAAAACGGTGTCATGAACGGCGCTCTTCTTTCTGAGCTTCCGGATGACATCGAAGCAGCTGCGGCTGATCTTAAGAAATACAGCATAGATGATGCTGTGGCATCTACTTCTACAGATCATATCGAACACTACAATTATGTTGATCCGCGTCCTGACTGGTCGGGACTGTGTGATTTCGCATGGCCGCCAGAAAAACTCGGGGACAGACCGCCTAAGAAGGTTGTGCTGCTCGATCTCGGCGCAAAATATAATATTGCCAGAGAACTTTCACGGCATGGATGCGACGTAACTGTGGTTCCTTACAGCACGGCGGCCGATGAAATAATAGCAATGAAGCCGGACGGCATAATGCTTTCAAACGGTCCTGGAGATCCTGCAGACAATGTCGGTGTCATAAACGAAATCGCAAAATTGTATCAGAGTGGTATTCCTGTTTTCGGAATCTGTCTCGGACATCAGCTGCTCGCTCTTGCTGCAGGAGGACGTACAGAGAAGATGAAGTACGGTCACAGAGGTGCTAATCATCCTGTAAAAAGACTCAGTGACGGGCGTATTTTCATAACAAGCCAGAATCACGGCTACTGTGTAGTAGCTGACAGTCTTCCTGATTTTGCAGAAGAAAGCTATGTAAATGCCAATGACGGAACATGCGAAGGCGTGAATTACAAAGACAGACCGGTATTCTCAGTACAGTTCCATCCTGAGGCTTCAGGCGGACCTCACGATTCCGATTTTCTGTTCGAAGACTTTATTAAACTGATGGAGGAGGTCGACGTTAATGCCGTTAAATAAGAAACTTAAAAAAGTAATGGTTATCGGTTCCGGGCCTATCGTTATAGGACAGGCAGCGGAGTTCGACTACGCCGGCACTCAGGCGTGCAGAGCTCTCAAACAGGAGGGGCTTGAAGTAGTTCTTGTAAACTCGAATCCTGCCACTATCATGACAGACAACCAGATGGCGGATTCTATCTATATCGAGCCGCTGACACTGGACGTTGTGAAGAGAATCATCAAGAAGGAAAAACCTGACGGTCTCCTGTCGACACTTGGCGGCCAGACTGGTCTCACGCTTTCCATGCAGCTGGCTAAAGAGGGATTTCTTGAGGAACAGGGAGTAATGCTTCTCGGCGCAAATCCTGAAACCATAGACAAAGCGGAGGACAGACAGCAGTTTAAAGACACGATGGAAGCGATAGGGCAGCCTGTAATTCCTTCAAAAGTTGTCAACGATGTGGAGTCTGCAGTCGATTTTGCCGATGAGATCGGATATCCGGTTATAATACGTCCTGCATTTACACTTGGCGGAACTGGTGGAGGTATTGTAAACAATGAAGAAGAACTTCGTGAGATCACATCGAATGGTTTAAGGCTCTCACCAATAACTCAGGTCCTTGTTGAAAAATGCATTTCTGGATGGAAGGAAATCGAGTTTGAGGTTATGCGTGACTCAAAAGGCAACGTAATAACGGTATGCTCGATGGAAAACTTTGACCCAGTAGGCGTACATACAGGTGACAGCATCGTAATAGCTCCTTGCGTAACACTTTCAGACAAGGAATACCAGATGCTCAGAAGTGCCGCGCTCAGCATAATTTCGGAACTTAAGGTCGAAGGGGGATGCAATTGTCAGTTCGCTCTCAAACCTGACAGTTTTGAGTACGCTGTAATCGAGGTAAATCCGAGAGTTTCAAGATCTTCAGCTCTCGCTTCAAAGGCAACAGGTTATCCTATAGCAAAAGTGGCTGCAAAGATCGCTATCGGTTTCACACTTGACGAGATAAAGAATGCCGTTACAGGAAATACATATGCGTGCTTCGAACCTGCCCTGGACTATGTAGTAGTCAAGTTCCCGAAATGGCCGTTTGACAAGTTCGTGTATGCTAAGAGAACGCTTGGCACTCAGATGAAAGCGACGGGCGAGGTAATGGCTATAGGCCAGACATTTGAAGAAGCGCTCATGAAAGCTGTACGGGGATGTGAGATCGGTCATATGACGCTCGATACAGAGCATCTGAGAGCGAAATCCGACGAAGAGATACACGACAAGATCAGCGTATGCGATGATGAGAGACTGTTCGTCATATACCAGGCACTTTCGAGAGGAATTTCAGATGTCGATGAGATTCACGAGATTACAAAGATCGATAAGTGGTTCCTTGAGAAGATAGTGAACATAATAGACATGGAAAAGCGCCTTGGAAGCGAAAAGCTTGACGATACACTTTATCTTGAGGCAAAGAAAATGTCTTTTCCTGACAAGGAAATAGAACGCTTATCGGGGCAGAAAATACAGAATAAGCGTTATGCTGTATATAAAATGGTAGATACGTGTGCCGCTGAATTCGACGCGGAAACACCGTATTTCTATTCAACATACGACGATGATAATGAAGCTGAATCGTTTATCAGAGAACAAAAACGCGAAGACAATACAAAGGGCACGATAATCGTGTTCGGTTCTGGTCCTATCAGAATAGGCCAGGGCATCGAGTTTGACTATTCATCTGTTCAGTGCGTATGGGCGCTGAAAAAGGCCGGTTACGAAGTTGTAATCGTAAACAACAACCCTGAAACGGTTTCTACAGATTTCGATACTGCTGACAGACTTTATTTCGAACCGCTCACAGATGAAGATGTAATGAACATCATTAACACTGAAAAACCGGATGCTGTAGTTGTGGCATACGGCGGCGGCACTGCAATAAAGCTCACAAAGAATCTTAATGAGCATGGTGTCCGCATTCTCGGAACACCGGCTGACAGCATTGATATGGCAGAGGACAGAGAGAGATTTGATGAGCTCCTGGGCGAACTTAAGATCAAGCGCGCAGAGGGTCTCACTGTAATGACCACAGAAGAAGCTCTCGAGGCTGCAAATCGTATCGGATATCCTGTTCTCATGCGTCCTTCATATGTTCTGGGCGGTCAGAACATGATAATAGCGTTTGATGACAACGATATCAAGGAATACATGGCGATCATCCTGAGACAGGATATCGAAAACCCTATACTTATAGATAAGTATCTGCAGGGAATAGAGCTTGAAGTCGACGCGATATGCGACGGAAAAGATATACTCATTCCGGGAATAATGGAACACATTGAGAGAACAGGCATACACTCGGGTGATTCTATTGCGGTTTATCCTGCATGGAACATTACAGACGATATTATAGAAAAGATAATCGATCAGTCGGCTAAACTTGCTCTTTCAATGAAGACGCTCGGTCTGGTCAATATTCAGTACCTGATATACAACAATGACCTATATGTAATAGAGGTAAATCCGAGGTCTTCGAGAACTGTTCCTTACATCAGCAAAGTTACAGGTGTGCCTATGGTTGAGCTGGCCACACGCACGATGCTTGGAGAAAAGCTCGCTGATATGGAATATGGCACAGGCCTTTACAGAAAGAGTGCGTATTATGCAGTAAAGGTACCTGTATTCTCATTTGAGAAACTCATTAACGTGGATACTCATCTCGGACCTGAAATGAAATCCACAGGCGAGGTTCTCGGAATTGCATCGACGCTTGAAGAAGCACTTTACAAAGGCCTTGTGGCAGCCGGCTACAAGATGAAGAGAAACGGCGGTGTACTCATAACAGTAAGGGACAGAGACAAGCCTGAAATAGCAGATGTGGCACGTGGATTTGCTGAACTCGGATTTGATCTTTATGCCACCGAAGGAACTGCAAGAGTTCTTGAAGGCGAGGGTATGACTGTGCACCACGTCGATAAGATACATGAGTCTGACAACAACTGTATGACGGTGATTGAGAGAGGCATCGTGGATTATGTAATTTCAACAGATTCGAGAGGACGTATTCCGACAAAGGATTCAGTAAGGATCAGAAGAAAGACCGTAGAGCACGATATACCTTGTCTGACATCAATAGATACGGCAAATGCTCTTGTTAAGAGTCTGAAGTCGAATTTCACTCAGGAGTGTACTGAACTCGTAAACATCAACGATATGAGGAAAGAGCGCCAGAAACTCAGATTTCTGAAGATGAGCGGAACGAGCAACGACTATATTTACTTCAATTGCTTCGACCAGCATATAGATAATCCAGGAGGCCTGTCAGTAATGCTTTCCGACAGACATCTCGGCATAGGCGGCGACGGAATTTGTCTGATATATCCTTCGGATAAAGCGGATGCACGTGTTGAGCTTATCAACAGGGACGGCACAAATGGAGGTCTCTCAGGGAATGCTCTCAGATGTGTAGGAAAGTATCTGCATGATTCTGGCATAGCACCTGGCAATGCAGTTACCGTCGAGGCGGATGACGAGCTTCTGGAGATTAAGCTTATCAAGAGGTACGGAGAAGTTGTGGCCGCAACTGTCGATATGGGAGAGGTTCACCTTGAGCCTGAGCTTATTCCGGTAAATATTGCAGCTGACAAGGTAATAGATGAACCTGTGACTATAGGAAACAGAGATTACAACATAACATGTGTAAGTGTAGGAAATCCGCACTGCGTAGTATTCGTAAAAAACGTAGATAACATAGATGTTCCTAAGATCGGACCGGTATTTGAACATAATAAATTGTTCCCTGAACGCACAAATACAGAATTTGTAAAAGTTATAAGCCCTGAAAAAATCAAAATGAGAGTCTGGGAACGCGGAAACGGCGAGACATGGGCATGCGGTACGGGAGCATGCGCTGCAGTGGTCGCAGCTGTTGAAAACGGATACTGTGAAAGAGATAAGGAGATCACAGTTCAGCTCATAGGAGGAGAACTAAGAATTCTTTATTCACACGGAAGAGTAAGGCTCACAGGAGACTGCCGCGAGATATTCGAAGGAACAATTATTGTATAAAGCTTTAACCGAGGAGAAAAAATATGAAGGACTTAAAGTACATATTTGTCACCGGGGGCGTAGTATCCGGCCTCGGAAAGGGCATTACAGCTGCTTCACTGGGCAGACTGCTCAAAGCAAAAGGATATAAGGTAATTTCCCAGAAGCTCGATCCATATATAAACGTCGATCCGGGAACTATGAGCCCATATCAGCACGGCGAAGTATTTGTAACAGAAGACGGCGCCGAGACAGACCTGGATCTCGGACATTACGAAAGGTTTATCGATGAGAATCTGAACCAATATTCAAACCTGACTACAGGAAAGGTTTACTGGAACGTTCTTAATAAAGAGCGCAGGGGAGATTATCTCGGTGAAACGATTCAGGTCATTCCACATATAACTAATGAAATAAAAAATTTTATATATTCAGTAGGCAAGAAAGCTGATGCCGATATCGTAATAACAGAGATAGGCGGCACGACAGGTGACATAGAAAGTCAGCCGTTCATAGAAGCAATAAGGCAGCTTTCGCTTGAGGTCGGCAAAGAAAACTGCATATTCATCCATGTTACGCTGATTCCTTATCTGGAGGGCTCCGGCGAGTTCAAGTCAAAACCGACGCAGCATTCTGTAAAAGAGCTCCGTTCAATGGGAGTTTCTCCTGACATAATAGTGGCACGCTGCAGCGCGCCTGTGTCAGACAGCATCCGCAGAAAGATATCTCTGTTCTGCAACGTTCCTGAGGATTGTGTCATAAACAACACGACGGTTCCTGTACTTTATGAGGCACCTATGATGCTCGAGGAAAGCAATTTCTCCAGGATTGTCTGCAGAGAACTCGGTCTCGAAGAACGTGAAGGTGACATGTCTGAGTGGGAAGCTATGATAAAGCGCATTCATTCGAGCCACAGAAATGTGAAAATAGCACTCGTAGGCAAATACGTAAAGCTTCACGATGCATACCTTTCGGTTGCTGAGGCTCTGAGACACGGCGGTTGGGAAAACAGCGCAAATGTAGAAATAGAGTGGATCAATTCAGAGGATGTTGTTCCTGATACGGTAGACAGGCTCCTTTCAGACTGTGATGGAATTCTCGTTCCGGGCGGTTTCGGAGACAGAGGTATTGAAGGAAAAATAACTGCCGTAAAATATGCCAGAGAACACGACATTCCAATGCTCGGCATTTGTCTTGGCATGCAGCTGGCGGTTATAGATTTTGCACGAAACGTAATGGGAATATCTGATGCGAATTCGAGCGAATTTGCTCCTGAGAGCGATTCTCCTGTAATTCACTGGATGGCTGATCAGCGCGGCAATATTCAGATGGGCGGAACGATGAGGCTGGGAGCATATCCGTGCCACGTCAAGTCCGGCACCAGACTCGCTGAAGCCTATGGTGAGGGCGTTGAGGAAATTCAAGAGCGCCACAGACACAGATATGAGTTCAATAACTCGTACAGAGAGCGCTTTGAGAATGCTGGCGTAGTATTTTCCGGTCTTTCACCTGATGGCAGGCTCGTCGAAGCGATGGAGATACCTGATAAAAGATTCTTCATAGGTGTACAGTTCCATCCTGAGTTCAAGAGCAGACCAAATAAAGCTCATCCTTTGTTCAGAGAGCTGATAAAAGCTGCGTTGGAATACAGAGAAGACCGCACGGGCAGTTCAGAAGAATAAATATAAAGATCCTAGGAAAAGGCAGGGGTTTTACATGATATTCAGCAGAAAGACAATGAAAATGGCGGTAATTGGCGATCCGATCGATCATTCTCTTTCGCCTTTCATGCATGGGAAAATAATAGAAGAACATGGATATGATGCTTTATATATCCCTGTTCTTGTGCATGGAAATGATACTGCAAAATTTACAAAGATGGCAGAATATCTCGAATTCTGTGGTTTTAATGCTACAATGCCGCATAAAGTCAATCTGCTCGATATTGTCGATGAAGCAGATAATGATGCGCGCATGATCGGCGCTATAAACACTGTGCAGATAAGATATGGAAAAACATATGGATATAACACTGATGCTCCCGGCATGCTCGCCGCACTGAAAAACAGAGGTTTTGAAATAAACGGTGCCGATGTAATGATAATCGGTGCCGGCGGGGCATCTCACGCTGTCGTCCATGCGCTGGCAGGGGCTGGAGCATCATCTGTTACAGTCCTTAACAGAACCGTGAATAAAGCAAAACAGCTTACAGATAATATAGCTTGTGCACAAGCAGCTGCGCTTACAGCGGAAAACCTCGCTTCGTGCGCGTCGTCGGCTGATCTGATAATAAACTGCACGCCGCTTGGAATGACTGGTGTAAAAAACGCTTTTGATGATCTTTCGTTTCTCGATAACACAAAGGCTATGGCAGTCGACCTGATTTACAGCCCGTGGCGTACAAAGTTCCTCAGTCATGCTGAGGAATGCGGCCTGAGTGTAATGAATGGACTTGATCTCCTGATTTATCAGGGACTGCTGTCGTTCCAGATATTTACCGATATAGAGCTTGATCTCGATGCTGAATATAAGTATCTGTTCCCGCTCTGCATGAAAAAGCTGCAGCTGTAAAAATCTCCTGTTTCCGCCGCCTGCGGCGGCATATGCGGGCGGAGCCCGCGCAGGAATGATATCATTACATATTTTTACACTATTCAGAACTGAAATATTTTTTGCCGGATCGTGTTTTAATGCATCTGTGCAATAATAATTTCGTATACATTTTCGACATTTTATGTTGACAATCATTTTAGCTGATAGTATATTAAGCATATGATTTAGCAATGGCGCTGAGGGTTAATAAATCCGTGGCGCCTTTTTTTATTGCTTTATGACTGTGGTGTTGCCGCAGTGACCGCATATTCACTGCGTCGGACTGATAAAATCAAAGCCTTCAAATGAAATTAAAAGTATCTATGTGAAAGGAGCATACTTATGGAAAAAGTAAGCGATATCTTCGGCAGTATGGTGTTTAATGACGCCGTTATGAAAGAACGTCTTCCGAAGCAGACTTACAGAGCACTGAGAGAGTCAATCGAAACGAACAAAGATCTGACTATGGATGTGGCAAATGTAATCGCTGCAGAAATGAAAAACTGGGCTATTGAAAACGGTGCCACTCACTTTGCACACTGGTTTCTGCCTCTGTCAGGAGTAAATGCTGAAAAGCATGACGCATTCATCTCTCCTGTAGGAGACGGCACAATTATCATGGATTTCTCAGGAAAGGATCTCATAAAGGGTGAACCTGACGGTTCGAGTTTCCCTTCAGGAGGCATCAGAGCTACGTTTGAGGCCAGAGGATACACTAACTGGGATCCGACATCATATGCATTTATAAAGGAAAAAACTCTGTGCATTCCAACAGCTTTCGCTGCTTACGGCGGTGAGGCGCTCGACCAGAAGACACCTCTTCTGAGATCGATGGATGAAATAAACAAGCAGGCAATGCGCATAATGAAGATCTTCGGCATGGATGATGTCAAGAAGGTTATCACTTCTGTAGGCGCAGAGCAGGAATATTTCCTTGTGGATAAAGAAACTTATTTAAAGAGGCCTGACCTTATTTACACAGGCAGGACGCTTTTCGGCGCAAAGCCTCCTAAGAGACAGGAACTCGACGATCACTACTTTGGAGCTATAAATCCGAGAGTCAAGGAGTTTATGGAAGATATTGATGTTGAACTCTGGAAACTTGGAATTCCTGTCAAGACAGAGCACAACGAGGTGGCACCTGCTCAGCACGAGATGGCACCTATCTATTCAGAGACAAATGTGGCACTCGATCAGAACCAGCTCAGCATGGAACTGCTCCGCAAGATCGCAAGAAGACATGACATGGTATGCCTGCTTCATGAAAAGCCATTCGCAGGTGTAAACGGATCAGGAAAGCACGTAAACTGGTCGATCTCGACCGATACTGGAATGAACCTCCTCGATCCTGGTGATAACCCTAAGAAGAACATGATGTTCATGCTCATGCTCATCGCTGTAATTCAGGCTGTTGATGATTATCAGGATCTGCTCAGATGTGCTGTAGCATCTGCCGGCAACGATCATAGGCTCGGCGGAAACGAAGCACCTCCTGCAATCATTTCAGTATTCCTCGGGGACGAAATTGGCTTTGTAGTAGACAAGATTATTGCAGGCGAGGAAATTCACATGGATAAGGAAGGTCTGTTTGATCTCGGAGCAAATGTTCTTCCATCATTCAAGAAAGATACAACGGACAGAAACAGAACGTCTCCGTTTGCTTTCACAGGCAACAAGTTCGAATTCAGAATGCCGGGATCTGAGCAGTCGATCGGTGATATCTGCTGCGTTCTAAACACTATCGTAGCTGAGTCGCTTGAACAGTATGCTGACAGGCTTGAAAGTACTACTGACCTTGCCGGTGATCTCAGAAAGCTCACAAAAGATGTCCTCACAAAGCATCAGAGGATCATATACAACGGTGACAACTATACAGAAGAGTGGGTTGCACTTGCGGAGAAGAGAGGACTTCTCAATCTCACAAGCACTGCTGAGGCTGTAACACAGTCACTCAACAAGAAGAACATCGAGCTCTATAAGAAACACGGAATCTTCACTGAAACAGAGGTTCGTGCGAGATTTGAAGTTCAGCTCGAAAATTACGGCAAGATGATAAATATCGAAGCCCTTACAATGATAGATATGGCGCGCAAGTTCATCGCTCCTGCAGTAAGTGCATACAGTGCAGATCTTGCTGATACAGCTATTTCGAAGAAGGAGCTCGGAGTAAATGCCAATGCTGAAATTTCAGCACTTTCGAGAATTTCCGACCTTGCTGAAGTGCTCGGACAGAAGATCAATCTCCTCGAAGAGGCTGTTATCAAAGCAGGAGAGTACGAGCCTGTAGAGGCTGCAACATTCTTCCACGACAGCGTCATTCCTAAGATGAATGAGCTCAGGGTAGTTGCAGATGAACTCGAAACTCTTACATGCAAGGAGTACTGGCCTTTCCCTAGCTACGGTGATCTGCTCTCAAGCGTGCAGTCATAAAACAGCTTTACAGGTTATACATCTAATATATGCACACACGGAGAATCTGACCATGCTGCTGGAGCAGCATGGTGCAGCAGACTCCGGAATCCGCTTCGGCGGAGTCAGGTATTGTAAGTATTTCCTTTACATATACTTAATTTCATTTGCGGGCCGCGCGGCTGTGCCTTTTTGGGCTCAGTCTGCGCGATCTGTAAATAAAAACGTCGTTCAACATATATCCTTTCTGAAGGCTGCATCGACCATGCAGCTTTTTTATTTTGGATGCTGATTTTTATGACTTATTTCACAGGAAATAAGTGAAATGCCATATTCATTATTTTGCATGTGGAATCATTACTTCATGCTCCATTGTATTTACAATCGCTGTTTTTTTATTATCAGTGCTGGTCATCCTCGTAAGTTTATGCAGAATTTGTCCAGTTGTTAACATGGGCGTAAATCGATATTACGTCGCGGTGTCATGTAGCGCTGCCTGGTGATGGAAAACTTCCGGTGATTATTATATCCATTCTCTTTATATTCTTCTGGCGCCGTGCAAAAAAGATTGCCGGTTGATATGCATCTGCTATAATGAGATTTCAGGAGGTATGCTGCAATGAATCTTTTTATGGCTATTGTGAGTATTGTGGTGCCGTTTATATATATTTTCGGTGGCATATTATTTACGTTTAACCCTCCCCAATACGGCAGCAGAGGCATTTCATACAGAACCAGACGTTCTCAGCTCAGTCAAAAAACATGGGATTATTCGAATCACAGCTTTGGCGTCGTAAGCATATTCCTTGGAATTTATCTGGCGGCTTTCACGGGCCTGATAGACGCGTTTTTAAAATATGTCGTTTCAGTCTATGCCTGGGTAATTACAGCGGCTGTAATTGCGGTTCAGATCATTTTCGTGCTTATACCGATAAATTATATAGAAAAACATCTCAAAGTATATTTCGATGAAAATGGCGACGATATGTATCCAGATACACTTGAGATTAAAGATAAAAAAAGCGATGATGACTGGGACGACTGGAGTACATGGCCGGGTGATGAAGAGCAGGACAAGCGCGATGGCTGGGTGGACTGGGATACATGGCTGAAAAACAAGGATGAGGAACTGGATAAACAAAAGAAAGCGTCAGCTAAAAACGTAGAAGATGATTCGGAGCACAGCACAGATGAATGACGGAATAATATGATGTTTCAAGCCCGGATATACTTACGATTAACTGCTGTTTAAACTTTGAGCATGACAATTTATACCATATGCTTGTCAGGAATATTTCATCAGATTCAGGCAGAGACACAGACGGAGGGAACAAAAAGATGTGGATTATTCAACTTGTATTGAGCCTTGTAATTCCTGTGGTTCTTATTTCAGGCGGCAGAAAATATATAAGGAACATGCCGGCTTATGGCGAGAAACGGTTTCTCAGATTTCATTCGAGACGCGCAGCTGTGTCTGAAGAGGCATGGAACTTTGCAAATAACCTTTATGCTCATATGCTTTACTCATCAGGCATCAGCATTGGAGCAGTTACAGTGATATTTTTCCTGGTGGCATCTCGATATATTCATCATACGTGGATCCTCTGCTTTTCGCTGATGGCTGTTCAGCTGGCAGGCAGCATAATGCTCCCGGCAGCCGTCTGTGAATTCATGCTCAGGAGAACTTACGGAAAAGACGGGCTTTCTGCAGAATCGGATTTTAGCGAAGGCGATATCGAGGATACAGAGACTACACGGTCTGAAATGATCGAGTCAGATTGTTTTAAGGAGACTGACGATGAGTCTGTATCTGCTGGAGCAGAGGCAACTGAAGTAAATGAATCAAAGTAAAAAAATATCACTATCCGAGAAACTGTCCGCTCTGAGAGAAATATTCTTAGGACTGCATGAAAAAGCAATTGACCGCGGAAAAGAAAATTTATGTCCGCTCCGCGGTCAATGTATGAATGTTAAAAAACAGCTGTCAATGCATAAATAACATATTTATACATTTAATTACATAAAATATGAAACCATCAGGCGCCGAATAAGAGCCTTTTTTATTTTTTAAGACCCATCTTATCAAGCAATGATGAAAATCGCTTAGATAGGCTTTCAAAGCTTAATACGTCGAAATCGTGTTAATTGGAGTAAAAACGTTTTATTTAAATAATATACAATACAGCCTATAACATATTCTGGAATATAAATATTACTGATCGCTGCCGTGGTTATAAATCGGCGGGGAAATCTTGAAGCTGATGTTGGTATACAGGCTGTTTTTTTATTTGTTTTGGTATAAATCGCATGAAGAATCGGTTGACCAGAAAAATTAAAATGTAGTGCATATGTATAAATCATACTGAACAATTTAATTTCAAGTAACCATCCATCATGACAAAGCAATTTGAGAGAAGTATGAAATCCAGACCGGTGCAGGCAGTACAGCAGATTTTATTGCATGTGTTCTGATATTACTTTATTTTTCCATTGATTTCAGTTTTCCGATTTTATATAATACAAATTATCGTAATTAAATCGTCCGATCAGTTTTTCATTCTGAATCGATGTTGCGCTTTGTATAGATAACGGAGAGAGATTAGCTGCTGATATTAAGACAGCGTGATTCAGGGTCAGCTGAACGGAGGAAACAGCCCGGTGTATTATATGTTTATTGATTTGGACAGGAATCCGGGAGTCTCGTGACATATGTAACGGGATATTAAACAGCATTAATAAAAAAGGTTATGACCGGGAGGAGTAACCGGTGAGGCGCAGTAAAAGGGAACGGTATCGAGACTGAAAATGCCGTCTGGACAGCTTCCGGCGAAGAACACCCGTGAGCCTGTTTTTCGAAAACCTGATCGGGGCCAGTAGGGAAACACGTCTGATGCGCGTTACTGCATTGTGAGAGGGCGCGCTGCGCCAATGCGGGTGGTACCGCGGTTAGTTGATTAATCGTCCCTGCAGCTTGAATGCTGCAGGGATTTTTTATTTGGAGGAGGTTCAATGCAGATTAATGAAGATCTGATAGGATATCTCGGTGATCTTTCAAGGCTCTATCTCAGCGATGAGGAAAAGAGGACCATGGAGTCGGATCTCACTGATATTCTTAATTACGTCGATAAGCTCAGCGAACTGGATACTGCTGGGCTGCCGGAAATGTCACATCCTTTTTCTGAAGTTAATAATTTTCGAGAAGATGAAGTCGTAAATCACGATGACAGAGAACGTCTTCTGGCAAATGCGCCTGAAAAGCGCGGTTCATATTTCAAGGTACTTAAGACTGTCGAATAGGGTGAAGACATGGAAATAAGAGAAATGACTGCCCTTGAGCTTGGGCAGAAAATAAGGAGCGGAGAGGTAAAGGTAAGAGAAGCTGCTGAGGCGTACCTCGATGCTGTTGAAGAAAAAGATGGAAAAATAAACGCGTACATTACTGTTACGAAGGAAGATGCTCTGGCAAGGGCCGATGAAGTGCAGAAATCGCTTGAAAATGGCGGATTTGAGAAAAGCAGACTTGCCGGTGTGCCTGTAGCGATAAAGGACAACCTCTGCACAGAAGGTGTCATTACATCGGCTGCATCGCACATACTGGATAATTTTATACCTCCGTACAGTGCAACTGCTGTTTTAAAAGCTGAAGAATCAGGCGCTGTTATGCTCGGAAAGACAAATATGGACGAGTTCGCCATGGGCGGCTCAACAGAGACATCTTACTTTGGGGCATGTGGAAATCCGTGGGACACTTCAAGAGTGCCAGGCGGTTCATCTGGCGGCAGTGCGGCAGCAGTTGCAGCAGGTATGGCACCGTATGCCCTCGGGTCTGATACGGGTGGTTCGATCAGACAGCCGTCTGCTTTCAATGGACTCACAGGTATAAAGCCGACTTACGGCAGTGTTTCGAGATACGGCCTTCTTGCTTATGCATCATCGCTTGATCAGATCGGACCTATCGCGCATGATGTAAAAGACTGTGCAGCCGTTCTCGAGATGATCTCAGGCAGAGACGACCGTGACAGCACGTCGATAATGAGAATGCCTTTCGATTTCAGTAATTCAATATCAGATCCTGAAGATCCGGCAGCCTCGATCAAAGGCATGAAAATCGGCATTCCGTCAAACTGCTTTGGAGAAGGTCTTGACCTTGAGATCAAAGAGGCGATTATTAATGCTGCGAAGCTGCTTGAGAGCGAAGGTGCTGTTGTAGAGGAATTCAAGTTGCCTGACATCGATTATGCAGTTCCAGCATATTATATTATAGCCTGCGCAGAGGCTAGCTCTAATCTTTCGCGTTATGACGGCATAAAATATGGATTGAGAACAAATTCAGCAGAAGATATTCTTGAAACTTATTATAAATCGAGGAGTGAGGGTTTCGGTACCGAAGTAAAGCGCAGAATCATGCTTGGCTCGTTCGTGCTCAGCTCCGGGTATTTCGATGCATATTACAAAAAAGCTCTGCAGGTTCGCGGTCTCATAAAGAGATCATTTGACGATGTCTTCAGCAGATACGATATGATAATCAGCCCTGTAAGTCCGACGACAGCATATAAGATCGGAGGACAGATAAGCGATCCTGTAGCGATGTATATGGCTGATATATATACTGTTTCGGTCAATTTGACAGGAGTACCTTCGATTTCACTGCCATGCGGATTCAGCTCCGAAGGTCTTCCGATCGGAATGCAGTTTATTGGTGATTCCTTCGCCGAGAGCAAGCTGATCAAAGCGGCATCTGCATATCAGGAGATGACTGATTTTCACAGACGCAGACCTGCTTCTTTCGCACAGGGAGGAGCAGATGAACTGCCTGAAATGAAGAACAAGGAAAGGAGTGCGGCAGAATAATGGAATATGAAATAGTTATGGGTCTCGAAGTCCATGTCGAACTGTCGACCAAAACGAAGATTTTCTGCGGCTGCTCGACAGAATTCGGCGGAGAGCCGAATTCCCATACATGCCCTGTCTGCATGGGAATGCCGGGAAGTCTCCCTGTCCTCAACAAAGGTGTGGTCGACCGAGCTATAAAAACTGGTCTGGCTTTTCACTGCGACCTGCAGTATTCAAACATGTTTGACCGAAAGAATTATTTCTATCCTGATCTCCCTAAGGATTATCAGATATCACAGCTTTATCATCCTGTATGTCTTAACGGCTATATAGAACTCGAGAAACCAGCTCCGGGACAGGATCTTGACGAATATGGCATGATACGTGACAGCGGAGCTTATGCTTCAGATGGTACAGGAAATTCAAAGATCAAATCTTCAGGAATCAAAGCTGCTCCTGCTGGAGTAAAGCGCATAAGGCTTCATGAAATCCATATGGAGGAAGATGCAGGCAAGCTTGTTCACGATGCTGCCGCCACGCTCGTTGATTATAACAGATGCGGTGTTCCTCTTCTTGAGATAGTTTCAGAACCTGATTTCAGAAGTGCTGACGAAGTTGTTGAATATCTCGAGAAAATACGCGAAATGCTCGTATATATGGACGTATCTGACTGCAAGATGGAGGAAGGCTCCATGAGAGCTGACGTCAACCTTTCAGTGCGCCCTAAAGGATCTGATAAATTCGGCACAAGGACGGAGATGAAGAACATCAACTCCCTGAAGTCCATAAAGAACGCGATCGAGTTCGAAGCCAAGCGCCAGATTGATATTCTCAATTCCGGAGGGACTGTCAGCCAGGAAACGCGCAGATGGGATGAAGAAAAAAGCGAAACTTATGCTATGCGTTCAAAAGAAAATGCGCAGGATTACAGGTATTTTCCTGATCCCGATCTCGTTCCTGTCAATATTACCGATAAATGGGTTGAAAAGATACAGGCTGAGATGCCGGAACTTCCGCAGGAAAAGCGCAGGCGCTATATCGATGATCTCGGTCTGACTGCCGAAACGGCGCGTAATATCACGTCAGAGAAAGCCCTGGCTGATCTGTTCGACATGACATATGACATTTGCGGATTTGCGCGTGAAACTGCTAATACAATTACAGGCGATCTCATAGGCATAATAAAGGAAGCAGGTGGAGAACCTGATTATGTCAACATAGATCCTGAAAAGTTGGCAAAGATAATAGAACTCGTTTCTGATGAAAAGATAAACAGAAATGTCGGTCGGGATCTTGTAAAGGAACTTTATCTTAAAGGTACAGATCCTGAAAAATATGTCATGGAAAATGGCCTAATGATAGAAAATGATCTTTCTGTCATAGCTTCTGTCATAGATGATGTTTTGGCTGAATTCCCTCAGTCTGTTGCAGATTACAAGTCGGGGAAAAAGAAGGCGTTTTCTTTCATGGTGGGACAGGTCATGAGAAAGCTTGCCGGAAAAGGTTCGCCTCGTGCCGTCAACGGACTTCTGAAGCAGAAGCTCGATGGGACCGTTTATGACCCTGAAAAAGCCGCTTTAGAAGAAAAAAAGAAAAAAGAGGAAAAGGCGAAGGCGTCCGTATCTTCTGAATCTGGCAATAACAAGGTTTCACGTGAAACATATCAGCCTCAGCTTACGGCTGCTGAAAAGGCGCTTAAGAGGGCTGGGGATACCAAAGAAGAGACCGATGGCGCAAATTTGAAAGAAGTCACATTCAGGCCTAACAAATATCGCACACATACATGCGGCGAGCTGAGGGAATCAAATATAGGGGAGCATATAAAAGTGTCAGGCTGGCTTCAGACGGTGCGCGACCATGGCGGTATTGTTTTTGTCGATCTCAGGGATTTCTATGGTGTTACACAGGTAGTAGTCACAGAGGATATGATAAAGGGCATCAGCAAAGAGACAGTCATCGAGGTTGAGGGCGATGTAGTAAGGAGAGATGAATCTACAATCAATCCGAACATCGCTACAGGTCTTGTAGAAGTAAAAGCTGAAAAAATTGAAATCCTGGGTCCGTGCAAGCCGTCTCTGCCGTTTGAGATCGAAAGATCCAAGGAGACAAGAGAAGATGTGAGACTCAGGTACAGATATCTTGATCTGAGAAATTCTGCAGTCAGAGACAACATGATATTCAGATCGAAAATCATACAGTATCTCAGACATAAGATGGAGGATCTGGGATTCCTCGAAGTCCAGACACCTATACTTGCTGCATCTTCGCCTGAAGGTGCAAGAGACTATCTCGTTCCGAGCAGGAAGCATAAGGGAAAGTTCTACGCGCTGCCGCAGGCTCCGCAGCAGTTTAAACAGCTTCTCATGGCATCCGGTTTCGACAGGTACTTCCAGATAGCGCCATGCTTCAGAGATGAGGATGCAAGACTCGACAGATCACCAGGTGAATTCTATCAGCTCGATTTCGAGATGGCTTTTGCAACTCAGGAAGATGTGTTTGCGGTGGCTGAAAACGTTCTATATGATACATTTTGCCACTTCTCAGATATGCCTGTATCCAAGCCGCCATTCAGAAGAATAACTTATAAGGATTCTATGCTTAAATATGGCACGGATAAACCTGATCTGAGAAATCCGCTGGAGATAATAGATCTTAGCGGCTTTTTCGCAAATGTCGACTTTGCTCCGTTCAGAGGAAAGATTGTCAGAGCTATCAGAGTGCCGAACGCAATAAAACAGTCAAAATCGTGGTTTAAGTCCATGGAAAAGTATGCTCTGAGCATAGGTATGAAGGGTCTCGGATACATAAGCGTAAAAGACGATATGACTTATAAAGGTCCTATAGATAAATTCATGACAGATGAGCAGAAAGCCGAAATAGCTGAACTCGCATCGCTTGAGTCTGGAGATGTACTGTATTTCATCAGTGATGAACCGGGACTCGTTGAAAAGTATGCGGGGCAGATCAGAACAGAAGTTGCTGCCAGACTCGGTCTGATCGACAAGGATAGATTTGAGTTCTGCTACATCGTGGATTTTCCAATGTATGAAATAAATGAAGAGACAGGAAAACTCGACTTTACGCACAATCCGTTTTCTATGCCGCAGGGCGAAATGGATGCACTTATGAGCAAAGATCCGCTTGATATACTCGCTTACCAGTATGATATCGTCTGCAACGGCTATGAGCTTTCATCAGGAGCTGTAAGAAACCACAGACCTGACATCATGGTCAAGGCGTTCGAGATAGCCGGATATGACGAGGAAGTTGTAAAGCAGAAGTTCGGAGCCCTCTATCACGCTTTTCAGTACGGAGCACCTCCTCACGCCGGTATGGCGCCTGGAATCGACAGAATCGTCATGCTGCTTACGGAAGAGGAAAATATCAGAGAAGTAATCACATTCCCTCTGAATTCAAATGCTGAAGATCTCATGTTCGGATCGCCGGGAGAGGTTACAGAGCAGCAGCTGAGAGAGGTTCACATAAAAATCAGATAATTTTCTGCATGAAATATGAATTTTCATCGGTTATATATTGTAAGAACGGGCCCGCGTGTAAGCGGGCCTGTTCGTTTTGTCCGCGGAGCGGACGCAGGATATGTTTTATATTTTTCTGTAAATGATATACGTTGATATTTCATGCTTCAGACGGTTTTTAATATCGTTCATTTTCTCTTTTTGTATCAGTTATTTGTGATATACTATAAATGCTTTTGATTAAAAATAATTTTGCAGCTGTATCTCAGTAAATCGGCCCGGAATCCGACATATACAAATTTTCATAATCAGCTGCGTTTGGTGATTATCAGGGTCGGTTTTCCTATATATATCTGACAGGGAGTGTAATATTGGGTAAGTCAATAGCTATTTTCAACCAGAAGGGTGGAGTAGGCAAAACGACGACGAATATAAATCTCGCCGCATGTCTGGCGCTCAAAGGACAGGAAGTACTGCTTCTGGATATAGATCCTCAGGGTAATACGACGAGTGGACTTGGAATTTCAAAGAGAGATCTTTCCGACACAATGTATGATGTGCTTATGAGAGACGACTATGATCCTCATGATGCGGTCAGACATACGATGGTGAAGAACATGGACATTGTACCGGCAAGCGTTGAGCTCGCTGGCGCAGAGGTGGAGATGGTAAGGCTCGAGGGCCGTGACAGGCGGCTCAAGAATGCTCTTGATAAGATCAGAGCGGACTATGATTACATTTTTATCGACTGTCCGCCTTCACTTGGTCTGCTTACGATAAATTCTCTTACGGCTGTCGACAGCGTGCTTATTCCGATTCAGTGTGAATTTTATGCACTTGAGGGTGTAAGTCAGCTCATGAGCACTATATCGCTCGTTAAAAAAAGTATGAACAAGGGTCTGACAATACAGGGAGTCATTCTCAGCATGTTCGACGGCAGGACTAATCTTTCTATTCAGGTTGTTGAAGAGGTAAAGAAATATTTCAGGGAAAAGGTTTACAGTACTGTTATTCCTCGAAATGTCAGGCTCGCTGAAGCCCCGGGCTATGGTCTTCCGATTGTAGAGTATGATCCTCGTTCAGCGGGGGCAAGGGCATATATGCAGTTTGCTGATGAGTTTCTTGAACAGGAACGACACAGAAAATAAATGAAAACATTGACTATATTATCGATGGCGAAGAAGCGCTGGAAAAGGTGTTATGACAATGTTCCAGATGATCATTTGCATCGCGCGCTTATGGCTGTGCGGTATGAACATGCAATGATGCGAAATAGAAATATATAATATTTTATTTCACAATTATGTTGGCGCAGAGGGATCAGACATCGATACTAAAAGATCAGGAGATGAAGAAAAAATATGTCTGGAAAATCCGGCACGAAAAAAGGGGGCGGTCTGGGCCGCGGCCTCGATATATTATTTGAAGATTCTATGATAAACGATGAGGTTTCGGTAGATGACAGGGAAAACAAGACAATAAGTTTTATCCGCGTATCTGATATTTTTCCAAATTCCGCTCAGCCGCGGAAGAAATTCGATGAAGCGAAACTGAATGCTCTTTCAGATTCTA
This sequence comes from uncultured Eubacteriales bacterium, assembly GCA_902796965.1. Classification (GTDB taxonomy): domain Bacteria; phylum Bacillota; class Clostridia; order Peptostreptococcales; family Anaerovoracaceae; genus RUG708. Next base: position 37,852 of record CADBRA010000047.1, on the reverse strand, counting down.
TAAAAGAGCACGGGCTGCTTCAGCCTATCATCGTAAGACCGCATGCTTCAAGATACGAGATTGTTGCAGGAGAACGCAGATGGCGTGCATCTAAAATTGCCGGGCTCGACGAAGTACCGTGCATAGTTCACGATTTTACAGATCGCGAAAATATGCTTATGGCTCTCATAGAGAACATGCAGAGAGAGGACCTGAATCCTCTTGAAGAGGCAAATGCATTTCATGAAATGATGAACATGTATGGTCTGACGCACGAGGAGATCTCAAAGACAGTCGGCAGAAGCAGGCCGTATATCACGAATTCGCTGCGTCTGCTGAAGCTTCCGCAGGAAATTCAGGATATGGTTGCCTCCGGCGGGCTTACCGGAGGGCATGCCAGAGCGCTTGCCGGTGTGGATGATGATAATGAGCAGCTGAGACTTGCGAAAATATGCATTGATAAGAAACTGTCGGTGAGACAGCTTGAAAAGATGATCAGCAATTCAGAAAGCCGCAGCGCAAAGAAAGGCCGCACGCGAGATCCTGAAATAAAGGCGGCTGAGGAACACCTGACCAAAATCGTCGGCGGAAGAGTAAGTCTGCCGTCCTCGAGGAAAAAGGGAAAAATTGAGATTCATTTTTCCTCGCCGGAGCAGCTTGACAGCATAATAGAAAAATTAAGCGAATTAGATGAGAAAGAATTTGAATGACTGAAAATCGCTGTTGTTCATAATGATCCGCATCAGGATATTAGAATATGAACCCGGCTGATCTGCGCAGGCCAATGAGAGCAGGCAGATGTGCCGCGCGTATTGACCGGCAGCAGCCATATGCATCGCGGTATCCTGAGAGTGGCAGAGTGCTGCCATTGTCTCTATCATGACGATGACTCAGGACAGTCAGAAAGATGTGATAAAGATAATCTTATACACAGTTCTTTTAATTCAAACAAAATAAAATGATTTGAAATCAGGGTGGCATGCGCAAAAGGTAATTGCCCGAAGTGTTACATCAAAAGGACTGGAATGGCTATGTCAGATGAGTACATGGTGTGTTTTTGTACAACTTGAAACAGCGGAATAAAAATTTGGCAGATTTGTATTCATGCCGGTGTGACCATTGATTCATATATCCTGACAATGAACCGTATCCATTGAAAGTCCGGCACATGTCAAACCACAAAGAGTGCTGTGAATAATCCTGTTACTGGTCGTTTAAAGCAGAAAGCAACGAATTCAAATGCAAAGCATTAAATAGGTGCAGTTGGCATAGCGACGAGGGTGATATGACTGTATCGTCAATAAATCCAACATATGCTGAAAAATCAAGGTATGAAAAGCTGATTGTATTGTGATGTTTCACGTGAAACAGTAAAACTTCAAATGGAGAACAGGAGCGTATATGCGCAGAAAAGACAGAGAGATAAATGATCTCAATGAAATTGTAGAGAAAATTATAGACAAATCGGATGTCATCCGTATTGGACTTGCTGATGGAGACTATCCGTATATAGTACCCTTGAATTATGGATATTCATTCAATAACGGAGAGCTTGAATTTTACGTTCATGGGGCTAAAGCAGGCCGCAAGATGGATTTGATACGGAAGAATCCGGTATGTTCGTTTGAAATCGATACTGCTCACAAACCTGTATTTATTAAAGACAAGAAATATGCCACGATGAATTTCGAGTCCGCCATGGGTAGAGGGAAAATAGAAATAATTGATAATGAACAAGAAAAAATCAGAATGCTTGACAGCCTGACGGAGAGGTATGAGCCGCCTGAAGGTTTTGTCTATAATCCGAAATCAGTGCCGGTCACTGAAGTTATGAAAATCGTTGTTACAGAGATTACAGGAAAGGCTAACAGAAAGAAAGCCTGACATGGCGTGTAAAAAACGCACCTGACACGGAAGTGTTATGATTCAGCATTACCTGCTTGAAGGCAGCTGCAGAGAGTGTATAACAAAGTGCAGGTGCGTTTTTATTATCGCAGCAGTGCACTGTGTTATGAGTAATTCCGGGATAGGATGCAATATGGTTCGGACGGACCGGAATAAAGAATCTTAAAAACTTTGCTGCGGCGTATAAATGATTAAGCACGCAAATACTGAAAAGATACAATATGAGATTTTACGAATCAGAATATTATGCGCGGACGCCGCTTGCTGAGGCATATGGAACAGCAGTGCGCATGTCGGAATGAAGATGGAAATCAGAAGAGGACGCGTATTAATATTAAAATGAAATACTGGATGCCTGCAACAGGGACAGCCTGCGCGGGATCAGTTGCTGCATTCGCATCTGCATGTGTCTGATCGAAAACAACCGATTGCGAATATGATATCGTGCGCTGCAATTTAAGATTGGTTATAAATATGCTTTCTGCTGTGTGGACATAGAAAGCCATGATTTGATCATCATGAGTTTCAACATATCGAATCCGATGCATCCACCTAAACAAGCGTATTAAACTGGAATCGCATATTATTTTTTATAAGGGGCCATTCCGATGTTGGCGAGTTCATCTGCACGGTTGTTCATCTTTGTGATATAGAGAAAGTCATCGTATGTAAACGAAGGTCCGTTATTAGATTTAAATTTTTTATATCGTCCCTGGAGATCTGCATTCTTATTTGAAACATCTACGTGACCCTTTACAATATAAAAACTAATGTCATGCTGAGAGACAAGCGTGAGAAGCCTTTCCCAAAGTTCCCTGTTTTTTACGGGCTCCTTAGCGGAGTTCACCCATCCGTTCTTCTGCCACTTCACATACCATTTTTTCCTGAAGCAGTCCATCAGATAAGTGCTGTCAGAAAAGACGTTTATCGTGAGTCCGGTTCTCTTAAGACATGAAAGCGCTTCGATCAGCGCAGTCATTTCCATTTTATTATTTGTAGTGTCTGCTTCGCCTCCATGCAGCTCTTTTCTGGTTTCGCCCCATTCGAGGATCGCGCCCCATCCGCCTGCGTTCTTTTCGTTTTGATTGCCCGAGCAGGCGCCATCAGTATATATATTCAGTATAGCCATTGAATCTTCCTTTCGTATCCTTACATTCTGCGCAGTGAAATAATAATAACTGCGAAAGCCGTCTTTGTAAACATACAGTAATTCAAACGTAACGAAACTGTAATATTGAACGGATATAATGATAAAGAATATAGTTAATAGCAAGACTTTGTGCATGCTTTCAGAATACAGTTTTTTACGAGCTTGTGACATTAAAAAATATAAAATGGAACAGCTTTACAAAAAGCGTGCTTGTTGAATAATATATCATTACACCGACGGGAAAATGACAGGAAAAATCAAAGACGTTCTGATCGCCGCGGTTCTTATAGCCGTCCTGATTGCCGCATATCTGGCAGGTGAAAACTACTCCATAACAGATGGAATAAAACCGTTTTTCAAAGACAGCGGCGCGGTTGAATCGACAGTCAGCGCGGTTGATCTTCTGAAACCGGAAAAAATAATAATTGAAGACGGCGGTCAGATGCATTCTGTTGATCCTGATATGAAAATGGATAAAAGTCTGAAAGCTGACGGTGCTGATGGTCAGACGATATATTCCAGTTTTACAGCCGAGCTTAAGAACCGCATGGATGGAGCAGAGTCTTTTTCGGAAATAAGCTGTGCAGATTATGAAGATGCTCTGTCAGAATATTCTGCCGCTGCAGTCTATGTCTGCCGCATTTCGCTTAAAGATTTTGTGTCGTGTTATGATATAGATTATGGGTTTGATGCGGCGGACAGCATAATGCCTTCTGTGATAGCAATGGCTGCAGGTGAAAAAAACGCAGTTTATATTTACGACAGTGATTCAGGAAAGTATTATCGTGCAGATGCGGAAAGCAGCGGAGAAAAGAGCGGCAGCACCTGGACCGGAATGAAGGACGCTCTGCGCGATGCTTATTCAGGCAGCGGGATGTCGTACCGTTATGCTGACAGCAGCGGCGGGTATATACCTGACGAACAGACATCATTCGCAATACCAGATGAAACGGAATTCAAACAGGAGTACGATGTCTCGGACAGCGGCGTCATCGACAGCATAGTAAATATGTTTTTTCCGAATGGCACTGATTTTATAAGAAATATCAGCTGTCCAGACGGAACGGTATCTTACAGATATAATTACACAGGAAAAATCCTCAATATTTCTCCATCAGGAAGAATAAGCTACAGCGAAAAGACAAACAAGAATTCATATAGGAAATCAGATTTTTGCAGTTCGCTGAACGAAGCTGCCTCATATATAAGTTCACATGGGGGATTCCCGGATGACAGCGGTGTGAGGGTATATCTTAAAAGCGCGGTCAAAACAGGAAATGACGGCATAGGGGGATATGATTTTGATTTTGAAGTTATCTATAATGGACTAAAACTTGCATATCCGGATAATGGGCAAAAGATTCTGACAGTGAGAACAGCTGGCAGCAGGGTGATTGGATATTACAGAGACCTTCCGCTGGCGAGCAGCCTGGTTAAGTCTTCGGCATCTGACGACAATAAAGGTAACGGCGGCGGACAGGACAGATCGATGACGCTTGCGCAGGTTACTGAGAAAAACATAGACGAGCTTTCGTCTGCTCTTGATACCAAGACAGCAGATACGAGTCTGCAGGAAATAACGGATAGCATAAGTTCGGCAGAGATATGCTTGTACAGAGAGCCGGCAGCAGAAGATGAATTATCAGAAGGACAGGCAGATACCGGAGAGGCTGTCAGAGAAGAGAAAAATTCAGGATCGGATGAAAATCTTTCGGAGTCAGATTCTGGCTTGTCGACGGAGTCGACGCCAGGCGGTCGAATCGTCTGTGCGTGGCATATAATTGAGGGCGGACGGGAATTCTGGTTTAATGCTGCGAATGGCAATTTCATTGCATCAGATACTGTTGACAGTAAATAAAATGATAACAAATGAACAGTGCAGATCATAATAAAAATTGACCATGGGAGATCGACAGCGGACGGAAACGGCCGCTGTTTTTCTTTACTGCGGATAAATTCGCGTTATAATAGAGAACAAGAAATTTCGGTTCCGCTGAGGAGACCTTCATGCTGCGGAGCATAGGGGGTCAGCCGGCTTCTGGTTCAAATAATTATGAGAAAACGTCAGGAAAGCGCGGCTGCCGGAATTTCATTGCAAATTTGATGTATATCGTATATTAATTAAGTTAAATAGAATATTTCACAACTGCATCATCTTTTCATCACAGATGGGTTGTAAATTACAGTTTGTAAGAAGGAAAGACCTTCAGACAGGAGCAGGCATGGCGTTAAGCGTTTGTTCATTTGCCAGCGGAAGCAGCGGAAACTGCTATCTTGTAAAGAGCAGCAGTACAGCTATACTCATAGATGCGGGCATAAGCACAAAGAGAATACATGATTCGATGGCCAGGACCGGCACAGAGCGGTCATCAATAGACGGAGTTTTCATCACTCACGAACATTCAGACCATGTAAGGGGACTGAAGGTACTGACGAAGAAAAATCCTGACTGGACGATTTACGCGTCCGAGGGTACCGGAGAGATTATAAGCAGCAGCATCTATGACGAATCGAAGCTCAGCTGTTTTTCACCAGGGAGCACGATCAATGTCGGTGATATGCAGGTACACTCCATAAAGATATCGCATGATGCTGCTGATCCTGTATGCTATTCGATTTCATCGGAGGGAACAAACCTTCTGATAATGACTGATACAGGTTTTGTTCCAGATGAAGCAGCGACTGACATGTGTGATGCCGATATCATCGTCATGGAAGCGAATCATGAGGTCAATATGCTTAAAGCCGGTCCTTATCCATACAACCTTAAGATGAGGATACTCGGTGACAGAGGGCATCTGTCCAACGAAACGGCTGGCGAGACTCTTGCTGAAACGATGTCACACGATTCGCGGTACAGAAAGATATATCTTGCACATCTGAGCAGGGAGAACAATTTTCCACGGCTTGCGTTTCAAACAGTTAAAAATATATTAGAGGCAAACAACTTTTATCCGGGACGCGATTTCAGCCTCGATGTGATGAAGAGAGATGAAATCAGCGGCATGGCTACGATTTAGAAGCAGTTGAGAAGGTGAAATTTATGGAAAACGACAACAGAGAAAATGGTGCCGGCGGATTTAAAAATGGACCATCTGATGAAAACAATGTAATGAGTGAGGACACAGGAAGCATCAGTTCTGACTCATCTGCAGATAACAGCGGCAGCAGCGCAGCGGGCGGTGCTGGTAACACTGCAGATGAACGTGCTTACAATCTGCAGAATGCAGGGAACCAGCAGTCAGATGCGTTCAGCTCATCTGGTTCAGGTGAGGCTGAAGTGGACTACAGCATTGCTGCAGGAGCGCAGACAAATGTAAATTCAACCGGGGGTTCAGGTGCGGGCCATTCCGATGAAACGGCAGGAAACGGAAACTATAACGGCGGCACTTCATATTACAGTGGTTCATCAGATTATGACGGAACAACATACGGTGGTTATGAAGGAAACGATGCATATAACAATGGCACTTTCGAAAGCTTCGCTTACAATGATGCTTCCGGCAGCCAATACAGCGACGGATACAGCAATGGTACGCAGTACGGCGGGTCATATGGAGGAACATATGAGGGACAGTTCGATCCTAACAACCAGGCACCTGTTAAAAAGAAAAAGAAGATGTCGGACCGCGCGAAGAGAGTTCTGGCAGCCGTACTTGTTATAGTGCTTTGCGGCTGTGCGGGATTTGGAGGAGCTGCACTTGAAGACCACAAGACAGGGTCATTAGGCAGCAGCTCATCGAGTTCAACAAATGTGAAAATTTCAGGAGATGTGGATAGTCTGGACGCTGCGTCTGCAATTGCTGAAAAAGTAATGCCTTCTGTAGTGGGAATAAGTACGACGGAGCAGACACAGGTACAGTCGTTGTTTGGCACACAGAGCGGCACAGTTGAAGGTGTCGGAACCGGTATAATAGTATCGAGCGACGGTTATATACTCACCAACTCGCATGTAGTAAGCGATGGCTCAGTTGACACTATTACAGTGGACCTTTATGATGGCAGTACTTACAGCGGCAGCGTGCTCTGGAGCGATTCAAGCCTTGATCTCGCCATAGTCAAAATTGACGCTACAGGTCTTACAGCTGCGGAACTGGGCAATTCAGACGATGTAAAGATCGGCGACTATGCGCTCGCGATAGGAAATCCGCTCGGACTAAATTATGAGAGATCTGTCACATCAGGTATCATCAGCGGACTTAACAGAACGATAACTACACAGGATGAATCTACAGGTGCAACTAACAACATGGAAGGTCTGATACAGACAGATGCGGCCATCAACTCCGGAAACAGCGGCGGCCCGCTTGTAAACAGCAGCGGACAGGTTATCGGAATAAATACGGCTAAAGCATCTTCATCGGAAGGCCTTGGATTTGCAATCCCTATCAATACAGCGACACCTATTATAAAACAGATAAAGGAAAAGGGAACATATACGGCGTCTTACATGGGTATTTCAGGTGTAGATCTTTCGACGATAATGGCAAATTACAAGACTAACTTCAACGCCGATTCAGGCGTATATATCGCACAGATATTTACAGATTCACCTGCGGCATCTGCCGGACTCAAAGAAGGAGACATCATAACTGCTATAGACGGCAAAGAAATCAGCGGAATGAGTGCTCTTAAGACAGAACTTGTCAATTACAGCCCGGGAGACGAGATAACACTTACAATAGAGAGGGATAAGAAGACACAGAAAGTAAAACTTACGCTCGGCAGCGAATCAGATGCTTCAAGCTCGCTTCAGTCTAATAACAGCCCGAGTTCATCGTCAGGTTCAAACGGGTCGTCGGACAGCAGCCGGCAGGGTTCAGACAGTCAGTCAGGATTAAGCGGGCTTTTCGGAAATTAATAATATGATCATTCGATTGACTTGAGAAGTATATGCGCCGTACCATAATGTTAATATTGTGGTACGGTGTTTTTATTGTGCAGCGGACTATTATGTCCGTCAGCAGTATATGACCGGGCGCAATTGCGCACTTTCAGGTCAATTTTAAGCCGATATGGTGGAGAAAAATGAACGTAGAGATTATATGCATAGGAAAATTGAAAGAGAAATACTGGAGAGATGCGAGCGCGGAGTATGCGAAGCGCCTGGGACGATTCTGCAGATTCAAAATCACTGAATTAAAGGAATCAAGGCTGCCGGAAAATGCTTCGGCCGCTGATGAAGAAACCGTTAAACATAAGGAAGGAGAAGAAATACTCAAAGCGTTAAAAAAGCAGCAGTACGTCGTAGCACTGGATATCAGAGGGACCGAGATTGATTCAGAGAAGTTGGCGGCGCGGCTGGACAGACTCATGACTTCAGGTACGAGTGATGTGGCATTTATAATAGGTGGCAGCCTGGGACTGTCGCAGGACGTAATTTCGAGAGCCGATTTTCGCCTGTCATTTTCACCTATGACATTTCCACATCAGATGATGAGAATTATACTGCAGGAGCAGCTTTACCGCTGCTTCAAGATAATTCATAACGAGGCATATCATAAGTAGCGCTGGCATCAAAGATGTGGCACGGCATACTGCCGCGATTGAATTTGCCAGAGAACTGTGATATGCTTTCATGAAATACAGCGGATTGAGAGCAGTAAAAAGGAGGAGAAAAGCATGAGACAGGAAACGATAGGAAACATGGAATATGAAACCAGCCTGCCGCTGCTTGTCTTTCCATCGCTCAGAAACACAGGAATCGTGAAGCATGGATTTACGACGAGACTTGGCGGAGTCAGTGAGGGAATATATCGATCGCTGAATCTGAGCTTTACACGCGGAGACAGAGAGGCAGACGTCAGAGAAAATTTCAGACGCGTTGCGGAAGCTCTGGATACAGAGCCGGATCATTTCGTATTTACAGATCAGACACATACGACAAATGTCAGAAGAGTTTATGAAGAAGATGCGGGCTGCGGCCTGACAAAAGAGAGAAACTTCACTGACACAGATGGTCTTGTCACGGATGTTCCGGGAATAATGCTCAGTGCGTTTTTTGCGGACTGCGTGCCTCTGTATTTTGTCGATCCGGTCCATAAAGCAATAGGCCTTAGTCATTCAGGATGGCGGGGCACTGTCGGACGCATGGGAAAAGTCACCATAGAGATGATGAGCAGAGAATTCGGCACGGACCCAGCAGATCTCATATGTGCAGTCGGACCGTGCATATGCGTGAACTGCTATGAGATCAGCAGTGATGTGGCATCGAAGTTTGCAGATGAATTCCGCAATCACAAAGACGAAATAATCAGAGATGATCACAACGGAAAATATCATCTCGATCTCAACAGGACAAATGAAATAATACTTGAAGAAGCGGGCGTGCTGCCCGAGAATATAACTTTATCAGGAGTATGCACGTGCTGCAATCATGATCTTCTGTTTTCACACAGGGCAAGCGGCGGGAAGAGGGGTAATCTCGGCGCGTTCATGAGTCTCGTGTGATTGCATAACGCCGGCTGGTGGTAAAAAATATTCATGAGGAGGTGCTGGAAAATGTATAGAGACATGGCATATACAAGTCTGGCTAAAGTTAATCCGGCGTTTCTGGAGAGGCTGATAAGTACGGGAAGGCTTGATAATTTCCTCGATACACTCAGTGAATTCGCCGCAGATGCGCATTTCGAAATCGAGAGGCAGATACTGGAGCATTACAAGGCAAGCGACGAATATAAAGAAAATATGAATAACAGAAAGATGGTCAGCTACGTCGTAAATTCAATAGATAAAAGCGTGCTTGACATGGTTCCTGATCTCATAGATCAGGCACTGATGCCTGGAAGCGACGTGATGATCGAACTGGAAAAAGAAGAAGACGAATACGAATCGTTTCAGAGAAGATGCAGCGAACTTTTTCTGTCTGATGACAGCGATGAAGATGCACATTTTGATGAAGAAGGCGAAGGTCCTGTTCTGGTAGCAGATCTTGAGGAGTATCTTCGCAGAGAACTTCAGAAAAATACGATATCTGCCGACGAAATCGCTGCAGGTAGTAAAAAAGATGAAGATAAAGACGAAACCGAAGGATGACACGGCATCACATGCGTGTAACATTGTGGAAATTAGTTTTTGTTTGATATATAATAGATAAAGTTTTATAAATAATCAGCCAGAAAACGCACTGCTTTCAGGTTGTGTGATGAATGGCTTGAAAAGCAGCGTTGTGGATATGCGTATCCTATATGATAGAGATGCAGTGGATGCGCCTGTAAGAATAAGGACTGCTTTGCAACAGATGGAGATTTAGCCAATTTTCTTAAACAGCTGTGCATAAGCGCGTCTTAGAAAGCCCATTACCTTTAGGTCATGGGCAGTTTAGTTCACAAAGATCGGTCTGAATATTATTATATGGAGGATTCATATGAGTACGATCAGAGAAGAAGATATGCCGTATGATTTCGAGACATTAAAGGAAACAAAGCATATTAGAAGAAGCGTATATGATCTTCAGCCAATTACGCTCGACGAAGAGTATCCTGGAGATCTGCCTGAGGATTTAAAGCCGTTCCATTATTGTTTTGCGCGGGAAGGTCACATTTTAATGATCATCCCCAGGAATTATCTTCAGGAGGCCTTTGATGAAAATGATCTCGATGCCTATGAGATAGCCATTCCTGTCAAATATGTTCTGGAAAAGGGATATGAGCATGTTGAAGGACACGAGGATTATATCGTAGGAAATTTCGATTATGATCCTGAAATTCAGAAAGTTGACGTACCGCCTGAGTATTACGAATATTAAAAAAGGTGGTATATGCCTGCGGGCTGCATTACTTATTTATGTGCGTAGCTGCAGACAGTTTTGGAGCATTTATGAGATTACGTAAAGAAAGCGACGATCTTCAGGAAGAGGATATACTGCTTATCGCAAATGTATCAGATGCGCTTGCGCATCCGGCACGCGTAAAGATATTCAGATTTATTATGCACAGAAATATCGAGAGGACGCCTGTATGCAACAAGGATGTGGTTGCGGAGTTTGACTATTCCCAGGCGACGATTTCTCAGCATATCAAGAGACTTGAAAAATCAAATCTTGTGCAGGTAAATAAAAAAGATAGATTTTCATATTATTTTGCCAACGTTGGTCTGCTGGGCAGATACTTCAAGGCAATAAACAAGCTGGACGAAAGCTGAGGTGCCGTGCAGAAACAAGCAGCTTTGTTTTCGCATCAGATATGAATCAGTTTCGTTAACTGTCGTTATTAAAAATTAAGATCAATCAGGAGGCTGTCAGATGAAACTGGAGGATCTAACACCGGAGGAAAAGGAACTGCTTAATAAGAAATTCGCGCAGTTTCACAGACTTCCGAAAGAAACAAACAATATCTGTCCTAACTACTATAATCCATATCATGATCCGAGAAATTGTCCGGGATCGTGCAGATACTGCATGTGGGACGGAGTGCTGAGAGAAGAGGGCCTTTAAAATTTTACGGAATCAGGTGTTTTAAGCAGTTACAAAAGCCGCCGCGGTGTTACGCAGCGGCTTTTGGCATATTGTATAACTCTATGTGCATTTTTGGATATTTTCCGTAAAAGCGCTGCCATCATGCTGCCGCAACTGAAAGCATAGAACTCTCTGAAAGCCGGGAACCTATCGTACGCCTGATCTCGAGACAGTTAGTGCCTGTACTGCGGTTCAAAGCTGCCGTAAAGTGCAGTATATCAGTACGGAAACCTGTTTTCGACTTCGCTGACGATAGCGCGGTTGAGCGGTGCATCGAATCCGGCCTTTTCGGCCATGGAAACTATCGCACCATTGATGGCTCTGATTTCAGTAGGACGGTGACGCCGTACGTCAGCGAGCATTGAACAGATGTTGTCCCCGGTGAGCTCGGCTACGTGATGGGCATCTGCGATGATTATATCAGGGTCATAAGAACGGCCGAGCAAATTAACAGTCCTTACGGCTTCGTCGACGAGACGGCGTGACTGCCGGTTCATATCAGGATCTTTGACTATGTATTTATTCGGTTTATCATTTAGTGCGCAGAGCGCGTTTATTGATGTGTTAACGAATAGTTTGCGGAATATGGCATCTAATACGTCCGTGGAAATTGAAGTACGGAAACCGGCTTTTTCGAGCAAATTCTTTGTCTCGTTGAGACGTTTCTGAGCGGGGATGCTGTCAGGTTTTAGAGTACCTATTGTTGTAATACCGCTGCCGGCATGGATTATTTCGCCGGTATTCCGGATATTCATTCCATGAGCTGTTGTGCCAAGCAGAATCTGCGATTCATCGGCAAATTCAAGCAGAGGGACGTGATTGCCATAGCCGTTTTGAAGCGTGAGCACGGTGGTATCCGGCCCGAATATTTCAGAATGTGTTTTTACAGCCTGATCTGTGGAATATGATTTTACAAGTACGATAACTAAATCGGCGGGACGTTCATCTGATGTGTCCGTGACGGCACGTATATTATCAATATGCGTCATCGAACCGTCTTTTTCATGAATTGTGATTCCCTTTTCATTTATGCAGTCTGAGTGTTCGGACGAATAAGTGATGCAGAGAACATCGTTAGAAGGGTCTGCAGCAAGAGCTGCAGCAAAAAGAGACCCCATTGCTCCTGTTCCGAGAATTGATATCTTCATTTCTGTCGATCCTCCTGAATATCTGATCAGAATGCAAACTGTAATTCCGGTATGGGATTTATTTACTTCTTTTATTAATAGAATAACACACATTTTTCCACTGTCAACGGCTCAATATCCGACTGCGGGATGAATTGTCGAACGCAGATTCACTGCAGCAGTTCAGGAACGGGGGGTTTTATGGATAACAGAAAAGATGAGAAAATATTAGCCGCACGCATCGCAGATCAGATCGGCGCGTGTGAAAACAAGTACATGATAACATACACCGAGTTCATGGATCTTCATCAGAGAAGCCTGGCAGAGTCGGTTATAAGAGATACAGGATTCAGAAGATACGGGTTTTACGGAGGCTACAGTGAAGCAGAGCGTACAATAGCTGTTTTTCTGCCGGAATATATCGGGACTGACAGTCCTGAAGACTATTTCAGGGCTAATCCAGAAGATGATCCGCTCACGTTGATACGCTTTACTCATGGAAAAGTAGGAAAGGAACTGACTCACCGCGATTATCTGGGCGCGCTGATGGGATTGGGGATAAGGCGTGATGTTACCGGAGATATACTCGTAAACAGCAAAGGCGCAGACGCAATTGTGCTACACAGCATCGCAGATTTCATAGAGATGAATATGACGAGTGCAGGACGCAGCAGTCTGTCAGCGGTTCAGACCGGGATTCCGGATCTTGTTGTTCCCGAGCAGCACTTTGAAGAGCGTAACGTGAGTGTGGCATCACTCAGACTCGATAATCTGCTTTCGGCAGCATTCGGTATATCGCGGAGCAGCGCGGCAGAGGCTGTCAGAAGCGGATTGGTTTTTGTGGACGGAATAGAGATGTCTAAGCCTGATCATCAGATTGACGCTGGAGCACGTATCGTGCTTCGCCACAAGGGCAAAGCTATTCTCAGCGAGATCGGACGCATGACCTCCAAAAACAGGATTCATGTTACGATCGTCAGATACAGGTAGCGCAATGCTATGGCGCGTACAGAACTGGATCAGCGCGAGATCAGAATGCATGTAAGCGGACTGTCAATCATATATGCTGATGGTGCCGAGCCGGATCTGAAGTCTTTCTCAGAGACATGAATCATATTCATAAGATGTACCTGCTTTAATTATAATACGCTGGCTTGACGCTTGTGAAGTGGCAGATAATGGGTAAAATGTGATTCAGATGCGGTGTGATTTCGTAAACGATAAGCTGCAGAATAATGAGGGATGAAAAAATGAGTGTGAAAAAATTTTTTTCACACTCATTTAAATATCGCTTTAATTATGGCATGCTGCTGCTTTTGCGCATGCCGGCTGCGGACGGAGGTCGCGTGAGTCAGCTAGTTTTTATGCTATGAAAGAGCTTCTGTGAGAGGCGGGATTACCTGCTTCTTTCTTGAAACGACTCCCTTGAGATAAGTGCGGTCTGCTTCTGAAGATGTGAAGGCCTTTTTTACGACTTCGTCAGCACCTTCGCCTGCGTAGATGAGCTCGCTCGATTCGTCGAGTATGTTTGTGAGGAGCAGGAAAATCATGTCTACGCCGTGCTCGCTGAATGATTCGTGGAGATAGTCGTTCATGGTCTTTGCAAGTTCTTTGAGTTCATCTTCGTCCATCGATGTGACCTGTCCAACTCCGTAGGTGGTATTTCCCGCTGTGAACTTCTTGAAGTCCATATAGAGGATCTCTTTAGGTGATTTGCCGGCCAGCTCACTGCCTGCCTTGAACATCTCCTTTGCGTATGCCTGGATATCTTCGATTCCGGCCACTTTTGCGTATGCTTCAGCGGCTTCGCGGTCGAGGTCTGTGCATGTAGGCGAACGGAACGCGAGTGTATCGGAAAGAATCGCGGAACAGAGTGCTCCGGCAGCTGCAGGCTTGAATTCGATATTGTTCTCTTTGTAGTGAAGATAAACGATGGTCGCTGTGCAGCCGACAGGCATGGCTCTGAAATAGATAGGCTCCTTTGTTTGTACGTCGCCGATCTTGTGATGGTCGAGGATCTCTATGATGTGAGCGCTTTCGATATCGTCAGCAGCCTGTGCCACTTCGTTGTGATCGACAAGGATCACGTCTTTGCCAGCGGCGTTTGAGATGAGTTCCGGAGCATCAAGACCGAAGCGCTTGAGAACGAATTCTGTCTCAGGGTTGAGATTACCTGCTCTTGCAGGAACGTATTCTTCGCCGGTAAGTGCCTTTTTAAATTCAGCATATCCGATAGCGGAACAAATGGAATCTGTATCCGGATTTTTATGACCTGTAACGTAAATCATTTATTGTCTGTCCTCCTGAATAATTTCAAATAACAGTTGTTACTGCCGAATTAATTTTACTCGCATTTGTATTGTGTGACAATATTGATTTGCTGTACAGCTGCGCGATGTGAATTAATATTCTGAAGCAGGACAGAGCAGGCACACATCGATCGTGCTGCCGGCCGGTATCTCCTTTTCGCCTATCGCCGAAATGTAAAAGCCGTTTGCCGCGAGAGATCTGTCGGCTGATCTTGCGTGGAGAACACCGTTTTCGTCTCTGTGAAGGACATACATCCGCAGCATTTCCATGAATCCTGGTCCTTTGAAATCTTCTGTGAGCACTGCTTTTTCAACAGGAAATTTATAAGGTTTTGTTCCCATGAATTTTGCAATAACGGCATTTACGCACCAGAGCATTCCGTTCAAAGCAGCGACTGACGGGCCGGAAAGATTGATCAGAGGTTTGTTACCGTCTATCGCTATGCTCATAGGACGGCCCGGCACTGATTTTACCCAGTGAGTCAGAAGTCTGCTGTGCTTTTCGAACAGTCTTGTGGTGAAGTCTTCTTCGCCCTTCGACGAACCGCCGCTCATGAGCACGATGTCGTTTTCTTCGATCGCTTTGTCGAGTGTGTCTGACAGCAGCTGCATGTTATCAGGCACGATGTCATAGATTGTCGGAACTCCGCCGAATATCTTTATAAGCCCTTCGATCATGGACGCATTTGAATTGATGTTCTGTCCGCGCTTCGGGGCAGTTCCTGCAGGAATGAGTTCGCTGCCTGTGGGTATGTAGCCGACACGAGGTCTCTTTATTACAGGGACTTCTGAAACTCCACCGTGTATAATTGAGGAAATACTGATCGGATTGAGCGTGAAGCCTTTATATGCTGTGATCGTCCCTCTGGCCAGCTGGGAACCTGCCGGGCGTACGTTGAAGCCCGGTATGATTTTCTGATCAGGCCTGAGATGAATGTCAATTCCCTGATCATGGTGGATGTCGACTTGTTCGATCATTATTACGGCATCGTAAGAGTCATCAAAATCATCACCTGTGTCGGCGCGTACGAAATCTATGCCCTGCTTCCATTTTGAAGTATCGGGCATTCCGCTGGCAAAGTCAGCTGATTTGACAGCGATGCCGTCAAACGATGACGCACGGTATACAGGCAGGTCGTATTGTGCGTACTGATCCTCGGCAAGTATCCTGCCTTCAGCTTTTTCGACAGGGAGCATCTCTACCTGAGGTTCTGGCTTCCATATTTTAAATAATGAATCAAGAAATTCCTCTTTTGTAACTGTGTCTGCTGGATCCATACGAATTCTCCTTTTGATGCAGCTTAATTGCTATGAAAATGACAAAAAGGCGTTTGAAAGATTTTATGTTAAATTAATCTGAAACAACTGTTATTCTATCAGCAAAAAGCCGGATTAACAATAAAATGACAGGTTTCATTTGATTTTATATGATCTTATTTGAAGAGATTCAAGATGAACGCAGCCGGGTATTCAGAAAACACGCCAAGTTGAAATAGATTTTTGCATATGCTATACTTATACGTCATATATATGGTTGGGAAATATGGAGAGATTTATGGGTTACAGGAAATCGAAAATCAGATCCGCCCTTTCGCGGTCAAGATATATACTGATTATCATGGCAGTGATGCTGGCAATAATAATATATGTGAAGCCTATACTCGGCATACCTGCAGCTGTCATGCTGATATCCGCCGTTATAATGAACATCCTTGATGTAAGAAACGAGGAAAAAACGCTGATCTCGGACTATTTCGAAGATCTGGCTGTAGAGATGGATGAATCGATAGTTGCATCTGTGCTCCACAACCCGTTTCCACTGTGCATGATAGGCAGTGACGGCATAATAGTATGGTGCAACAGACAGTTCGAGAATCTTTTCCCGGAGGATGACAGCCCGGTAGATAAAGATATCTACGACATCACGGGAATCAAGCTTTTTGAGCTGAGCAACGAGGTTCTGATGAACAGGATCGTAACGATTACGTCGATAAACAGATCATTCCGCGTGCAAACATCGGAAGCGCAGGTTCCTGATTCCAGGAAGACAGATCACGAAGACAACGATGACGAGTACGATGTGCGCATGTTTCACTGGCTTGATATAACGGATCTCGAGCAGATAAAGAAGACATATCAGGATGAGAAGAGTTGTATAGTTCACATTAAGGTCGACAATCTCGATGACATACTCGAATCAGCTCCAGACGAGATCAAGGTCAGCCTTGCAGGAGAGATAGAGAAGATCATAAGAACATGGGCCGTAAAGTCAAGGGGTGCGGTGATCAGAATCTCCAAGAGCAGATACACGGTAATATGCGACCGCAGAGCTCTGGAAAATACGGAGATCAACAAGTTTCACATTCTCGATGAGGTCAGAGCTCTGAACACGGGCGGCGATATTCCGGCTTCGCTCAGTATTGGGGCAGGAGCGCTTGGAAAGAGTCTCAATCAGACTGATGAGTTCGCGCAGGCGGCGCTGGACCTTGCATTAGGACGCGGCGGCGACCAGGCTGTAGTCAGAAAAGATACGTCGCTGGAATACTATGGAGGAAAGCTCCAGACTGTAGGAAAACGAAATAAAGGAAAATCGCGTATCGTAGCGATTGCAATGCTTGATTTCATAGATCAGGCAGACCGTATTTTCATAATGGGACACAAGAATCCTGATATGGATGCGTTCGGAGCATCCATAGGTCTCGCGCGAATTTCAAAGACTCGTGACAGAGATAAGGAAGTTAATATCGTCATAAACTCATGGGATTCAGTGGATATTCCATATAAGCTCGCTGTAGAGACAAACGACTATCACTTTATTTCGAGCGAACAGGCAAAATATATGGCGACTCCTGATGATCTGATGATAGTTGCAGATACTCACAGACCGGCTCTTGCCGAGTGCGGCGAACTGGCCGATATTGTGAATAAAACAATTATCATAGACCACCACAGACGTTCACCTGATATAATTAAAAATGCGGTCCTCATGCATATCGAACCTTATGCATCGTCTGCATGCGAACTCGTAACAGAAATGCTGCAGTACACTACTACAGAGAAAAAGGGCATAAGCGATTTTGAGGCCGAAGTAATGCTGGCGGGAATTGTTCTTGATACAAAGAATTTCTCGGTTAAGACGGGAGTACGTACATTTGAGGCGGCGTCGTGGCTTAGAAGACAGGGTGCAGATCCTTCCGCTGTCAGACAGTTCTTCCAGACCGACATGGATATTTTCCAAAAAAAGGCTGAAATCATTACAAGAGCGGAGAGACTGCCGTATAATATAGCAATTTCATATATATCGGAACCGAGACGTAACGTTTCCGTGCTTATAGCGCAGGCAGCTGATGCTCTTCTGGACATCAGAGGGATGAAAGCTTCATTCGTCATAGGCGTAGATGACGATGGCGTTGTAAGAATAAGTGCGAGATCGCTGGGCGCCGTAAATGTACAGATGATAATGGAGAAGATGGGAGGCGGCGGAAACCTTACGACTGCCGGCGCGCAGCTCAACAAGAGTATACGTGATGCTCAGATAGAACTGGTCAAGGCAATAGACGAATACATGGAAAGCTACGGCCAGAAAAAGGAATCGCCGAAATCAGCAGTAAAACAGCTCAGGGACACACTCAGGATCCCTAGAATAGATCAGGATAAAAAGTAAAAGTATCAGACGGGAGGCAGAGAAATATGAAGGTAATATTGCTTCAGGACGTAAGAGCACTCGGAAAAGCGGGGGATATTGTAAAAGTAAGTGATGGATATGCGCGTAACAAGCTTCTTCCAGGAAAGCTCGCAAAGGAAGCTACTGCAGGCAACATCAAGGCACTTGAGAACCAGAAAGCCCGCAGAGCAGAGGAGCTCGCAGCCGAAAAAGCAGAGGCCGAAAAGATCAAGGCAGACCTTGACGGCAAGGCTGTTGAACTTAAATCTAAAGGCGGCGAAGGCGGAAAGCTGTTCGGAGCTGTGACAAACATGGATATTTCTGTTGCCATCAAAGAACAGAAAGGATATGACATCGATAAAAAGAAGATCAGAATACCGGAGCCCATCAAGACAGCTGGCGTTCACGATGCAGAAATCAGACTTTTCACTGATGTCACAGCGAAGATAAAGGTAAACGTAAGCATATAAGCAGACCTCGGGACTGACCGGAATGGCAGAACAAATTGAAAGAATACCGCCACACAGCGACGAAGCTGAAAAGAGCGTTCTCGGCGCGGTGATGATGGATAAAAATGCATTGTTTGATGTGCTCGAAATTTTAAAACCCGAGGACTTCTACAGTGAGATACATGCAGAGATTTTCGATGCTGTAAGGGATCTTAACAGGCGTTCATCTCCTGTGGATTCCATAACAGTTAAGGAAGAACTACAGAAAAGAAAAAAACTTCAGATGGTCGGCGGTCCGGCATACATCGCATCTCTTTCATCGGGGGTGCCTGCAACTGCAAATGCAGGATCATATGCTCAGATCATCAGGGAAAAGGCAGTTCTGCGCAGGCTGATAGAAGTATCGTCGAATATTATCGACAGAAGTTTTGCCGCAAGTTCAGATACCGAGAAAGTGCTGGATCATGCAGAGCGGGAGATACTCGATATCTCGAGATTTTCTCAGAAGCATGACTACACGGCACTCAAGGATGTCCTCTGGACAAATATGGAAGATATAGATGCGATGGCAGGCCGCAGCGGCGAGCTTACGGGACTGACGACGGGCTTCGTTGATCTCGATGCCAGGACGTCAGGTCTTCAGAAATCTGATCTTGTTATCGTCGCGGCAAGACCGAGTATGGGAAAAACAGCTTTTGCGCTAAATATTGCACAGAACGCGGCAGTAAAAGCAAGTGCCAGCGTGCTCATTTTCTCGCTCGAAATGTCAAAGGAACAGCTGGGACAGCGTCTTCTCAGCATGGAATCGTGCATAGAACTGTCGAGACTGCGCACAGGTGATATTTCACGCGAGGACTGGGAGGATCTGAATATTGCACTCGACAAACTTTCAGACACCAATGTTTTTATCGACGATACGCCGGGAATTTCGATCGCAGAAATGAAGAACAAATGCAGACGAATGAAGGCGGAAAAAGGGCTTGATCTTGTCGTCGTCGATTATCTCCAGCTGATGAGTATTGAGGGCAGCAAAGAAGGCCGTCAGCAGGAAGTCAGCACGCTTTCGAGAATGCTCAAGCAGATGGCGAGGGAGATGGAATGCCCTGTCGTCGTTCTTTCACAGCTTTCGCGAGCTGTTGAACAGCGTCAGGATCATAAACCTCAGCTTTCAGACTTGAGAGAGTCAGGAGCTATCGAACAGGATGCTGATGTTGTAATGTTTCTTTACAGAGACGAATATTACAACCCTGAAACAACAGAAAAACCTAATACCTGTGAGATTATAATCGCAAAACAGAGAAACGGCCCGACAGGCAGTCTGGATCTTGCATGGCTGGGAAAATATACGAAATTCGCGGATAAAAGTCCGGTCGAGTTATAAACAGATAATTTACAAGGAGGCACAATAATGTCAACAATAGCAGTCGTTGGAGCCCAGTGGGGTGACGAAGGCAAAGGCAAGGCGATAGATTATCTGGCTACGAAAGCTGACTACGTAGTCAGAGCGCAGGGAGGCAGCAATGCCGGACATTCCGTTGTTATCGACGGAAAAAAATATGCGCTTCATCTGATTCCGTCAGGCATTCTCAATCCTGATGCGAAGAACATCATCGGAAATGGCGTCGTTTTCGATCCTGAAATCTTCTTTGAGGAAATAGAAGGTCTTGAAAAGGACGGAATCAACACCGACAACATTTACATAAGCGACAGGGTACATATAGTTTTCCCGTATCACAAAATACTCGACGGCCTGACTGAGAAAGCAAAGGGCAGCAAAAAAGTAGGAACGACGAACAAGGGTATCGGACCTTGCTACATGGATAAAATGGCGCGCACGGGCATCCGCGCGTGTGATATGCTTGAGCCGGAGCTCTTTAAGGCTAAGCTTGAGGAACAGATCGACAGCAAAAACGATGTTATCACCAAGATCTACGGTGAAGAGCCGCTTGATAAAGAAGCGATTGTCAAAGAGTATCTTGATTATGCAGAGAGACTGGCTGCTCGCATTACGGACACAAGTGTCATGCTTAATGAAGCACTCGAGAGAGGCGATAAGATTCTGTTTGAAGGCGCTCAGGGAGCTATGCTTGACATCGATCTCGGAACATATCCTTATGTTACAAGTTCACACCCTGTATCGGGCGGCTTTGCTGCCGGTGCAGGAATAAGCCCGCGCTGCCTCGACGAAATTATAGGTATCGTAAAGGCATATACGACGAGAGTAGGAGCAGGCCCGTTCGTATCAGAAGAAGATAATGAAACAGGAGACAAGATAAGAGAAATCGGTCATGAATACGGTGTTACGACAGGCAGACCGCGCCGCTGCGGATGGCTTGATCTCGTCCAGCTCAAATATTCAGCGAGGATAAACGGACTTACAGGAATTTCGCTCATGCTGCTCGACGTTCTTGATCAGTTCGAGACTGTAAAAGTCTGCGTCGGATATGATCATAACGGAGAGACTGTAAAGAACTTCCCTGCGAGCCTGAATTATCTCGAAGAATGCAAGCCGGTATACAAGGAATTCAAAGGCTGGAACACTCCGCTGACTGAATGCAGAAATTACAGCGATCTCCCTGTGGAAGCAAAGGAATATATAGAGTTTATCGAGGAATACACAGGCGTACCTGTAAAGATCGTATCTGTCGGACCGGACCGTACGCAGACCATGGTGAGAGCAGAATTCTTCAAATAGACATTCTTGGTTTAAGAGGGAATGTACATGAATTTCAGACGTGAGAAGACAAATAATTTTTATCTGAGGGATACTCAGGTGGAAAACATTTTCATACAGGATTATATGCCTGACGCTGACGGATCATTTATAAAAGTATATCTGACGGCGCTCATGTACGCTGACAATGAAGACATTTCCAACAGGCAGATAGCAAGACATCTGCACATGACAGAGGAGGATGTGCTGCGTGCATGGAACTACTGGGAAGAACGTGGAATCATAAAAAAACACTACTTCTCAAAGGATGACAGATTTCATTATTCCGTAGAATTTCTGAATCTTAAGGAGCGGATATTTGCTCCTGATTCTGTTGAAGATGATGATGAATCTGATATTTCTGACATGTTAGCGGACAGCATCGAAAGAGAAAATGTTCGTTCCGTTCTGACACGCGTTCAGGATATTACAGGACGTATGCTGGGAGGCAAGGAAACGCGAGACATAATGGCGTGGATCTGTGATGACGGCATTGATGCGGATCTCATATGTTTTGCATATGAATACAGCGCGAAGCGCAGACAGAATGTCAAGTTCGCATATGTTTCGGCAATTATCAGAAACTGGACTGATGAGGGAATAAAGACAGTGGACGATGCTGAAAATATGCTTTCTGAGAATGATCAGCGTCACAATCAGTACAGGCGTATCATGAAAGCGCTCGGTTTCACGCGCAATCCTACAGAGGATGAGAGGAGCAAGATCGACAGCTGGTTTGATGAGATGAATTTCAGCATCGGGAAAGTCCTTGAGGCATGCAGCCGCACCAGCGGGATCTCGAATCCAAATATAAACTACGTCAACAGCATACTGAGAAGCTGGGCAGGTGATGACGGTGTGAAAAACCAGTCCTCCGAAAAAGCAGGCAGAGGTGCCAGACGGGCCGTGTCCGGAAATGCTGTTTCGGAAGTTATGCGCATGTACGAAGACGCCAGAAAGCGCAACGCGGAGATTCAGGCGGCTCATAAGCGCGAAATATATGACAGGATACCTCGTATCAAGGAAATCGACGACCGCATGAATAAAGCTGCAGTAGCCATGATGAAGCTTGCTCTGAACGGAGAAAAAAACAGTGCGACATCGGATTCTCTGCGTCTGGAGACAGATGAGCTTCAGAGGGAGAAGAATATTCTTCTCGAGAAGAACGGTTTTCCGTATGACTACATGGAGCTGCATTACGACTGTAGAAAATGCAGAGATACGGGAGTTCTCGACGACGGCTCACGTTGCAGCTGTTTTGCTGAAAAACTGAAAAGAGCTGCAGTCTGAACTGCCTTAATCAAATAAGCAGAGCGGCACCTAACGGCGCCGCATCCGCACGCTTCTGATTCGGCAGCAGAAGTGTGAAAGGGATATATAAAGCCTTCGGGCTTTAAATCAGAGGCCTGAGGTGCACATGCACCCTGGCCTCTTTTTTGTTCTCCTGGGGAAAGATGGAATGTTGCCGGGATCTAAGCTTTAAATCCATCCAGGACACATCCGGCGGGGCTTCTGCAGCAAGAGCACCGGTTTGAAAGACATTGATTTTTATGGTAAAATTACAATATCTGTTTTTTGATAAGATCATTTTGAGGTAATTGAGAAAATGCATGAAAACAGAAGTGTAATATTAGTGGTTGAAGATGAAAAACCGATTTCAGATATAATAAAATTCAATCTTGAAAAAGAGGGATATGCTGTCGTCACTGCATATGACGGCGAAGAAGCTCTCCAGAAACAGGCCGGAGAGGATCCTGACCTTGTGCTGCTCGACGTAATGCTGCCGAAGCTCGACGGATTTGAAGTATGCAGACGCATAAGACAGAATAGCATGGTTCCCATAATAATCCTGACGGCTAAGGAAGAAGAGGTCGACAAAGTGCTCGGACTTGAGCTCGGCGCTGATGACTATATGACTAAGCCATTCGGCATGAGAGAGCTGCTGGCTCGGATAAAGGCTAATATCAGACGTGCGTCTCTTACGCTGGGATCCGAGATAGATACAGCCAGACCGAACATCAGAATGTTCGGCAATCTCATGATAGATATGAACAGGTACGAGGTAAAAAAGGACGGTGAACTCATAGATCTGACGCTCAGAGAATTCGAGCTGCTCAGATTTCTCGCGGGGCATGCAAACAAGGTGTTTGAACGTGAGGAGCTTTTAAAGGAAGTATGGGGATATGAATATTACGGTGATATCCGCACAGTCGATGTCACAGTGCGCAGACTGCGCGAAAAGATCGAAGACGAGCCGGGCAGCCCTCAGTACATTATGACGAAGAGAGGCGTGGGATACTACTTCAGAGAGCCTTAAAGTCAGGGGGACGTTTTGGGAAAATCTACTCATAACGGACGCAGCATGAAGTGGCGTATAGTATTCATGTTCTTCATTATAGTGTTTATAACTATGGCCGTGTCCGGCGTTTTCATAATATACAGATATGGGGAATTCCAGACTACGCATGCGAGAGACGACTGCGCTTCAATAGCTGATGCCGTTTTATCATCGCTGCCGGTTGAAGATGTTTCTGATCTCGAAACTGGAAATGCAGTACTGGATGATGCGTTGTCGCAGTGGAAACTCGGTCAGGAATATGATATGTATTTGATCAGCAGCAGCGGCGTTATTGTTGCCGGCACATCCGGCGGCGAAGGAAAATCCGCATCTGAAATACTTGAAGAATCACTAATTAAAAGAGCAGATGACGAAAGCTCCGCTTACGATAAACATGACCTTGAAAACGGAATTCCAGTGATGGACTATGCTGTTCCTTTAAAAAACAGCAGCGGAACATCGGTCGGCACGCTGTATCTGCGCGCGGATATGAGCAGTCAGGAAGCATCTGTGAAAAGTGCACTTTTGATCTACATTCAGGCTATGGCAGCCGCACTTGTCATCGCTGTGATCCTCGCGCTCATATTTACAAACTCTGTCACGGATCCTGTAAAAAAGCTTACACGCAGAGCTGAACAGATGGCAGCAGGCAATTTTTCCGAAGATATAGAGGTCAAGTCGGACGGCGAAATAGCGAGCCTCGTTTCATCTTTCAACGTTCTGAGAGTTGAGATCAAGAACAGAATAAATGAGTTAACCGACGAAAAATCCAAGCTTGAAACGATCCTTAAGTACATGGCGGATGGTCTCGTTGCCGTCGACATGGACGGCAACATCATTCATGTCAATGCCGCGGCACGTGCTTATCTGAATGTTAGTGACGAAGAAGCCGGGACGATAACGTTCAGCGGAATACTATCAAAGCTCGGAAAAAACGATATAATGGACGGAATCCGAAAGACGACGTCAGATGAGGTCATAAGTGAAGTCGACAATTACGGCGGCAGGTCTCTTCTCATACGTTATGCCAGAATAGTTGATGAAACAGGAAGTGACAGAGGCGTTGTTATGCTCGTGCAGGATATAACCGAGCGGGAGAAAGTGGAAAGGATGCAGAAGGATTTTGTCGCTAACGTATCTCATGAACTCAGAACACCAATTACAACGATAAAAAGCTATACAGAGACACTCATGAGCGGCGGTGTGGATCCTCAGACAGAAGCTTCGTTTCTCAAAGTCATCGATGACGAGGCCGAGCGCATGTCGCATCTTGTCACGGATCTGCTTCAGCTCTCCAGGCTCGACAGTCAGAGGCAGAAGCTTAATCTTGTCAAAATCGATATAAATACACTGCTGCAGATATGCGTAAAAAATGTCAGGTTGATGGCAAAAGCAAAGGATCAGGATATCGCATGCATATTCAATGAGGACACTCGCATAGATGTCATGGCTGACAGAGAGATGATGCAGCAGGTGATACTGAACATCCTGACAAATGCGATAAAATATACGCCGGATGGCGGGCGCATCATAGTCGATTCCGCACGCGAGGGTGATGCGGCAAAGTTCACGATTCAGGACAACGGTATAGGTATAAGCAACGATGATCTTTCGAGAATTTTCGAGCGTTTTTACAGAGCCGACAAAGCACGCTCCAGAGCGATGGGAGGAACAGGACTTGGCCTTTCAATCGCCAAGAATATCGTCGAGGCTCATAACGGCACAATAACCATGGAGAGTGAAGAGGGCACCGGCACTGCGGTAACCGTCATGCTTCCGCTGGCAGGAAACATGCGAAGTACTGGAAAGCTCACAGATCATTCGGAATCAGGTGAAAATCATTAATGGCCAGAACGAGAAAAATAAGAAAAAAGAAGAGTCAGAAGGACCGCGAAGTTCTGTACAGCGATAACAGTGTCATAGATATCGACAAGGAGCGTGAGGCCAGGCGCCTTGAACTCAGAAAAAAGGCTGAAGCAAAACAGCGCAGGACAGGACGGAAATCTCTCAAAGAAGAGATGATGGAGGAAATAGAAATCCAGGAGCATCCTGACAGAGCCAGAACGCCAAAAACAGCTGCGGCAAAGCCTCCCCGAAAAAAAGCGTTTACCGCCCCTCAGAGACTACTGTTAATACTGTTAGTGCTGCTGCTTATCGTATTTGCCGTATCCGTCAGGAGCATCGTGATGCTTAAACACGAGGAACGGACTGCGGAAAAAGAAGTGGCTGAGCTGAAAATACAGAAAGCAGAGCTTCAGAAAAAGGTCGGCGATCTCGATTCTGACGAATACATAGAACAGCAGGCCAGAAACTGGCTGAAAATGGCCAGACAGGGGGACATGGTCTATGTAATGAAGGGTGATTCGATAGAGCAGAATTCGAATGTGACGAGAGAAGACGAAGAAGCAAATGCGGGCGGCAATGAAGAGGATCAGAACGCTCTTTAAACAGTCTCGGATAAAACTTCTGCACAGAGGAACAATCATATGGAACAGCATATCAATGAAGTAATAGTCGTGGAAGGCAGAGACGATATCGATGCGGTCAGCAAAGCCGTAAACGCCGATATCATTGCCACACACGGCTATGGGATAACAAAAGACACGATAGAACGCATAAAAAGCGCGTATGAGACCAGAGGCATAATAATATTAACCGATCCCGACAGCGCAGGACAGCGTATAAGAAAGCGCCTGACGGATATGTTTCCGCGGGCCGGGCAGGCATATATTTCACGCTCGGACGCGATTTCAAAGGACGATATCGGAGTTGAAAATGCTTCTCCCGACGTTATATCTAAAGCGCTTGAAGCAGCAGGCAGAACGGTTTCAGACATAAAAGAGGAGTACACTTCTTCTGACATGATGTATTATGGTCTATCGGGCGCCAGAGATTCGCGCAGCCTTAGAGACAGACTCGGCCGAAGACTCGGTATAGGCTACGGCAACGCAGCTGCATTCCTGAAGCGGCTGAATGGCTACGGGATAGAGCGCGATGAACTTGAAAATATACTTACAGAGATAGAAAATGAGAAATAACAGCAGCCGCAATTCACGCGATGCGGGAATAAAAAGAAAATACGGTTTTCATAATTCAAAAAGTCTTGGGCAGAACTTTCTCACCGATGACTCCGTCATCGAAGATATAGCTGCCGCATCAGAAATAGGTTCTGACGATCTTGTGATAGAAATCGGGCCTGGCATGGGCGTGCTGACGGCAGCTGTGGCAGAATATGCCGGAAAAGTCACGGCGATAGAAATTGACCGCAGGCTCATTCCTGTTCTTAATGAAACGCTCGCAGGCTATGATAATGTAGAAATAATCAATGCCGATATAATGAATACAGATCTGAATCAGATAATAGCCGAACGCAGGCCTTCCGAGTCTGACGGTGCTGTAAGGATCGTCGGCAATCTGCCGTATTACATCACGACTCCGATACTCATGAAACTTCTGGAGGAACACATAGATGCCAGAACCATAACGATCATGATGCAGAAGGAAGTCGCAGAGCGGATAATGGCCGAGCCCGGCAGCAGAACGTATGGTGCGCTTACTGTTGCTGTATCGTATTACTGCAATGTGCATCACGTCAGAGAGGTTTCAAAAGAATGTTTTTCACCGGTCCCGAAAGTGGATTCCACGGTGTTGAGACTTGATGTGAGACAAAGCAGGCCTGTGGAAGTACGAGATGAAAAGCTCCTGTTTGAGACGGTAAAGGCAGGTTTTGGAAAGAGACGCAAGACAATGAAAAATGCGATCACGGGGCTGAGAGGACTGGATAAGGGCGCTGCTGCAGCTGTGCTGGAACGGGCAGGCATAGATCCGTCAAGGCGCGCTGAAACACTGAGTCTTGAGGAATTTGCAGCGCTTGCTGATTCGGTTTATCAGGCTGTCACGGAGTGACAGTGTGGACGGAGTACACGCGGGTGCGCTGATTTTCATAAATATACGTTATTTCATATTAATAAATGCTAGAGATTGTTTGATAAAACCAATATGGAGAGAATCATGACAGAACTCCTCGACTGGAGAATGCAGTTCGAGGACTATAAGACGCTGATCCTTACTGGCAGTACACCAAAGGACAGAATGGATGTGATCAGAAGATTCGCAGCAAGGAATTTCGAGAGCATGATCCATGTAAATGTAAAGAACAACGAGAAGATCAGAGAATACATGAATACCAATCCGGCGGGCAGAGATGCATACCGTTTTCTGGAGAAATCAGTCATGGAGATGATAATGCCTGTGGATACGGTGCTGGTGCTTGAAAATGCGGACGCGCTTGAACCATATGCGTTCGTAGATTACGCTGAAAATCTTTTCAATCCGGACGATATGTGTTTTCTGATAATGACAGGCGAATTCAGCGATGAAGACATTGCTCCTCTCAGGGAAACTTGCATACACGTGGTTCTGCCGCCAAAGGAGTGAGGATCCTGAAAGCCTGCAAAGGGAGGGAAAAGAAATATGCATAAGAGGGCACACAGACTGCTTACGGCTGTTCTCGCTGTTGCATTGATGGCTGCAGCCGCTGCAGCTCCTGCAGTTCCGGTGTTTAAAGACATGGGGAACAGAGCATATGCGGCGACTTCATTTTCGGATACATCGAGGCACTGGGCGAGAGCATACATCAATAAAGCTGTAAATCTCGGAATAGTCAGTGGATATACAGATGGTACATTTAAGCCGGACAAGGCGATCACCAGATCGGAATTTACGCATATGCTCAATGCGGCACTTGGAAACAACGGCACGGCTGTTCCGTCGTTCAGCGACATCGGGACAAATGAATGGTATTACAAAGATGTCTGCAAGAGCGTTGCGGCCGGATATATTTCGGGATATGATGACGGGACATTCAGACCGGCTCAGACTATAACGCGTCAGGAAGCGGCGGCGATCATGGCACGAATAGTTCCGGCTTACGGATCGGAGACGAGCCTGTCTAAATTCAGTGATGCATCGTCAGTCGCCCAGTGGGCCGAAAAATCGATGGGAAAGATAGTCGGTAAGGGATATATAAGCGGTGCTGACGGAAAGCTCATGCCGCTCGATAGTCTTACCAGGGCTCAGGCTGCGAAGATAATCGTAGACATGGTCGAGGGCGAAAATATCATAAGCAACAATCAGACGATTGTGCAGTCAGGTGTTACGATCAGAAATACGATTTATTCAAATCAGATTTCAGTCGGAACAGCTGTCGGCGACGGCAATGCCAAGCTCGACAACTGTACAGTGCTCGGAAATGTTAACGTACTGAGCGGCGGAAGCTCGTCGAGCGAGGGCGTTCAGCTGGTGAATACCAGAGCCTCAAAGGTTACTGTGAACAAAGATAACGGGAGTGTGAGAGTGCTCGCCAGAGGCGAGTCAACGGTGCTCTCAACATATGTAAAAGACTCGGCAATTCTTACAGAAGAAAATCTTTCGTCAAGCGGTGGCTTCGGCAGCGGATTCGTAAATGTTTTTATGGAGAGAAAGTCAGATCTTACTTTAGAGGCGGCTGTCGACAGGCTCGAAATGCTGGGAGCAAAATGCGATTTAGTTATTTCGGCCAATGCTTATGCAGAGGATGTGGTAATCGACAAAGATTCGACGAGGAGCGATCTGACAGTTTCAAACGGCGCATCAACAGGAACGATAGAAGTAAATGGAGAGGGTGCGGCACTCCATGGCAGGGGATCTGTGAATATAATAAACGTCAATGCAGATAGCATGACATACGAGTCAGAGCCGTCGCGCATGAATGTCAGCTCAAGCGTTACGGTTAAACCTGTTCTCAATGTGGACCCTTCAGCAGCTCTGACGATTACCATGAAGCCTTCTGATGGTGATACCGATATTTCTGTCAGCGATAACATCGAGGTCAGATTCAGCTCGGCAGTTCATGCGACGGGCTCGGACAAAACAGTTCTCACGAATACACAGGCTCAGTCGCTGATACTGCTCAAGAAAGACGACAGCACTGGCGAGAACATACCATGCATGGTCACGGTCAACAATAATGGAGCAGGCGTTACGATCGATCCTGAAGGAACGCTTGCTCACGGCACGACTTATTACGTGCGCATAGGACAGGGCGATCTTACAGATGCTTATGGCAATAAAAACGACCTGTTTATAGCGGGATTCACGACAACAGGCACTAAGCAGACTTTTGAAGCAAGCCTAAACTCGCTTTCTGTCGGAGTCAAAAGCGGAGACAGTATTTCATACAGTACAATGTCGACGGAAGCCGGTGCTTCAAACACGTATTATATAGGAACACAGGCACGTACTGTCAATGTTAAGATCAGTACGCTGATACCGTCTCCTGAAGCATCAATATCGCTTAATAACGATACGAGGGTGATATCTGACTCCGAAGGTTATGTGGAATTCGAGATCCCGGCAGGAACAGGCGATCCTGGGACTATTGAGATAAGACTCTCGAGTGCATACGGCGATTATGCTGCCACCACATACAGCGTGGCATTAAAGAGAATTACATCCGAGATCGGATCTGCATCGATACAGGGATCCGATTCTGCAGTAAGTCTTTTCAGCACTCAGGCATCTGCGGCTGCAGCGAACGCCGATGATATTGCGGTTTCATCTATTTCGGGCCAAAGAGTGATAGATCTTACAGCAGTGCTGGCAGAGCGGTCGAACAGAAATGCGGTTTCACTCTCGGTCGAAAAATATAACGAAATAACAGGTGCGTGGACTTCTGTGAACAAATCGACTCAGACTGCAGGTGCGTGGACACTCGGTCAGATCACCGACGCTGCTTCTGCAAACGGGCTTTACAGGATAACGTCAAGCATCAATGTCTGCGGTTCATCCGCAGTGAATGGAACAGAGCAGGAGACAAATGTCAAATATATAAAGCTCAGATTCAGCTGACATAGTTCTATTTATAAGATCAAGGCTTATGCGGCTTCAAACGCGTAAAAGTATTCACAAAACAGTTCGCCGTTCACATGTTCGTGTGATTCTGGACGAGAAAGTAATAATTGCGCGAGATTCTCCTAATATGATGTGCGCAGAGCCGAGATTCAGCTCTTGCCGGCATACCGCGGAAATAAAAGGCGCAGTCAACCTGATTGTAGGTTGGCTGCGCCTTCTTTTTGCAATATTATATATTTAATGTCTTATGCGTGCCGGAAACAGCATATGAAGACCGTATCATAAGCTTTCTGACGGGCGGAAGCTTTTTTTCTTTAAAACTGCAAAACGTGTCTGACAGGGCTTATTACGGCCTTGGAAGAGCTGTAGACGATTGACGGAATCATGGCTATGCGCTCATGATTTTGATCCAGAGTTTGTCATAGAGACGTCTGCAGTTTACAGGAAGATTTGTGAATGTTTCAAACTGATTCAGTTCATTGCCTGAAGGATACATCACACTACTGTGTTTCATTCCATCTGGTAGAAGATCACGCGCTGCTGATTCAGCAGTTGAGTAATATATGTATTCGGTGTTTACTGCCATGTTTTTCGGATCACAAATGAAGTTGATGAATTTTTCGGCTCCCTCTTTATTCTGAGAGCCTGCAGGAATGCACATAGCATCGACGTAGAGGTTGCTGCCTTCTTCCGGCGTGAAGAACCCCAGTTTCTCCTCGGAACCTTCGCCGAGCTCCTCGCACATAAGGAAGTAATCACCTGCGTAGCATGGTGCTATTGCAGCTTCTTCTCCCTCGATCTTATCGAATATCTGATCCTGAACATACGCCTGTACCAGCGGTTTCTCATCTATAAGCAGCTGAGCTGCGGCGCGTATATCGTCTTCGCTTGTCACATTGTACGATTTCCCCATTTTCTTGAGGGCGATTCCGATTGCGTCTCGCGAATTGTCGAACATGAGGATCTGTTTGCTGTATTTTTGATTCCAGAGCAGATCCCACGAACCGATGTCGCTTTCATTCTCATCTACGATGTCTTTGTTATATACGACACCTACAGTGCCCCACTGATAGGGAACGGAGTATTCGTTTTCGGGGTCATATTCAGGATTGCGGAAGCTCTCGTCTACATATTTAAAATTGGGGACATTGTCAAAATCAATTTTCTCGAGCATTCCTTCTTCAATCATGCGCGATACCATGTAGTCGCTCGGCACGACGATGTCATAGTTAACGCCGCCGTTTCTGATCTTTGCGTACATTTCTTCGCATGTCGGCGCAGTTGAGTAATTTACATGGATGCCAGTCTCTTTTTCGAATTCAGGTATGAGGCTTGAATCTATATATTCGCCCCAGTTAAAGACATTTATAACATCGTTGCTTTTTGTGCCGCACGACGACGCACAGATAAGCATGGCCGCGATGAGAAGCAAGCACGAGGCTGCGTATATTATCTTTTTCATTCCTGTGCCTCCTCTTCGTTTACTTTAAGTTCTCGGTAGTTTATGAGGAGAAGCAAAAGAAGAACCACTACAAACATAATGGTGCACAGAGCGTTGATTTCAGGACTTATCCGTTTTCTCGTCATGCCGAATATTATTACTCCGAGCGTCTCTGTGGTCGGACCCGAAGTAAAGTAGCTGACTACTACATCATCTATAGACATTGTAAATGAAAGTATGAGACCAGTTACGATTCCGGACTTTATCTGAGGCAGAACCACGAGTCTGAACGCCTGCATGTTTGTGGCGCCGAGGTCTCTGGCAGCTTCGTACTGTTTCTGGTCCATCTGCCTGAGTCTGGGCATGACCGATAATATCACATAAGGTGTGTTGAAGGTAATGTGCGCGATCAGCAGTGTCAGAAACCCGAGTCTGAATATCTGTAGATGCATCGTTCTGGCCATGAATATGAACATGAGCATGAGCGATACACCAAGTATGATATCAGGGTTCATCATCGGAATATTGTTGGCATTCATCGTGATCTGTCTGGGTCTGCGCCTCATGGCAAATATGCCGAGTGCGGCGGATGTGCCCAATATCGTAGCGATCAGAGCTGCGAGGATAGAGACAGCGAGCGTAACTTCCAGCGCGTGTATTATCGTGTCGTTGTGTATCAGAGAGCGATACCATTTAAGCGTGAATCCACGCCAGACAGAACGGCTTTTTGAGTTGTTGAATGAAAAAATCATCAGCAGAACTATGGGCGCGTACATGAATATGAAAACAACGGCCATGTACACTTTTGAAGGGACAGCTCTCTTTTTCTTCATGACATGAGCACACTCCCTTCATCATTATCCTTGTCGATCTTGTTTGTTATCATGGTAAATAGGGTGATTATCACCATCATTACGAGTGAGATGGCGGCACCCATGTTGGCGTCATATGTCCCTCCGAGGAACTGCATTTCGATGAGGTCTCCGATGAGTATGCTTGCGCCGCCGCCGAGGATCTTTGAGATTACGAACGTGCTTACCGCCGGTATGAATACCATGATGATGCCTGATACGGTTCCAGGTATAGAGAGCGGGAGGACTACTTTCGTAAACACCTGGCTGCTGCTGCATCCCATGTCACGTGCCGCTTCTATAAGGCTGTTGTCTATGGCTTCGAGCGAATTGTATATCGGCAGTATCATGAACGGCAGATAGTTGTAGACCATGCCGATACCAACTGCAGCTGGAGTGTTTATAATGTGCAGCTCCGGCATATGGACTGCCGACAGAAAAGCATTAAGAAGACCATTGTTTTCAAGTATTGTAAGCCAGGCATATGTTCTGAGCAGGAAATTCATCCACATCGGCACCATGATCATGATCATGGCAGCAGTACGGCCTCTTCTGCCAAGCTTTGACATGGCATATGCCATAGGATAACCTAGCACCAGGCAAATCAATGTGGAAATGATCGCCAGGCGGAATGAATTGAAGAATACGATCGAGTAGTCGGCCATATCCTTAAAATTCATAAGCGTGAACGAACCAGCTTCATTTGTGAAAGCATAGTAGAAAACTATGAGCATAGGAATGGCTGTGAAAAGAATCAGCCAGAGCACATACGGATATGCTGCCGCTTTAGTCGTCTTCATCTGGCGCATCCTTTCTGTTCTTGTTTGGATCATGCATAAAGCGGTGCTTCTGCATCGTTATCGTTTCTATGCTGCTTTTTTTCATTATGTGTATGTTTTCAGGATCGATATCAATGAGGATTTCTCTGCCAGGATCTTCCGGAATTGTGGATTTAGCCATGAACTGATAGCTGCCTGCTCCCTCTACGTCGATCATGATTTCATAGTAAATTCCCTTGAACAGACAAGAAATAACACGGCCTCTTAGGAGGCAGTCTGCTTTCTGAATCGATTTGTCACCTTCGTTCAGGAGGAGAAGATCTTCAGGTCTGAGAACGACGTCTACAGGTTCGTCCGGAGCGAAGCCTTCATCGACGCAGTCGTACGCTGTATTGAAGAATTCAATGTATCGGTCACGTTTCATAATGCCAGGGAAAATATTGCTTTCGCCGATGAAATCTGCAACAAACGCATTAGCCGGTTCATTGTAAATATCGATAGGGGAACCTTGCTGAAGTATTTCGCCTTTGTTCATGACGACAACTTTATCTGACATTGTCAGAGCTTCTTCTTGATCGTGAGTTACAAAAATGAAAGTAATACCAAGGCTGTCGTGCAGCTTTTTCAGTTCGAGCTGCATTTCCTTTCTGAGTTTTAGATCAAGAGCTCCAAGAGGTTCATCAAGCAGAAGAACTTTGGGATGAACGACTATTGCACGTGCTATGGCAACACGCTGCTGCTGCCCTCCGGAAAGCGAATTCACAGAACGGCTGCCAAATCCTCTGAGATCGACGAGTTCGAGCATTTCGTTTACGAGTTTTTTCTGTTCATCCCGGGATACACCGCGTAGCCTGAGTCCGAATGCTATATTATCAAAAACATTGAGATGGGGAAAAAGCGCATACTTCTGAAACACGGTATTGATGTTGCGCAGATTCGGAGCAACGTCGTTTATGCGCTTACCTTCAAAAATGATATCACCTGAATCAGGAGTTTCAAAACCGCCTATCAGTCTGAGTGTAGTTGTTTTCCCGCAGCCGGAAGGCCCCAGAAGGGTGACGAACTCGCCTTCATCAACATCGAGACTTATAGAATTAAGTATTACATTGCTGCTGTAACTTTTGCGTACGTTTCTGAGACTGAGAAATCCGTCACTTCCCATTTATCGACCTTCCTTTTCGCCGGCGGATGCCGCGTGACTATCCGGATCTGCGCCTGGAAAACATGAAAAGACACAGATCCGGGTGAAACTTGTTAAATTAGCATGCTGCAGAGGAAGAAGTCCCCGCTGTCTGGTTTTCCATCAGTTCTATATTAAGCATGCTTCTGCTCTCGGAGAGCCCTTTGAGAGCGATGTCATAGTCTATGAATAATGTGCCCGTCAGATTTTCGGGTTCTATATCATTTACTATATTATTTGTGAGTACTTCCATTTCAAACGAACCGTATGGAGTGTGATAGATGCTGTTGAAGCGCTTGCCTTTTTTGAACTCCATCACAGTGTCCATTATCACATTTCTGCCGAAGCGCTTCATTCGTATCTCACCGTCATCTCCGATCCGAAGAGTCGTTTTGACGTTTTCGAGCCCTGACATTTCACCCTCTTCATATACGATATAGGTGCTGCCGTCTTTTTTATATGCCTTGCCTTCAGTAACGAATTCAATTTGATCATCATCTATTTCATTATCTTTATTTATCTGACGCCCTGTCAGCCTTACCATTATATCTTTCATATCCAAGTTCTACTATCCTTTCTATCGTGGCGGAGTACGGGGATCCGCTTGACTCCCACAGCAGAGGAAACATGCTGTACGCAGTGAACCCCGGAATAGTGTTGATTTCGTTAATATATATGTCGCCGCAGTCTCTGTCAATAAAAAAATCACATCTGGCGAATCCGCTGCCGTCTATGGCTTTGTACGCTCTGGCAGCCATATCCTGAATCTCGCTTATTGTTTCCGCTGGCAGTTCCGCCGGAATCTTCATCTTAGGTTTTCCGTCTTCGACATATTTGCTGTCATAATCGTAAAAATCATCAGTCGCCACGATTTCTCCCGGTACAGAGATTTTCACATCATGATTACCCAGAATTCCCGTTTCTATCTCACGGCAGTTGATTCCTTTTTCACAAAGGATTCTGCGGTCGTGTTTCGATGCGAGGATAAGGCCGGCTTTGAGCTCATCTGCGTTAGTTGCCTTTGAGATGCCAACGCTTGATCCCATGTTTGCCGGCTTTATGTAAGCGGGATATCCGATCATAGACTCGACTGATTTTGCTGCGCGGTCTATGTCTCCGGCGACATCTTCGGCCATGACATATGTGTACGGTGTCACGGGCAGGCCGACTCTCTCAAATACCTGTTTGGCGATTATCTTGTCCATTGCGACAGCAGAAGCTGTAACGCCGCATCCGCCATAGGGGATATCGGCCATTTCAAGCAGTCCCTGTAGTTTTCCGTCTTCGCAATATGTTCCATGTACGATCGGCAGTACGAAATCAGCAATATCCTTTAACCCTCTGCCGCCTGTTCCGAGTATACTTATGCTGTATTTTTCAGGCTCATCGGCCAGCTTTTTTTCTGCATATTCCTGCCAGCTTCCGTCTGTTATTCTGCTTGCAGGACCATCGTAAAGAAGCCATTTCCCCTCTTTATTAATACCAATTGTTGAAATCTCGAATTTTGATTTATCTGCAGCGCCGATTACGGATACTGCTGACATGCATGAAACTTCATGTTCCGGAGACCGGCCTCCGAAAAGTACACATAATCTGATCATCTTTAATCACGTTTCCCTTCTGTTTTTAATTGCAGTTGTTTTATACCATACTGCTGCTGTGCCACTGTAATTCGGAACGTGCTGTTTTGTTTGAATTTTCCGAAGTACGGCACGGTTCTCGCATTATCCATCGGATATTGAAAAGTATATCATAACGAAAATATGTTTTGCGCTGTGCCCGCCTTTTAGAACAATAGAAAATAGATTTATCCTGGTTCCCGCATATTTGTTGAATGAAAAAGATGCGCGGCCTGCGCCGGCTCCGACGGCAGAATTAAAGCCAATTGCACTTCGATTGTGTTCAGGCACAGATGTTTTCACACATCTGTCACAGAAGTTACAAATTTCTTCAAAAATGCGATAAACATTGAACATAGAGCAGGAGTATATTAATAACTGTCGAAGGGATGAACCGGAAGAAATCCTGAGGCGTAAAACAGCAAAACATAATACTTTTCATAAACTCTCCTAAACAAAACAGAAACAAAAACAATGCAGACAAAAACCGCAGCACAACAGAAAGCGCTGCGGTTTTTGTATTTTTGAAAGCAGAGAATTATATTGTACGCGGAGCGTTCGCCAGGCGGCAATCTCCCCATAACTGTGTGATAACTTAAGCTGTATAATGGTGGCATAGATTACAATGATATGATTAATGAGGATACAGGCGGTGAATATGAAGAATAGAATTGCAGATAACAGCAGAGGCTTTAACGGCTTCAGAAATATAGTTTTTCTGGGACTTATAAGCTGTTTTGCTGATATTTCGGCAGAAATGGTCTATCCGATAATTCCACTTTACCTGACTGCAGTAATTGGTGCTACGCCGGCGCTCGTCGGGATTATAGAGGGCATAGCTGAGAGCATTGCAAGCCTTTTAAAGGTTTTCAGCGGATATTTCAGTGATAGATTCGCTCATAAAAAGCCCCTCGCATTTATAGGATACGCTTCCGGAGTCGTTTATAAAATTGTGCTTCTGCTGGCGCCTGGCTGGGGCGGAGTACTTGCGGGCAGAGTTGT
>CADBRA010000046.1 GCA_902796965.1 uncultured Eubacteriales bacterium | reverse complement strand
CTGGTATGATCTCAGTGCAATATAAATTATAAAAAAGCTGACAGTATATGCCTCAAAAACCGGTCAATTGGACAAATTGCCGCAATGGTAAATTCATATTACGGAACTTTCATCTCCAATACAATAATGGTTACTGCAATAGAAATAATAGCA
This sequence comes from uncultured Eubacteriales bacterium, assembly GCA_902796965.1. Lineage (GTDB taxonomy): Bacteria > Bacillota > Clostridia > Peptostreptococcales > Anaerovoracaceae > RUG708. The sequence continues at coordinate 3,389 of CADBRA010000046.1, read as the reverse complement.
TCTGTAAATGCCATAACCTGATTCTTATACATTTTCTCTCTTCTGTTAACGAAGATAATTTATGCTTCCCAAATTTCCTATTTTTCAGCCGTTTCCAGTTCCATTTCCATGTGGTATTCAGCAATGCTCTTTCCTGTCCAAAACGTAAATACCCGAATAAAAGAATTAAGCTCATAACCATACTTATTGACAATGAATCATAGCCTCTTGACATATTATATCTAATTAGATATAATTCGCAGACCAGGAGGTGAACCATGTCAGAGGACTCTTATATTTTAATTGGCGCGCATCGCATGGTGAAGGATCTTGACCGTGAGACTACGAGGATCAGCGCGGCTTATGGCTTGACTTTTCCACAGTTCATGGTGCTCGAAGCCCTGCTTCATAAGGGCTGTATGACGGTAGGAGAAATCAAGGATACGATCCTCAGCAGCAATGGTACGATCCCGGTTATCATCAATAATCTTGTCAGGCAGAAAATGGTGCGGCGATTTAAAGATCCCGATGATCACAGGAAAATTGTTATCGAACTGACTGATCAGGGGCGGGAGCTGATTGAACGTGTCTGCCCTGAGAACGAAAAAATGTTCTCGGAGCGGTTCGATGTTTGGACAAAGGAAGAAAAGAAAGAACTTATACGGCTTCTTTCACTATATCAAAAAGGACTTAATACTAAGAAGGGAGAAAATAATGCTCAGAAAAGTTGAAAACCAGGTTCAGGGATTCAGAACACAGGACGGTGCAGGCGTCAGCCTCGTGCGCGTTCTCGGCAGCCAGACGACGGATGATTATGACCCGTTTCTCATGCTGGACGCTTTTGATTCCACAGATCCAAATGATTATACGGCCGGTTTCCCTATGCACCCGCACAGAGGAATCGAAACCGTAACGTTCCTGTCAAAGGGCAGCATCGTTCATGAAGATCATCTCGGTACAAAAGCTGCCATTCATGACGGCGAGGCACAGTGGCTTACTGCCGGATCAGGCGCATATCATTCCGAAATGCCGCAGCCTGCTGAACGTATGCTTGGCGTACAGCTATGGTTAAACATTCCCGCAAAGTATAAGATGTCGGCGGAACCATTTTATCATGGAATCATCAAAAACGAAATTCAGGAATTTCAATTAGAATACGGCAAGCTCAGGCTGATCGCCGGAAATTATGAAGGACATTCCGGCATTCAGGGAAAATATTTGCCGCTTGATTGTTACGATATTTTTCTCGATGAGCACGGCTCTGTAACGCTTAACGTACCTGGTGAAAACAAGTCCGCAATGGTCTTCACTCTTGAAGGCGCGGCAACGGTCAGCGGAACTGATGTTTTGGCAAAGACGGCGGCGAAGCTGGGAGAAGGTGATACTGTAACCATCGAAGCCGGAGACGAGCCGATTGAGATTTTATTCATGTGTTCTGACCGTCTGAATGAACCGGTCGCATGGTATGGCCCAGTTGTCATGAACACTCATGAAGAGCTCATTCAGGCGTTCACCGAAATGGACAACGGAACGTTTATCAAGCAGGCTGCCAAGTACGAGAACCAATAAAATCCGGCAGTCAGGAAAAGAACTGATTAGAAGCATTAATTTAGTGATGACAGAAAAAATTCTCTAAAAAACAACCAGCAGAGCTCTTAGTGACAGCAATTATAAAATAACACAGTGTCTTTTTACTTTGGCCGTTAATCCGGAAAAGCAATGCATCGGCTTAAGAGAAATATTCGGATCATGCGCGTGCTGCTCTAAAAATATGATATACAGAACGCTCATGATATCTGGAATATTTCTAAAGCTCTGTCTGACGGCGCTGTTCTATTAAGAAAATAAAGGATTTGCTGTGTGTAAACATACCAGCTGATGCAGGATTTAACTTTTATCTGTCAAATTCTGTAATATAAAAATCTTTGTCTGACAGAATTATATTGGCCTGGGAGGATTATTCTGTCAGACAGTATTCAAGAGCTGGCCAAGAAGGAACTGACCAGCTCATTACACATTTCTCGGAGGGTTCATATCACCTCTGTGGTTATCTTCTTTTTTCTGCCCTCATCATTATAATAGCCAGAATCGTCATCCCCAAAAGAACGCCCGGCATCATTCCTCTGATAAAGTCACCAAAATTTCCGCCTACAATCAGGCCTGCGAATCCCAGAACCGAAAGAATGACATTGCTGACAATCAGAATTTCAAGTATCCTGCTGCTCATGCTTTTTCCTCCGGTACAACGGATGCAGACTCCGCGAGAATGATTGCCTTTCCGCTGTTCGTAACGGAAAACGAAAGCACCTTGAACCCCGCTCCTGCGATCTCATTTGCTTTTTTCTCTACCGCTTCTGCCATTTTGGCGGTCTGCGGATTGTAATCGATAACAAAAGTCTTATACATGGCATATCTCCTCCTCTCGCAAAAGATAACAGGTCATAAAGGCTCCATCTACCGGTAATAAGGGAATTTTAAATCAAATCTTTGTAAAAAGCGGGGACTGTCATGCCCATTATCAGAACAGGTCGATAATTGACCGGAATCATTTCAAATAGCAGGTAACAGGCTGTAACAATCGCATAATATAATCCAAAAACGGTAAAATACCGACTTTACGATTCATACTGCATCGGAAATGTCCTTAATATTTGTCGCCGCGTATCTGTCTCTGGCGAATAACGCAAGTGCTGCTTCCATAATTCTGCCTTTTGTATTCTTTGCCATGTCCGCTCCTTCTTCCGGGACACATTACAAGCATAAATCTATAAATGGATATTGCAAAAGTATTTGATGTTACTATCGAGGAATTATTCTGGCTTTACACACAGGTCCGAAAAGTAAATTCCGTTTCCAGACAATCGGTGCAGCCAGTATACGATCAATTCTTGTTTTTGAAAACAACGAACTACACAAAAAGAGCACTGTCCGACTTACGTTCTGTAAATCAGACAGTGCTCTTTCTGTATAGAATAATTCAGGCTTTCAAAAAATTTCTGATTTGTCATAACAGCTTCCCTGTGACATTATTTCTTACCTTCCAGCACTGTGGATCAAGAGCCATAAGCTCCTTTGCAACAGCAGGGCACCCCCGGCACCATGGCAGCAGTTCACAGTCCGCGCATTTCTTAAACTGACGAAATTCACGGTACTCTTCCATCTGATGATACCGGAGGTCAGAAATGGAACTTTCAAATACATTTCCAACCCTGGAATCACCTACACGTCTGCAGGCATGCGCATCTCCATTCATAAGACTGTCAGTTTTGATACAATATAACGATGAAACCTTCGGGGTCAAAAAAGTTTCATCGTTTAATAGTAGTTTCATCGTTTGAGAGTACCGTAATTTCAGTCTTTTTCGGGCATAAAAACAGCCGGGGTTTCATTTCCCCTGGCTGGTAATTCGT
>CADBRA010000045.1 GCA_902796965.1 uncultured Eubacteriales bacterium | reverse complement strand
CTGAACTTCTGCAGAATTTGTAACCAGTCACGAGATCAAATAAACATTTATCAGAGAAATCGGCATAAATACGCTGGTTTCTCTTTTGTTTTACCCGCGCAGATGTATAATAATTATAGTAACAATTGTGACTGATAATGGAGGCCTTATGGAACGCGATTATACGGTGCCGATTCCTGTTATTCCCGGCCATGTTTACAAGAAAACAGCCGGCGGTATTCGCTATGTTGATTATGAATATGACAGTGAATACAAGAAGGACAAACACTATTGTGTTCCTAAAAGAAAAACCATTGGCAAGGTCTGCCCTGATGATCCTGCACGCATGTATCCCAATGAGAACTACTATAAGTTCTTCCAGGATGAAAAAGCTCCGGAAATCAGTTCCGCTGATCGCAGCCTTTGCCTGAGGGTCGGAACGTATTTCGTCATTGAAAAGATACTCCACGAGTACAGGCTTTCCGGCATGATCAGCAGAATCATCGGTGAGAAGTACGGCCTCTTTCTGGATCTAATGGCCTATTCCATCATCGAAGAAAATAATGCGGGACAGTATTATCCGGACTATGCGTTCAATCACCCTTTGTTTACCAAAGATATGCAGGTATACAGCGACGCATCTGTCAGCTCTTTTCTCAACGGCATCGACCGGGATCAAAGCGTTCAGTTTCTAAATCTGTGGAATAAAGACCGAAGCCGGAAAGACATGATTTATATCTCCTATGACTCAACGAACAAGAAATGTCAGGCAGGAGATATCGACCTTGTTGAAGTTGGACATTCAAAGAGCGGGAAAGACGACACGATCTTTAATTATTCCATCGGCTATGATACAGAAAACAAAGAGCCGCTGTTTTATGAAGATTATCCCGGAAGTATCGTTGATATTTCACAGTTGGACTATATGGTGGACAAGGCCGGCGGTTACGGGTACCGGAATATCGGCTTCATTCTTGACCGCGGATATTTCAGTAAGGGAAACATTCATCATATGGACCAGGGCGGCTATTCCTGGATCATTATGATGAAGGGCATGAAGCCGCTGGCAAAAGAAGTTATCCAGAAAGTCAGGGGAACGTTTGAGCACAGCCGCAGATACAGGATTGATTCCTATCAGGTCAGCGGTATTACGGTCGAGCAGCAGCTTTACCCTTCCGACGAGTGCCATAGATACTTTCATGTGTATTACAACGATTACAAAGCCGCATCCGAAAGAGAAGACTTCGAAAGCAGACTTACGCAGATGAAGGAATGCCTGCAGAAGAACAAGGGCATGGCTGTTACGATGCCGGACAGCTGGAAGGAATACTTTGATCTGATCTACTATCATCCGGGGCAGAAAGATCAGAAATTCATGTATGGAAATGAGCTGACGGACAGGATCGATGACGCGGAAAGCACACTGGGATATTTCGTGATCATCACCTCAGAAAAGATGACAGCGGAACAGGCTCTTCTCCTGTACAAGAGCAGAGACGCATCCGAGAAACTGTTCCGGGGAGACAAATCGTATCTGGGTAACCGAAGCAGCAGAATGCATACCACGGAATCCATGCGCGCAAAGATTTTTATCGAGTTTGTTGCGCTGATTGTAAGAAGCAGAATGTATGTACAACTGCATGATAAGAAGAAAGAAGTCGGAAAAGGGACAAACTATCTGACGGTTCCCGCCGCAATCAGGGAACTTGAGAAGATCGAGATGATCTATCAAAATGACGGCAAATACAGGCTTGCCCAGGCGCTGACCAGAAAGCAGAAGGACATCCTGAGTGCCTTTGGGTTAACAGGCAATGACATCAAGAAGAAATCTGAAGAGCTTGCGTTAAAGATTCAGGGGATTGACAGAGCGAAGAAAAAAGACCAGCCAGATTCTTCTGACTGATCCGCTAGTTACAAATTTTATGGAAGTTTAGAATCAATTAGCAAGTACAACAAAGCCCACAGGTTGGATGGAATTCCAGCCTGTGGGCTTTGCTTTGCCATATTCGTGCAGTTTCTGCTCCGGTTCAGCGGCAGACCGGATCTGCGGCATCGTAAAGGGCTTGTGCCATGCGGCTGGCATCCTCCGGGGTCATCAGATCCTGCACCACATTGCGGACGGCAGTGCCCGCCGCAAATTCGTATTTCGGGATGGAGAACGGCATACAGAAAAGAGCAGCATATATCAACAGCCGCCCCTGCCAATATGCGAAAAATTTTTAATCGATTGCGCTTCCCTCGGTGGTTGGTTTTATGTCTGCGGTACGAATACCTTCTGCTAAAAAATATTACTGCAGCTATTGACAACCGCTCACCGACTAATATATAACTAAATCGTATAAATTGCAAATTAACCGTGCTGCCGGATTCGAGATTGATTTTATGAATCCTAAGGCAGTACCGCATAATTCCAGGCACAGCGCTTGACAAAACGTTGCTTCATCCGTCAGGCAAGAGTGGCGCGGTGTTTTATGAAAGAGCACGTAAATAAATTAAAATAGAAAAGAGGTAGCAACATGGAAAACTATGTCAGCATCAATCCGGATCGGTTGTGGGCGCGATTAAACGAGGTAGGGCATATTGGAAGTGATCCCAGAGGCGGAATCAGTCGTTTTGCTTGGGAACCCCCTTATAAGGAAGCCGTAATGCTCCTGATCCGGTGGATAAAGGAAGCGGGCCTGACGGCAAGGATCGATACCGTTGGAAATGTATTTGCCCGGCTGGAGGGCGATGATCCACATGCTCCGGCTGTGCTGAGCGGCTCTCATTTTGATACCGTACCTCAAGGAGGATGCTTTGATGGATTGGCTGGTGTAATGGGGGCATTGGAAGCGCTGGTTGCCATCAAACAATCCGGACTTCCGCACAAAAAGCCTTTGGAAATGGTGGCCTTTATCAATGAAGAAGCCAGCCAATTTTTGGGCGGAACATTCGGAAGCAAGGCGATATGCGGGATGCTTCCGGACGACTACGCTTTTCATCTGCGCAATCGACAGACAGGTCAGCTTCTCAGCGATGCCATGAGAGAATTCGGGATGGGGTTGGATCCAGAAAGGTTAACAGAGAGTAAAATAGACCCCCACGCCTATTGTGGTTTTTTGGAAATGCATATAGAGCAGGGGCGGTATCTGTTGGACGCAGACAAACCCTTCTCCATTGTCAGCTGTGTTGCAGGCATTAAACAGTTTTATCTCCACTTTCATGGAACAGCAGCGCATGCCGGTGGAATGGCGATGTCGGATCGTCATGACGCTTTGGCCGCAGCGGCGGCAGTAATTTCCGCTGTGGAAAATCTGGCAAAGGAATGCAGCAAAGACACTAGAGGTACGGTTGGATATATTTCTGTGTTACCTTGTGAACACAATATTATCCCGGAGGACGTGACGATTTCCGTGGATTTCCGTGAAACGGAGGACATGAAGTGGGAAAAGCTTTATACGGATCTGATTGAGGTCACGAAGCAGGAATGCGCAAAACGGGGTCTATCTTGGACTGTGGAAACAACCTGCGACCTGAGACCGGCGCACTGCGCACCGGAAATGATCCATATTTTGGAAGAAGCAGCCGTCGGAACCGGGTTTGAGAAAGACCGAATGATCAGCTTCCCCGCACATGACTCTATGAATATGTCGAGAATTATGCCGATGGGGATGCTGTTTTTGCGAAGCTCAAATGGCGGGCTCAGCCATTGCCCTGAGGAGTATACAACCCGTGATGATCTGGTCATTGGCACACAGATATTGACAAACGCTCTGTTTATCGCGGCCAACCGAGAGAACTGAAAACAGAAAGGGACAGAAACCATGACAGCAGACTATTTGTTTATCCATGCGATTCTGATCACTATGCGTGGAAACGGCGTAGGTATTTTAGAAGATGGCGCTGTGGCTGTAACCGGAAACCGGATCAGCGCTGTCGGTGCTACGAAAGAGGTTCTTCATGATTGGTCGGCGCATCGGGTGATTGACGCATCCGGAAAAGTGGTGATGCCCGGCCTCATTGATGCGCATATCCATACGGGAGATGGCTTGGTTCGCGGTGTGTCTCAGGATCTGAACAACTGGATGCAGCATGGGCTTTGGCCGTTTGAACAGGAATTGCGGAAGGATGTTGATGCAGTATGCAAAGGTTCCTTGATGAATATTGTAGAGGCACTCAAGGCGGGCACTACGACCTTCTGCGATTTTGATACTCCTATGACGCAGATCGTCCAAAACCATGTCAAGGTTGGAACACGAGCCAGAGTTGCCGAGCTTATCAGTGAGCTGCCAGAGGAAAATAAGACGGCTGTGGGTGAGCTGTACACCTTTGACCCGGCTCAGGGCAACCGAAAATTTCTCAGAAATCTGGATCTGATCCAGAAATGGAACGGCCGTGAAAACGGCCGGATCACCTGTATGCTGGGACCGCAAGGCCCCGATATGTGCAGCAAGGAACTGCTTTTGGAGATACAAGAGGCTGCATTCAGGCTGGATACCGGTATCCACATGCATGTTTCTCAGGGTGATAGAGAGATCAACCAAATGATGAAGCGTTACGGAAAGCGTTCGATCCCTTTCCTGGACGAAATCGGATATCTGAATCACAGATTAATGGCAGTCCATCTGACAGAGGCAACCAAAGAGGAAACTCAGCTGCTTGCATCCAAGGGAGCAGGAATGATTTTATGCAGTGGGAGCATTGCAATTATTGATGGCATTATTCCACCGGCTGCAGAATTTTTGGAGGTCAGTGACAGATTGGCACTTGGTTCTGATCAAGCCCCCGGAAACAATTGCAATAATATGTTCAATGAAATGAAGTTTACAGCCATACTGAATAAGTGTAAGTTCAAAGATCCCTCGGTGTTCCCGGCATGGAAGGTTTTGAGAATGGCGACCATTGAAGCAGCAAAGGCGATTGGTCTTGGAAACGAAATCGGTTCCATTGATGTCGGAAAAAAAGCAGACCTTCTGATGATCGATATGACTCAGCCGTGTCTGTCACCCATCATTCTCCACCCGGTACGCAATGTAGTTCCCAATTTGGTTTATTCTGCCAAGGGAAGTGAAGTGGAGCTGGTAATGGTAGACGGTAATATCCTTATTGAGAACTTCCAAGTCCTTACCGTAGACGAAAAGCAGGTCGTTCGGGATGCACAGGCGGCAGTGGAACGAGTCTGCAAAGCAGCAGAACTCCCTTTTTCTAAAATCCCCGAATCCAGACTGCACCGCATGATGCAGAATGATGAACTGTGAGGTATCCAGGTATGAAATATGATCTTGTCATTTACAATGCAAAAATTGTGACAGAGGAAGAGGTCTTTCTGGGATATATCTGTGTTTCTGACGGAAAAATTGCAGCCATGGGCTCCGATGCTCCGGTTTATGAGGCGGCACAGTCGCTGGATGCCAAAGGGATGCTGCTGCTTCCGGGAGCAATCGATACTCATCCGCATTTTTTTGAGCCCGGAGCAGAGGCGCGGGAGGATCTGGAACACGGAACCCAGGCCGCTGCCTCAGGCGGGTTTACGACGATATTGGATATGCCTAACACCCCCGAACACCCTGTACTTGATTTGGAGGCATTTGCGCTAAAACAGGAAAGGGCTGAACGAAAGGCGTTGATCGATTATGCATTCTGGGGTGCCGCAACGCCGAAAAATATAGAGCAGTTTGTTCCGCTGCACAAGCAAGGATGTGTAGGTTTCAAGGCATTTACTGTTTACGCCGGTTCCAACTACCCCTTTTCTGATGAGTATAGCCAGCTGAAGGAGATGGAAAAAGTCGCATCCTTCCATGGTATTTTTGGGGCTCACGCTGAAGACCGGACACTGGTCAACGGTTTTTCAAATGAGCATAAGGAGGAGCCTTGGTCTCTGGCAGTTCACGATGCAAGCCGTCCCTGGATTGCGGAGCTGACCGCAATCAATACCTTACTGCTTTATGCAGAAAAGACAGGATGCAAGCTGCATATCTGCCACATGTCCATTCCGGAAGGTGCTGAGCGAATCGCCTCTGCGCGCCGAATGGGCGTAGATGTGACTGTGGAAACCTGTGCTCACTATCTAACTCTGAATTATCAGGATCAGGCTTATCTGGGAACATTCGCTATGATCAATCCGCCTCTGAGAAGTCGAGACAGGATGGAACGCCTGTGGAAATATGTACTGGACGGAACCATCGACTACCTCGGAACAGATCACGCACCCTACCTGCTATCGGACAAGCTCCCACCGGATGGAGATTTGCGGAAGGCTGCCTGCGGTGCGCCCGAAATTGATGTTGCCATTCCTTTGATTCTGGAGGAAGGTGTCCGCAACAGAAAGATGCCGCTGCAGCGCTTTGCTGCATTTACATCAACAAATGCAGCAAAAAGATTTGGGTTGTATCCTCGAAAAGGTATTCTGGCTGTGGGGGCCGATGCGGACTTTTATTTGGTTGATATGGACACGAATTGGACCTATTCCCGCAAGAACAGCTTTTCTGCCAGTAAGCTCGATAAATTCGCGCACGAGGGCAGGACTTTTCACTGCCGAATCGTCTCCACATGGGTTCGGGGCAATGCGGTTTATCGCGATGGTGTTATCAAGCAGAAGCCCGGCTATGGTCAGATGATACGTCCTGAATGGGATTCCCAAAAGGAAAAGGGATAAGCAACTGTCACACAATTCCCGTCTGATGCCTTAAGCGCCGCTCCGGCAGAGCCTGCGCAGTTTTGTCATAAGAAAAATGGGTGAACCACAGACGTGAAGCCTGTGGTTCACCCATTTTGTTGTGCGTAGGAGCGCTGTTGAGCACCGAAGAGGTGCGAAACAGAAAACCTCCCGCTATGCGGGAGGAAGGCCGGTGCTTCTTATAGAAAGAAGCACCCCATCTAT
>CADBRA010000044.1 GCA_902796965.1 uncultured Eubacteriales bacterium | reverse complement strand
TTTCCAGATTTCACCTCTATCAGCCTTAGCTCTTACATTACAGAAAAGCTCACTCGGAAGAATGAAGAATCCTTTTTCTTCAACCAGACCCTCACGTGCTTCTTCGGCTTCCTTGTCGGGCATTTTTGCATAATCAAAATCGGTATTGCCTGCTGCCTCTTCGCCACTGTTTATATACGCGGTCAGGTTTTCAGAAATATAGCGATAAAACATGGTGCCAAGAACATAATTCTTGAAATCCCATCCATCCACAGCACCTCTAAGCTCATCGGCAATCGCCCAAATAGCGCGATGCAGTTCTTCCCGTTCCTGTTCTTTTTTATTATCGATTGCCATCGTTTAATCCTCCTCGGTTTGTTTATCTGCGTCAGCGCTTTCGCCGCTCTCAACCCAGGCATCCACTTCGGATACCCGGAATTTATACTGTCTGCCAACTTTGTGATACGGGATCGTGCCCTTTTTTATCCAAGCCCTTATAGTGTCCTTACTGACATCCAGATGGGCCGCAATATCTTCAAGGCTTATCCAGCGTTCGACTTCACTCATTACTTACCTCCATTACCTGAAATCATTGGTTTTCTGCAGTTCTATCAATTTCGTGTAGTATGCTTTTATTCTCTCATATAATCGGTCAAGCTTGACCGTATTGCACAGCTCTAAAAAAAGTTCCTTCTTATCTGGTTTATCCATTAGTGACATCGGATCTACGATGTAATCATAGCCAAAACATACTGCCTGACCGGTATTGTCTGTCACAGGGAAAGGTGTAAACTCCAAATCCTGAAAATACTGCCTGTCTCCTATATACCTCACATCATGTTTCATTCCTCGTAGCCAAGTGTGCTCATTATCTTCCGGCTCATCATAGTTTTGAATCTTATCGTAAAAACCGGCGACAAAGTGCGTAGCGCCATCCTGCTCAACCTCTGGTTCCAAAGAACCTATAACAAATGTATTCGGTATTCCTAAGAGGTCGCAGATCAGTCCGTATATAACATTCTTTGTAAAGTTTGTCTCCGGCACGAAATCGAATTTCTCAGCCTTTAGCGGCTTTTTCATATATTCATCGATCAGCGGCTTGTTAAGCAATGTATATTTCACATCACCAAATCCATTCGCCAGAAACTGCAGGAATGCCTCTGCATCGTCTCTTCCCTTAAAAATATTCTCCAGATATGGCTGTATGATGCAGACGTTCACCTTGTCCGGAGCAATTTCATAAAGCATCTTCAATGCATCCAGATTTCGGAATGAATCAATCTTCCGATCCCATAAGGCACGTCCCATCTCCTTGGTCGGCTCTGTTTCTTCAAAGTAATAGAACTCCGCAAAGAAATAATCCTGAAAGCCCGGATCGATATAAAAGATTCCGGATTCCTGCTCATACATCATACAGGCTGTAGCACATACATCATGCTCAAACGCACTGAGCGTAAACTTTTTCGGATTATTCAGCTCATCTTTGCTCTTAAGCTTCTTATAGAACTTCTCAAATGATCTGTGATCAAAAATATATATGCCTTCCATGTATGCAAGCGTACAGAACTCGCGGAACACCTGTGTAAACTCATCGCTGCTGCCTACGCTATGGAAGAACCGGTCAAACGATTCCTTATCTTCATCATGACCTCTGATCAGTGCATCGTACATCACTTCATAGAAGCCTGTCTTGCGTTCTCCTTCATCCCGGAACTTCTCGTATTTCTGAACCATAATCGTAAGCAAAAGCGGATTCGTCGCCACGAATTCATTTTTCTTAACATATCCCTTGCCGGCATCCATGAAGGACAGCACAGTATCTTTTGCTGTATCATCCGGTTCATCTTTCAACAGCTTATCAATGAGTGCAACAACCTGATCATCGTCAAGCGGCTGAATATATAGTTTGGTAAATCCCCTAACACCGCTTATTGCAGAACACTGTCTTGATGAGATCACCACCTGATTATTTGGATACTGATGAATCAATTCCGCCAGCCTACGCTGGAATGTATTTGTTTCCTTCGGATCCATCTCATCAAGTCCGTCCAAAAGGATTTCCGCCTGTCCGCGTTCAAGCAGATCCTCCATTTTCTCTCTGGAAAATGAACGATCAAACTCTTGTGCCGTCTCTACAAGGAACGACACAAGGTCTCCCTTTTCTGACAGATAATTTCTGAGCTCTGCAAATAATGGCAATAACCCCGTATCAGATACATGATCTGCCGCTTCAAGAAATAAATGCTGAAGCATCATTGTTTTCCCGTAGCCACATGCGCCGATCAGAATGATATTGCGAGTCTCTCCACGGCGATCAAAGTTTCGAAGAGCGGGAAGTGTAGCATCTTCTATGTAATTTCCCCGAACCCGGTTAGGAAAAGCAGCAGACGACGTTCCTATATGATTGCA
>CADBRA010000043.1 GCA_902796965.1 uncultured Eubacteriales bacterium | reverse complement strand
GTTCACGGATCCCCATCACAAAATGAATAAAATAGATGGCCAATGAGCAGGAAACGCCGCCTGAATGACAGTAATACTGATGATTGTATCTGTGAGTCCGGGGAGATGCCGGTGATTTTGCCGCAAAGACATTGTTTGCCGGACAATAATTGTATATTGCAAGTTGCGGTAATCCGTGCTGATTGGTATAATTAAGGGGAATCGTTAAATCGTTGTTTTTGTCTGTTTCAATGACAAAAGCAGCGATGCGAAATAAATAATAACAGTAGGAGGAACATATGGAGACTTATTCCAGCGAAAAAATCAGAAATGTCGCACTTATAGGGCACGGCGGATGCGGAAAGACTTCCCTGATGGAACAGGTACTCTTTGAAACAGGAGTTACTAAGCGTGCAGGAAAGATCGAAGATGGAAACACTGTATCCGATTATGATCGCATGGAGATCGAGACGAAGCATTCGATCAATATGTCGATAATCCCAATAGAATATAAAGATGTAAAAATTAATTTCATCGATACTCCGGGTCTTCTTGATTTCTCCAATGAGATGTATCAGGCAATACAGGCAGCTGGAATTGCGCTGCTCATCATAGATGCGGGTTCGGGCATACAGGTAGGAACAGAAAGAGCGTGGAAATTCTGCAAACAGCTGAAAAAGCCTACGTTCATAATGATAAAGAGAAAAGACAAGGACACATATGTATTCGACGATCTCGTAGCCGAGATCAGAGAAAAGTTCGGCGCGGTCTGCGTCCCGACGAGCTATCCTCTCAAACCTGAAATGCTTGATGAACTCAATGAACTCATAGCAGAAACAGACGAGGAACTGCTCAACAAGTATTTTGACGAAGGTGTTTTTGAAGACTGGGAATTCAACAGAGGTCTCAGAAGCGGCGTAGCGAGCGCCGACATCGTTCCTGTTTTTGCCTTTGATCCTGAAAACGGCCAGGGCGTTGACATGATGCTCGACGTGCTCAGAAAATATGCGCCATCGCCGCTCAAGCATGCGCCGTATAAATACATAGACGCCAGCGGCGGAGAAGACTTGGCTGAGCCTGAGCCTGACGGCCCTGTCACAACGTGGACGTTCAAGACCCTCTCTGACCCGTTCGTAGGCAAGATTTCGATCATGAAACTCATAACAGGAAATCTTAAACCAGGTACCGATCTCGTGAATACAAGAACGGGCAAAACAGAAAGACTCGGAAAACTCCTCGTTCTCAGAGGCAAAGAGCAGATCGAGGTTCCTGAAGTGAAATGCGGCGATATATTCGCAGTTTCCAAACTGACGTACACTGAATCAGGCGATACACTCTGTGAAAAGGGCAAGTCAAGAACTTATGTAAACATTGCTGTTCCAGCACCGACGCTTTTCAAGGGAATAGAACCGGTTGACAAGAATGACGATGAAAAGATGGGAATCGGCCTCGCAAGGCTCAGAGAAGAGGATCCTTCGTTCATAGTCAGACATGACCCTGAGACAAAGCAGACTCTGATCGGAACACAGGGTGAGATGCAGCTCAATATCATAAAGTCAAAGCTCAAGGATCGCTTTGGAGTAGACGTGACCGTAGTGCCGAGAAAGATCGCGTACAGAGAGACGATAAAGGGCCATTCGGATGTTCAGGGCAAATACAAGAAGCAGACAGGTGGAGCAGGGCAGTACGGTGATGTTCACATCAGATTCTCGCCGTCTCCTGACAAGGAACTCGACTTCTCGGAGCAGCTGTTCGGCGGATCTATTCCTAAGAACTACGTTCCTGCTGTCGAGAAGGGAATACAGGAATGCATGGAAAAGGGGCCTCTTGCCGGATATCCTGTAGTCAACATCAAGGCGGTTCTGTATGATGGTTCATATCACGAGGTTGACTCGAACGAAATGGCGTTCAAGGTAGCTGCTTCCCTTGCATTCAAAAAGGGCATAACAGAGGCAAATCCTGTTCTTCTCGAGCCTATCATGCACCTTGAGATAACGATTCCTGACGAATTTCTCGGCGATGTTATGGGCGACATGAACAGAAGAAGAGCAAGAATACTGGGTATGGAACCTGTCGAAGACGGTCAGAAACTTTCAGTTGAAGTACCTATGGCCGAAATACTCGATTACGCGGTCAGTCTCAGATCTATGACTCAGGCTAAGGGACACTTCACTCAGGAATTCCTGCGTTATGAGGAAGTGCCGCAGCACCTCGCATCGAAGATAATAACACAGGCAAATGCCGACGAAGAAAAATAATAGACCCGCGCGGACTCCGTCCGCACAGGAGACTGCTGTAGTTCACTGAAAATAAAAGTGCATGAAACGGGTGCCCCTCGCCGTCTGGAAAAACTCTGCTGATTCGGAGCGTCTCTCCAGGTGGCGCGGGGCCTTTGTCCAGAGGCATACATCGTCAAACACCGTTTGACGATGTATGCTTTGTCAGCGGAGCTGACGCAGGCCGATTATCTTGACTCCAGAAAGGCAGCACGGTAAATTATGGTTTTTATTGTTTCTTACACGAGTTCATCACATAGAAGTTTTATCATGAATAAGTGAATCCTCAAGTAGATAAGGCGGAATTCATGGAGTTGTTACTTGTGTTATTATATTTAGATAAAGTGAATTATTGGTTTTTGTTGAAATAAATTTGTTTTTGGGATTGCGGCGGGAGATCCGCGAAAGGATGGAGGCAGATGGCAAGACTGCTCATAGTTGACGATGAGGAAAAAATCAGAGAAGTGGTTAAGGAATACGCGGAATTTGAAGGCTATGAAATAGATGAAGCTGAGGATGGTATGGAAGCTGTTTCTATGTGCCGCGAAAATGACTACGATCTCATAATCCTGGATATCATGATGCCGAAGCTTGACGGTTTTTCAGCATGTAAGGAAATAAAGAAAATCAAGGATATACCGGTAATAATGATGTCGGCAAGAAGCGAGGAGTACGATAAGCTCTTTGGTTTTGAGCTCGGTATAGACGATTACGTGACAAAGCCTTTCAGCCCCAAGGAGCTCATGGCCAGAGTAGCCGCTGTACTGGCGAGGAGCCATGCCGGTGATAAAAAGCAGGACGACAGGGTAATGAAATTCGATGGGTTGGAGATAGATATTCCGGGCAGAAGCGTTACTGTAGACGGGGCAAAGATAGAGCTCACGCCGAAGGAATACGATCTGCTGTTTTATCTTGTTGAAAACAGGAATATCGCGCTTTCGCGCGACAAACTGCTGCGCGATGTATGGGGATACGATTTCTTCGGAGATGACCGCACTATAGACACACATATAAAGAACCTGCGCAACAATCTCGGGCCGTATCGTGATATGATTGTCACTTTGAGAGGAGTGGGTTATAAGTTTGAGGCTGAACGTTAAATTGGACTTTTCAGGCCGAAGAAGTAAAAATAAGGACGATCTGAACAGGCGTGTCAGGGACACTGTGAAAAGCAGTCCGATGGCGGTCAGAATATTCAAATATTTCGTCGTTTTTACGGTTGTAATAATGCTGCTGCTGTGGGTTATGCAGATACTTTTTCTTCAGACGTTTTATCAGCAGATGAAGATAAAAGAGCTGTACAACACAGCTGCTGAAATACAGAAAAATTATGGACGTGAGTCGTTTGCCAGCATAATGACGAATCTGACTGTCAGTTCCGACATGTACATACAGATAGATAATTCAGATACGGTATTGTACGCGACGACGTCAGCTAATCCTGGGGACAGGATGAACGCGTTTGCGAGCAAATTTAATACTGACGATCTCAAAAAACAACTGTCCGAAGGCAATTCAGACTACATTGTGGTCAAGAGACATATGTATAACAGCGGCAATGCGGAAGCTATGGTTTACGCATCGATACTCGACGAAACAGACGGTGTTATCACGTATCTGTTCATATATGCTCCGATCACAGCTGTAGGATCGACGCTGAATATTCTGGCACATTTGCTCGTGTGGATCACGCTTATATCTATAATGTTCGGAACAATCATGTCGATTATCATAGCGCGCAGGCTTGCGCGACCACTTAACAGCCTGACTGACTCGGCGGCAATTCTTGCTGACGGAAATTATAATGTGAATTTTGACGGAAGCGGGACAGCTGAAACGGAGGAACTTGCGGCTACGCTTAACTATGCCGAGTCGGAGATTTCAAAATCGGATAAGCTGCAGAAGGATCTGCTGGCAAATGTGTCGCACGATTTAAAGACCCCATTGACGATGGTGAAATCATATGCCGAGATGATACGCGATATTTCCGGTAACAATCCTGAAAAAAGAGAAAAACATCTCAATGTCATCATAAACGAGGCTGATCGCCTCAATGATCTCGTCAATGATCTGACACTGCTCTCGAAGATGCAGGCTAAGGTAGATGATCTGAACATAGAGGAAGTGGACCTCAAGGATGTGGCTCGTGAAGCAATAAACAGCTTCAGCCTTCACAGGGAACAGGATAATTTCGATATGTTCCTGAATACAGAAGGAGAAAACTTCGTCGTCGAAGCTGATATAGGAAAGATAAGACAGGTGTTTGCGAATCTGATAGGCAATGCAGTCAGGTATTCGAGCGACGACAAATACGTTGAGGTTTTTCTGCAGGACCGTGACAGCTTTGTGAGATGTAAAATAATCGATCACGGACAGGGAATTCCGGATGAAGATATCGGGTCCATATGGGACAGATATTACCAGTCGAGCAAAAATCACAGCAGGACATCGAAAGGCTCGGGCCTCGGTCTGTCTATTGTCAAGCAGATATTTATACTTCACAATGCGAGGTACGGTGTAAATAGCACTGTAGGAAAGGGCAGCTGTTTCTGGTTTGAACTTGACAGAAAACAGAACAGGAATGATGCAGAGGAAATTTAAAATCGCGCTGTACCTGAAGCGTCGGCAGCTGAGGCAGTGAATAATGCAGTGTTCAGGGTGCGCGGATTTGCGGCGCTAAGCTGCGTAGGCGGATGATAACGTGAAGCCGAGTGCGGAGGGAAGATATTTATGGCGAAAAAAGTGCAGACAGTATTTGTCTGCCAGAACTGCGGATATGAGAGTCCGCGCTGGATGGGCAGGTGCGTATGCGGTGCCTGGAATTCATTTGTAGAAGAAAAAGTCGGAGAAGACAAGCATGACAGCAGACGCCGCACAGGTCGGACATCTGTTACAGAATCAGGTAAGACAAGCTCTGGCCGCCCTGTACCGCTGAGCCATGTAAAATCAGGTGAAACTGACAGGATTGACACAGGGATACCGGAATTTAACCGCGTCCTCGGCGGAGGACTTGTGCGAGGATCACTGACACTCATTTCAGGTGAACCGGGCATAGGAAAATCGACGCTGATACTGCAGGCTGCTTCGAATATAGCGGCTTGCTGCGGAAAAGTGCTTTACGTAAGCGGCGAGGAATCCGAGGAACAGATCAAGATAAGAGCTGACAGAATCTGCGGAAATCTGTCAGAAAACCTCTACATATTGTCAGAAACAAACATGGAAAACGTTCTTACGCAGTTTGCGGCCATACGTCCTGTATTTATGATTATCGATTCTATACAGACTATGTACACTGAGAACCTCGATTCGGCGCCTGGCTCGGTATCGCAGGTCAGAGACTGTGGAGCTGCACTCATGAAGGCTGGCAAGGAGAACGGAACTCCGATTCTGATAGTCGCTCATGTGACGAAATCAGGCGAACTTGCCGGTCCTCGCACGGTCGAACATATGGTGGACACTGTGCTTCAGTTCAACGGCGAGCGCAGCACAACGCTCAGAATACTGCGCGCTGTAAAGAACCGTTTTGGCACGACAAACGAAATATCGGCTTTTGAGATGGGACGCAGCGGTCTCATGCCTGTCGAGAATCTCTCTGAAAGCCTGATGCAGGATATGGAAGACGGTACAGAGGGATCGGTGGCTACAGCTGTTTACGAAGGAACTCGCCCGCTCATACTTGAGGTTCAGGCACTGACGACTCCGACACCGTCAGGTTTTCCGAGAAGGCAGGCTATAGGAGTCGATATCAGAAGGCTTAATATGATAATCGCTGTTCTGGAGCGCCATGCCGGCATATCGCTTGCTAATCAGGATGTCTATGTGAATATAGTCGGCGGCATCAGACCTGAAGGCACATCGTACGATCTTGCGGCTGCACTGGCTATTTACTCATCGTATATCCGCAAGGCGCCTCCAGAAAACACCATAATACTCGGAGAAATCGGGCTCACAGGAGGACTCAGATCTGTGCAATTCACAGATAGAATAGTCAGTGAAGCGAAGCGGCTCGGCTTTAAAAGGATTATAATGCCGGGAAAAAACGCTGCCAGATTCAGGAATTCCAAGAAACCGACTGTAACTGGAGTTTCCAGCATTTCGGAGGCACTGCACCTCATTGGTTGACGGGTTTTATTGTCTGTTTTATAATTATATTTTGCGATGGTGTCTTTATGTCGGCGGCTTGCAAGCCCGTGTAAACACATGCTGAACGCGGATATTTCATAATCGCATGATCATAAGATGCTGTACTTTTTTATGAAAGGAGGTAATTGATGGTAGGAAAGAGAATATATAGAGCGATTTTTACTGTTCTCGGTATATTATGCGGCATAGGCGTATTTTATATTATAAGTTTTATTTTTTCAGCAGTCCCACAGCTTCCTCGGATAGTTGGCATAGCGTCTTCTGTTATCTTCGGAGTATGCGCACTTGCAGGCGGAATCATATTTTTCTTAATCGCGCCGGCCGTATCACGCGCATTTGAAAAAATGACGCAGGAACTCGATCAGTCTCTGCGGAAAGTTCCGGTCCACGTATTCGTATGCGGTACGGTCGGACTTCTGCTCGGGCTTCTGGTCGCATTTCTGATATCTCAGTTATGGTCTTCGCTTGAAATAGTTCTGCTGAAGATCATACTTTCTGTAGCAGTTTATATTCTTATGGGATATCTCGGTGTCGCTATATCAGTAAAAAGAGCTGATGAGCTGACTGCAGGCTTTAAGAATTTGAATGAGGGCAGATACAGAAGTTCAAGAGCAAAAAGCAAGGCACCAGCGCCCAAGATTCTCGATACGAGCGTCATTATCGACGGGCGTATCGCTGATATCATGAAGACGGGATTCATAGAAGGACAGATCGTCATTCCTGAATTCGTGCTCGTTGAACTCAGACATATCGCTGATTCATCTGATTCGCTAAAGAGAAACAGAGGCCGCAGAGGACTTGACATACTGAACAAGATTCAGGAACAGTACGGTGTCGAGATTTACAACACTGAACATGAAAAGAGTCTCAAAGATATAGACGAAGTTGACGTTAAGCTTCTCGAGCTCGCATCAGTAATGCATGGCAAGGTAGTTACGAACGATTACAATCTCAACAAGGTGGCAGGCATCAAAGGCGTTGAGGTAATGAATATAAACGAGCTGGCAAACGCGCTTAAACCGGTCGTTCTCCCGGGCGAGGAAATGACGCTTACCCCTATAAAAGCTGGAAAGGAAGAGGGCCAGGCGCTCGCATATCTTGATGACGGAACTATGATCGTCATCGAGGATGGCTGGCATTATATAGGGATGGAAATAACAGTTTCTGTAACAAGCGTTCTGCAGACTTCAGCCGGCAGAATGATTTTTGCAAGAAAGGACTGACGGCTTTCATATGTACGATTCCGGAAAAGTCAGCGTTATAATAGCTGCCGCGGGCTCAGCCCGCAGGATGAACGGTGTGGACAAGATGTACATGCCGCTCGGCGGTATACCGGTGCTCGCACGCACAATCAATGTATTTGAAAAATGCGGAGCCGCAGATGAAATCGTGGTTGTCGTGAGGCCTGGCGGAGAAGATCGGTTCAAAAAAGACATTCTGGAAAAGTTTGGATTCAAAAAGGTAAAAGCTGTGATAGGAGGCGGCAGCGAGCGCGTGTGGTCTGTTTCGCGCGCACTTTCGGCTGTTTCACCTGATGCGGCTATCATTCTCATACAGGATGGTGCGCGTCCGTTTGTCACACAGGATCTTGTCGAAAG
Organism: uncultured Eubacteriales bacterium; assembly: GCA_902796965.1. Lineage (GTDB taxonomy): Bacteria > Bacillota > Clostridia > Peptostreptococcales > Anaerovoracaceae > RUG708. Next base: position 12,437 of record CADBRA010000043.1, on the reverse strand, counting down.
AGTTCTCAAAGCCGTCTCGGAATGTGGTGCGGCTGTTCCGGGTGTGAAACTGCGCGATACTATAAAAATCACGACTGCTGAAAGCGACAGACTTTTTGTTGAGGGAACTCCGGACAGAGATACGTTAAGAGCTGTTCAGACTCCGCAGGGATTCAGCGCCGGTATTTTGCGCAGCGTGTATGAAAGGCTGGAAGACGGTTCTCTCAGCGATCCGGGTAAAATCACGGACGACGCTTCTCTTGCTGAGGCAGCCGGGATCAGAGTCGCAGTTGTTGACGGAAGCGAAGACAATATTAAGATAACTACAAGGTCCGATATACCTAAGGCTGAGATGATACTCGACGGGCGCAGCGCAGCGGCGCGGCCGCATAGGTCAGCGGAGCTGAGTTATCCGCGTATCGGGACTGGATTTGACGTTCATGCTTTTGCGGATGACAGGAGACTTGTGATAGGCGGCGTTGAGATCCCTTATGAAAAGGGACTTGCCGGCCATTCGGACGCGGATGTTCTTATTCATGCGATTATGGATGCTGCGCTCGGAGCATGTGCGCTAAGAGATATAGGATTTTATTTCCCGGACAGTGATCCTGCGTTTGAAGGGGCTGACAGCATGAAGCTCCTCGAAAAGACTGCTGCTATTATCAGGGATGAATCGTTTGAAATAATCAATGTGGATTCGACTGTTATAGCGCAGGCACCAAAACTCGCTCCGTATATAGAGACGATGAGAGCGAATATCGCTGCGGCACTCGGACTCAATGTATCATCTGTCGGCGTCAAGGCTACGACGACTGAACGTCTTGGATTTACAGGAAGAAAAGAAGGGATAGCCGCGCAGGCGGCAGTCTCTGCAATAAAAAACAAATAGAGATTAAGGAGAGATACGGATATGAAAATGTCAAAGATGTATATAAGGACTCTCAGGGAAACTCCGGCAGAGGCCGTGCTCCCGAGTCATATCCTCATGATACGTACTGGAATGATCAGAAAGCTCGTTTCGGGTGTGTACGGCTACATGCCGCTGGGGAAAAGAGTTCTTGATAAGGTCGAAAAGATCGTAAAGGAGGAGATGGATGCTACAGGAGCACAGGAAATACTCATGTCTGCACTTCAGCCTGCTGAGCTCTGGCAGGAGTCGGGAAGATGGGGTGCGTATGGTCCTGAGATGTGGCGCGTAAAAGACAGAAACGAAAGAGAGTTTTGCCTTGGTCCGACTCACGAGGAGATTTTCACTGATATCATAAGGACAGGTGTCAGTTCATACAGACAGCTGCCTGTAACTTTATATCAGATACAGACAAAGTACAGAGACGAGGCACGTCCGCGTTTCGGGCTCATGAGAAGCCGTGAATTCATCATGAAGGATGCATATTCGTTCGACAGGGATGAAGAAGGGCTCGACGAGAGCTACAAGACTATGTACGATGCTTATACAAGAGTGTTTACGCGCTGCGGACTCAAATTCAGACCGGTTGAGGCTGATACTGGTGCAATAGGCGGGAACGGATCGCACGAATTTACTGCTCTTGCTGAAAACGGAGAGAGCAGCATTGTTTACTGCGAGCACTGCGACATGGCGGCAACTGACGAGAGGGCTGAGCTCAGGGATGACCCGCCTTCCTCTGAGAGCGAGGCGATGCTTCCTCTCGAGGAAGTCGAAACTCCAGGAACAAAGACAATCGAAGCTGTTGCCGATTATCTGAAACTGGACAAAAAGCAGACGATCAAGGCCCTTCTTTATGAAACATATGATGATGAAGGAACTCTCAGCGGATATGTGGCAGCTTTTATAAGAGGCGACAGAGAAGCGAATGTCATCAAGCTGGCAAATGCGCTCGGAATTCAGGAACACCAGATCGCATTTGCGGATGAGGAAAAAATGTCTGTATTGACAGGATGCGTCGGCGGATTCACAGGTCCGATCGGGCTTAAGAATTGCAGGATAATCGCTGACAGCGAGATAGTAGGCTTAAAGAATCTTTGCGCAGGAGCAAATCACAGTGATCATCATTACATCAATGTGAACTACGGCCGAGATTATACTGCTGATATGGTTGTCAATTTCAAGATGATTCAGGAAGGCGATCCTTGTCCTGTATGCGGACAGCCTGTCAAATTCACGAGAGGCATAGAAGTCGGCCAGGTCTTCAAACTCGGAACGAAGTATAGCCATCCTATGCACGCTGTATATAAAGACGAAAACATGAAAGAGCACGACATCGTTATGGGGTGCTATGGTATCGGGGTAAGCAGAACTATGGCGGCTGTCGTTGAACAGTATCATGATGATGACGGCATAATCTGGCCTGTGTCTGTGGCGCCGTATCATGTTATAATCACAGTTATGAAGACAAAGGATGAAACACAGATGCAGCTTGCGGAAAAGATCGAAAGAGAGTGTGCTGCGCAGGGCATAGAGGTTATGCTTGACGACAGAGATGAACGCCCGGGCGTAAAGTTCAAAGATGCTGATTTGCTGGGAATTCCTGTCAGGATCACAGTCGGCAGAAAAGCCGGTGATGGCATTGTTGAATATAAACTCAGAAAGGATGCTGACAAGACAGAACTTTCTGCTGAAGACGCAGTAAAGAACGCATCAGAATATATCAAGGGTGAATTGGCCAGATATTCACACGAGGCTGTTGCAGATCTTTAGAGGGTCGCAGCGGCTGGGAATAGGAGGAAATGCAGATGAAAAAATTTACAATCGAGATGCAGGACGGCGGAGTTATGACGGGAGAGCTTTATCCTGATATCGCTCCGATCACGGTGGAGAATTTCGAAAAGCTTGCCAATGACGGATTTTATGACGGACTTATTTTTCACAGAGTAATTCCTGGATTCATGATCCAGGGAGGAGATCCAAAGGGTACAGGCATGGGCGGATCAAACAAGAAGATCCATGGCGAATTCATGGCAAACGGAACGCCAAATCCTATAAAGCACGTCAGAGGCGTAATATCGATGGCGAGAGCAATGGACAAGAACTCGGCGAGCTCTCAGTTCTTCATCATGGTAGCGGATGCTCCGCATCTTGACGGTCAGTATGCTGCGTTCGGCAGAGTTACAGACGGCATGGAAGTTGCAGATGCAATTGTAGATGCAGGTCAGGATTATCACGACAGACCTATAAAAGATCAGGTCATGAAAAGCATCCGTGTGGAGGACGTCGAAGACGCGGAATGACAGGGAAATATTAAAAACGATTAAATACCAGGAAAGAGCGAGGCAAAGACGATATGTGGAAGATTTATGATGAATTGATAGAAGGTATTCCTGAAGATCTTGCTGTTACGTCATTTGTTTCAGGAAGCAACTGGAGCTGTGTCAGGAGCGGGGAACTGTGCGGGACAGCGATGACGGTGCCGGGGCATAATGCTGTTGACAGATATTCTGCAGACATGGAGCACGCAACGCTGAGAGAAGCTGCATCGCTCGCCAGATCGTGGAATTTCAAGGAAGCGACGCTCGGTATGGCAGCTATAAACGCTTATTACAATACGATCGAGAATGCGAGGCGCCTCGGTCACAGCGATGAAAAAGACGAGCACGGTAAAAATGCATTCGATTATATGATAGACAGTCTCAGCGGAAAAAAGGTCGCGATGATCGGACATTTTCCTAATATAGAAAGATTGGCTGAAAATGCTGAGATAAAGGTGCTTGAGCGGACCCCGGAAGGCAATGACTATCCTGATCCGGCGTGCGAATACATACTGCCTGAGAGCGACGTCGTCATAATAACGGGAAGTGCCTTTACAAACAAGACCATGCCGCGTCTCCTCGAACTCAGCAGGAATGCGATGACTTGTGTTGTCGGGCCGAGTACACCTGTCTCGGAAATTCTCTTCAGATACGGAGTTGATCTCATCAGCGGATTCTGTCCGCTTGACGCAGATAAAACAGAAAAAGCAGTCTGCGCGGGGACGCGCCGTCAGCTTTTCAGAACCGGTGTTATGGTAAACTGCGCAAGGCAGTAGAAAGGGTATCATCATGAAAGCGTCTGTGGATTCAAAAAACTGCTGGGGCTGCGGCCTCTGTGAAGCAACATGTCCTGAGGTATTCAGAATCGAAAGCAAAGACGACAGGGCACACGCGTATGCGGAACCGACTGACAGCACAGCTGATAATGTAAAAAAGGCTGCGGAAGAGTGTCCTGCAAAGGTTATTGAAATCTGGGACTAAAAACAGCTGAAAACAGAAGTGTTCCGGCGGAGCTGCATGTGCGGTTCCGCTTTTTTCGCGTGCGGATTTGCCGGGTATTCATAAGCGTGGCACGTTTTTTGTCTGACAGGAATCATTCGGCGTATGCAGCAGATGTGTAGATGTTTTTGTTGCAATATGGATCACCACGTGGAAATGGCCTAGAGCACTGATTTAATCGGCTGCGGACTGCCTGAGGCATGTCAGGCACAGCAATATCTATGAAATATCTATGAAATGATACAAAATATGCCGAAAAAGCCTGAAAAATGATAGAATAATGTCAATATACGGCGTGTGCCCTTATGACGGCACAGAACGGCTGAATACTTTGGCGCAGATTATACAGATAATCAATAATATATAAATATATAATAAATGCAGTAATTTACTGAGCCAAAGATATAATAATGAGCGAGGAGCTCGGCTGGAGGAATACATGGGATTTTTTAAGGATATCCGCGAGGATGTTGATGCCATACTCGAGAAGGATCCGGCTGCCAGGACCAGGCTTGAAGTTCTCAAGTGCTATCCGGGTGTCTGGGCAATAATATGGCATAAACCCGCGCACTGGCTCTACAATCACAATCATAAGTTTCTTGCCAGATGGCTCTCCCAGAAGGTAAGGCATTCGACAGGAATAGAAATTCATCCCGGGGCTAAAATTGGAAAACGATGCTTCATAGATCACGGTATGGGCGTTATTATAGGAGAGACAGCGGAGGTCGGTGACGACTGCACCATATATCAGGGCGTAACTCTTGGCGGAACAGGAAAGGATGTAGGCAAGCGCCATCCAACGCTCGGCAACAATGTCATGGTTTCGTCGGGAGCGAAGGTGCTCGGACCCTTCAAAGTCGGAGATAATTCAAAGATCGGCGCAGGTGCGGTTGTCATAGAAGAAGTGCCTCCTAACTGTACGGTAGTGGGAGTGCCAGGCAGAATAGTCAAGAGAAATAACGTGCTGCTCGCGGATATGGACCAGATCAGTATGCCGGATCCTGTGGCAAACGAACTGGACTGCCTGCGCAAGAGAATAGAAGTGCTGGAGCGTATGCTGCAGGTACAAGGAGCTGCGAGCGAAAACTGCGAAGAATGCGCATCCAGATCTGACGGAACATGCTCTGGAAATATCACTGAACCGGGGAAAGGACCCGATATACGCGGCATGATCAGAAAAAGAGAAGAAAACGACAGAAAGAGAAAGGATGACGCAGACAATGAAGCTATATAATACTATGACACGCCAGAAAGAGGAATTTGTTCCCCTTAAAGACGGGAATGTTTCTATGTATGTCTGCGGTCCGACTGTATACAATTACATACACATAGGAAACGCAAGACCTTTCGTCGTGTTTGATACGCTGAGAAGGTATTTCGAATATCTGGGATACAAGGTTACATATGTCCAGAACTTTACTGATGTGGACGACAAGATCATAAATAAGGCAGCGGAGGAAGGAATACCGGCGCTTGATGTTTCAGCAAAATATATTGATGAATATTATAAGGATGCCGACGCGCTTCACCTGGAAAGAGCGACAGTAAATCCGAGAGTTTCGGAGAATATTCCGGAAATAATAGATATAATTCAAACGCTGATCGACAAAGGATATGCCTATGCTGTCGATGGAGATGTTTATTACAACACCCGCAAATTCGAGAATTACGGAAGACTTTCCGGTCAGAATATAGATGATCTCGAGTCAGGGGCCCGTATCAGCATTGATGAGCGCAAGAATGATCCGCTCGATTTCGCACTGTGGAAGGCCCGCAAGACAGAAAATGAACCTGCATGGGAGAGCCCGTGGGGTATGGGAAGACCTGGCTGGCACATCGAGTGCTCCGCAATGGCTAAAAAATATCTGGGTGATACGATAGACATACACGCCGGCGGTCAGGATCTCAAATTTCCTCACCATGAAAACGAGATCGCGCAGAGCGAAGCGGCAAATGGGAAAAAATTCGCCGACTACTGGCTCCATAACGAATATATAAATATAAACGGCATAAAGATGTCTAAATCAAAGGGCAATTTCCTTACGGTTCATGATATTCTAAAGCAGTATTCCGGCGATGAAATCAGATATTTCCTGCTGAGCGGACAGTACAGAAATCCTATCAACTTCAGCGAAGAACTCATGGAACAGGCCAGAAGCAGCGTTGAACGCATGCGCAACTCACTGAACAATCTCAGGTATCTTGAAAAAACCGGGGCAGATGGTTCCATGACAGACAATGAAAAAGAGAATCTATCCGGACTCGAAAAATACCGCGGGCAGTTCAAGTCGGCTATGGATGACGACATAAACACTGCTGACGCGATTTCAGTAGTGTTTGAGCTGATCAGAGATATTAATGCGCAGACAACTGCAGATTCCACAAAAGAATTTGCGAAAGCATGTGAGGCTCTGCTGACTGAACTGACGGGCGTTCTCGGACTTCTCACTGAAGACGAGTATGAGATACCTGAGGAAATCAGGCAGCTCGTTCAGGAACGCCAGGAGGCCAGAAAATCAAAAAATTATGCAAGAGCCGACGAGATCCGAGACATTCTGAAGGAAAAAGGCTTTGCTGTGGAAGATACAGCGAACGGAGCACGCATAGTAAAATTATAACAGCTGCGTCATCACGTCCCCTCACGGGGACTTTTCATATATTTGTTAATTTATATCGGTAGTATGGGAAGGAGAACCGCGCACTGCGGTAACATCAAATGGACAAGAACGAATACGCAATCCAGAAACATAAAGAATGGCATGGGAAGATTGAGATCACGGCAAGAGCTCCGATTGAGACGAGAGAGGAGCTCGCTGTAGCGTATACACCGGGCGTAGCGGCACCGTGCCTTGAAATAGAAAAGGACGAGAGCCTCGCGTACGAATATACCCGCAAGGGAAATCTCGTTGCTGTAATCACAGACGGCACTGCTGTTCTGGGATTGGGCGACATAGGACCGTCTGCAGCAATGCCTGTAATGGAAGGGAAATGCGCGATCTTCAAGAGATTTGCCGATATTGATGCGTTCCCGATCTGCATAGATTCAAAGGACCCGGAGGTCATAATAGAGACAATAAAGAATATCTCGAAGAGCTTCGGCGGCATCAATCTTGAGGACATATCTGCTCCGAGATGCTTTGAAATAGAGCAGGCGCTCATCGAACAGTGCGATATACCTGTTTTCCACGATGACCAGCACGGTACTGCGATCATCGCTTCTGCAGGTCTGCTTAACGCCATGAGATTCACAGGCCGCAGTATGGGAAGCGCAAAGATCGTTATAAACGGAGCAGGAGCTGCCGGAATTTCGATCGCTAAGCTAATGTTAAAAATGGGATTCGGAGACATCACGATGTGCGACAGTCACGGAATCGTTTATGATGGAAATCCGCGCAACAACGAGGCCAAGGCGGAAATTGCGAAGGTTACAAACAAAGAAAACAAGCAGGGGACGCTTGCTGATGCTGTCCGCGGAGCGGACGTATTTCTCGGTGTTTCCGCGCCGGGAGTCCTCACACAGGATATGGTCAAAACTATGGCTGAGGATCCTATCATATTTGCCATGGCGAACCCTGTTCCTGAGATCATGCCGGATGAGGCAAAGGCTGCAGGGGCTGCTGTCGTAGGTACAGGCAGAAGTGATTTTCCTAACCAGATAAACAACGCTCTCTGTTTTCCTGGAATATTCAGAGGAGCGCTTGACGCAAGGGCTTCGAGAATAACAGAGAACATGAAGATCGCAGCTTCTCACGCGATTGCATCGGTAATAAGCGATGACGAGCTTTCAGCCGATTATATCATCCCTGACGCATTTAATCCTGAAGTGACAAAGGCCGTTGCAAAAGCAGTTGCTGATGTTGCGGTAAAAGACGGACTCAGCAGGCTTTAATACCATGGAAGATAAAAAATTCAGAAAAGAATGCGACACCATGGGTGAGATCATGGTGCCTGCCGATAAATACTGGGGGGCTCAGACGCAGCGGAGCTATCAGAATTTCAGAATAGGAACTGAAAAGATTCCTATGGAGGTTATACGCGCCTTTGCAATCCTGAAAAAATCAGCTGCTGAAGCGAATGTGCGCCTCGGCATGCTCGACGAGGAGCGAGGCAGGATCATTAAGGATGTTTGTGATGAGATTCTGGAGGGCAGACTCGATGAAAATTTTCCGCTTTCTGTATGGCAGACGGGAAGCGGTACTCAGTCAAACATGAACGTGAACGAAGTAATAGCGCACAGGGCGGCTGAAATCTCGGGCGGAAAGCTCGATTTCCATCCGAATAATCACGTTAACTGCTCTCAGAGCTCAAACGACACATTTCCGACTGCAATGCACATTGCGGCGGTAAAGGCTCTTGACGACCGCGTGCTCCCGGCAGTAAAAGGACTGAAGGACACGTTCGACGCGCTTTCGGAAAAGTACATGGATATCATCAAAATCGGGCGCACTCATCTGCAGGATGCAACACCGCTTACGCTTGGTCAGGAGATCAGCGGATGGGCTGCTATGCTCGGCAGGGACATTCAGTTTATAGAAGAAGGAAGAGACGCTATGCGTGATCTGGCTGTAGGCGGAACCGCTGTCGGCACAGGACTGAATGCTCCTGAAAAGTTCGGAGATCTCACCGCATCGATAATCTCAGAACTCACGGGAGAGCATTTTGAATCTGCACCAAACAAATTCCAGGCTCTTTCATCGAAGGATCAGATCGCTTATGCTCACGGAACTCTGAAGACGCTGGCAGCTGACATGATGAAAATAGCGAACGATGTCAGGTGGCTGACTTCGGGACCGCGCTGCGGGATCGGAGAGCTAAGAATCCCGGCGAATGAACCCGGGAGTTCAATAATGCCGGGCAAGGTCAATCCTACACAGTGCGAAGCTGTGACGATGACTGCTGTTCAGGTCATGGGAAATGATGTGACAGTCGGCATGGCAGCATCGCAGGGTAATTTTGAACTCAATGTTTTCATGCCTGTTATAATATATAACTTTCTGCAGTCGGCAGCGCTGCTGGCTGACGCGGCTGATTCGTTCAACAAGAACTGCGCTGTAGGCATAGAGCCTGTCAGAGAAAAGATAGATTACAATCTCAGAAATTCGCTCATGCTCGTGACTGCGCTGAACCGCCACATAGGATACGACAATGCAGCGAAGATTGCTAAAAAAGCGCATGCAGAAGGCACCACGCTCAAGGAGGCTGCAGTGACACTCGGCCTTTTGACAGAAGAACAGTTTGACGAATATGTCGATCCGTCAAAGATGGTAGGACCTGTACATGAGCAGCAGTAGTGCGAAAGATGCATATGCGCGCGAAAATCCGTCTGTGCTCGCTTTCATCGGCGATGCTGTGTACGAAGTGTACATAAGAAAATACGTTTATGAACACAAGGGCGGTTCAGCCGAGACGCTGAGCAATGAAGCAGTGAAATACGTAAGAGCGGAGGCACAGGCTGCAGCTTATGACAAGCTGCTTCCTGAGCTTACAGAAGCTGAAGCATCGGTGGCACGCAGAGCGAAAAATCATAAAATCACGTCTATGCCGGGAAATGTGGATTATCTTACATATAAAAAGGCTACGGCGTTCGAGGCGCTTGTCGGATTTCTCGATCTCTGCGGAGAACGAGAACGGCTTCAGTATATATTCGAGAAGACGATCGGCGTTGTCGAAAATGAGGACATAGTCATTCAGCGCCGGCAAAGACACAGCAGTGAAAAAAGAGGTGCGAAGCGATGAGCAGAATGGATGAGACGTTCGTGGAAAACTGCAGCGAGATACTGGAGCATGGTTACTCCACCGAGGGACAGCAGGTCAGAGCGCACTGGCCTGACGGGGCACCGGCATATACTATAAAGAGTTTCGGTATCGTGAACAGATATGATCTTTCAAAGGAAATGCCTCTGATGACACTCAGGCCGACTGCATGGAAAACAGCGACAGATGAAATACTGTGGATCTGGCAGAAAAAATCAAATGACGTCAGGGATCTCGGCAGACATATCTGGGACGCATGGGCTGGCGAAGACCACACGATAGGCAAAGCATACGGATATCAGCTGAGCAGAAAATACAAATTCGCTCAGGGGGAAATGGATCAGGTCGATAACGTGCTGTGGCAGCTTAAAAATAATCCGCAGAGTAGACGTATTCTGACGAACATGTACAATTTTCAGGATCTGTCGGAGATGAACCTGGAGCCGTGTGCGTACAGCATGACATTCAATGTCACGGGTGACAGGCTGAACGCTGTTCTCAACCAGCGCTCACAGGACATGCTCACCGCCAATGCATTCAACGTATTCCAGTACAGCCTTCTTGTCTGCATGTTCGCTCAAGTAAGCGGGCTGAAACCGGGCGAGCTCATACATGTAATAGCGGATGCGCATATCTATGACCGCCATGTTCCTATTGTGCGCGCACTCATAGAACGCAGACAGTATCCGGCACCCGATTTCAGACTTAATCCCGATGTAACGGATTTCTATGATTTCCGTGCCTCAGATGTGACGGTGGACAATTATCAGGCAGGTCCTCAGGTGAGAGACATACCTGTAGCCGAATAAAGGAGTTTCATAATGAAAATGATAGCAGTAGCAGACCAGACTGGCGGGATTGGATGCGATGGAAGTCTTCTCGTCGATCTGCCGACTGACATGAGATATTTCAGAGAGAAGACATCAGGTTCTGTTGTGATAATGGGGAGAAAGACGCTTGAATCATTTCCGGGAGGAAAGCCTCTTCCGAATAGGAGAAACATTGTTCTCTCAAGAACGCTGCAGTCTGACGAAGTCTCCGGCTTCGAGCTCTGTCGTTCGGCGGAACAGGCTGTGAAGCTTGTCGAAGATGAAGATCAGGAGCACGTTTTTGTCGTCGGCGGCGGTGAAATCTACAAGCTCATGCTTCCTTACGTTGATGAGGCACTGATCACGGAGCTGGAGACGACAATAGACAGCGCCGACACATTTATCCCCGTATTCGCTCAGGAGCCCGGCTGGGAGCTCGTTTCCAGAAGCGATCCTGTCTGTGAAAACGGGGTGACTTATACATTTGCTGTTTACAGGAGAAAAGATAAATGAAACGCCGCGATGAAAATACAGAAAACAAAGTCAAACGACGCGGCGGATCGAACCGCAGCGGCAGCTACGTCCGGGAAGATGTTGAACAGGATATTCCATCTAATCTTCTGACAGGCCGCAATCCAGTAATGGAAGCACTAAAAAAAGGACGCGGCATAGACAAGATAATGATTGCAAAAGGAACAGAGGGATCTGTTGTAAAAATCGCTGCCATGGCATCGGACGCCGGCGTTGAAGTACAGTATGTGCAGCGCAGCGCAATCGACAGAATTGCGTACGGACTGCCTCATCAGGGTGTGGCAGCATTCGTATCGGATTACGAGTACAGTAGTGTGGACGAAATTCTGGATTATGCGGAAGAAAAGAATGAGGACCCGTTCGTAGTGATCCTCGATGGGATAGAGGATCCACATAATCTCGGCGCAATAATCAGAACAGCAGATGCTGCCGGAGCACACGGCATCATCATTCAGAAGAGACGCGCCGTTTCTATAACTCCGGTCGTTGAGAAATCGGCAGCGGGTGCAGCAGAATATGTAAAGGTGGCACGCGTCGCAAACATAACGCAGGCCATCACATCTCTGCAAAAAAGAGGACTTTGGATTGCCGCTGTTGACATGGACGGTGAATGCTGCTGGAAAACAAATCTGTCAGGACCGATTGCAGTTGTGATCGGCAGTGAGGGACGCGGCATAAGCAGACTTGTGAAAGAAACTTGTGACTTCGTAGTTTCGATGCCGATGCTGGGCTGTGTAAATTCGCTAAACGCATCTAACGCAGCAGCTCTTGTGATGTATGAAATTGTCAGGCAGCGCACCGGAAAAACATGAAAGCCTTTTAAGTCAGGGAGGAAAAGTCCATCGGTATTGTAAATACCCGGTAAAAAACGATTCAGGAGCAATTCACATTATTGACAGAAATTCATTCAATGAGTAAAATATAATGCAGTAACAATTGTGCTGCCTTAGCTCAGCAGGTAGAGCACTTCCATGGTAAGGAAGGGGTCGATGGTTCGAATCCGTTAGGCAGCTCCAATTGAGAAATTATATTAAGGGCATAGCCCGGGAGGATAATTTTTATGGCAAAAGAAAAATTCGAAAGGACCAAACCGCATATCAATATCGGTACAATCGGTCACGTCGACCACGGTAAGACTAC
>CADBRA010000042.1 GCA_902796965.1 uncultured Eubacteriales bacterium | reverse complement strand
AAGATACTGTTCCATGATCATCAGAAATCCTGCCGTTCAATGCCTAAAATATTCAATTTAAGTGGATTCCGAACGCGAGCAGGATACACGGAAGTACAACGATTATGGTATTCCTGGCCATCTTAAAGTGAAATCTGCGCTTCTGAGCATACGTAACTTCCCTAATCATAGGAATGTCGAGAATCGCGAGCACTGAACATGCTGAAGCGTATATGAAATACACGTTTATCAGGAAAAGATAAGCCGCTCCGATAAGCATTTCGAGATTCAGATTTGCTATCGCGTAACCGCATGTGCAGAGCGGAGGCATAAGCGCCGTAGCGATCGCAACGCCCGGAATGATATTATTTGCCTTGTCCTTGTTCGTCTGTCCTACAATACCGGCTATGCCGCCGGCCGATGCGATTATAACATCGAAAAACGACGGCGCCGTCCTCGCGATAAGCTCCGACGTCGGCTCTTTTACAGGCGACAGCAGGAAAAATATCGTCGATGCGGCGAGGCTGCACAATATCTGAAATGCGAACCCTGTACCGTAATGTTTCAGCATTTTGTAATCGGCGGAGGCCGTTCCGTATGCCATCGCGAGTATCGTTCCCATCAGCGGAGAAATAAGCATCGCACCTATTATTACTGCTGTGGAACCTGTGTTGAGCCCGACTGAAGCTATCAGTATAGCGCAGATCATTACAACCATATTTGTTCCCGTGATCCGGCCTCCGGAAAGAAGACGCTCTCTTATCTCTTTGTGCGACGCCGAATCCGCCTGTATTGAAAACATTTGTTTAAGCACGGCGCAAAAACTTCTGTGCGCAGCTTTTTCCAATTCATCATTCTCCAACTGTGTATCCGGGAGGAGATTTTCTTCCTCCCTCTCATTCTTTTTTCTTCTCATAAGCATTTCCTCAAAATATTTTTTCATGCATCCGCAGCGTCACCGCCTGAATATTTAATTATAGTAAACCGCAGCAAGAGCGGCGTCAATAAAAATCATTACCTGGCCAGCACTTCCATGATTGTACTCTTTCATATCACGACCGTTCCGCGGACAGTTCGCGCCTGCATATTATAGGATTTCTCCACTCCGTCAGCTCCGCCGGCAGATAAAAAACATGATTTCCTGCAGTTACACTGTCTGTGATATGATAAAAAATAAGAGCATTATAAATGACATTAGGAGGAATACATGATGAACGATGAGTGCCTTATCTGCGGCGCGCCGCTAGAATATCTCACCGAAGCTGCAGAAATGGAGTGCTCGATCTGCCATAAAAAAGAGCTAAGCACGACGAGGTGCGAAAACGGCCACTATGTCTGCAGCGAATGCCACACACAGGGAATAGACAGCATTTTCGGCATCTGCCTGAATGAGACTTCTAAAAACCCTTACATGATATTAAATAAAATGATGGCGATGCCGTTCTGCCATATGCACGGTCCTGAGCACCACATAATGACAGGAGCCGCGCTGCTGACAGCGTACAGAAACGTCGGCGGCGCGGTCGATCTTCCAAAGGCGCTGATTGAGATGAAAAACAGAGGCAGTCAGGTTCCTGGAGGCGCCTGCGGATTCTGGGGAGCATGCGGAGCCGGCATCAGTACCGGCATTTTTATCTCCATTATAACTGACTCAACGCCGCTCTCAGCCGAATCGTGGGGGCTTTCGAACCGTATGACATCGGATGCCCTCTGTGCAATAGGCCGCGTCGGCGGACCGCGCTGCTGCAAACGCGATTCTTTCATATCCGTTCTTGCTGCTGTAGATTTCGTAAAAGAGCACTTCGGAATAAATATGGAAAATAGTGAAATAGTCTGCCATTATTCGCCGATGAACAATCAGTGCATAAAAAAACGCTGTCCGTTTTCAATCATCAATCACCGCCAGTGACAACAGACCATTTTCCGACACATTATATAATCTCAGAAATACCCTCATATTTACTGCCTGCGCCCGGAGCAAATCGAACGCAGGCAGACTGCAGCTGCTTTTATGCTTTTACGCATGTGCGCGGAGCGCACACAGATCACCGCTAAAGGAACAGCGGCATGATATATGCCAACAGTTCATCAGGAAGTATTCCTGCGAAGAAGCGCTCGGCTGTGCAGACAATTCCCGGTGTCGACAGAGCGTGTCTGTGAAGCACATCATGAAGTGAAACGCGCGCCACACTCTCCGATTTTGACGACAGCAGGAGTTTCCGCTGTTCTCCCGCTGCTGTGCTGATAAATTCAGTGTCTTTTACCCAATAAGGCGAAACAGCAGTCACGCTTATGCCTTTTTTCAGCAGTTCAATTCTAAGCGCGCGGCTGTATGAATACAGCAGAGCCTTTGATGCCGCATACGCGTTGAAAAATGGTATAGGCTGAAACGCGGCAACAGAGCAGATCTGCGCAATCCTCGCGCCGGGGCGCATGTACGGCACGAGGACATCTGTTATCGTAATCGCGGCGCTGTCATTGAGCGCGATCATACGGCACTCCTCTTCATGGCCGACTTCGGCCGATGATCCGTACTTTCCGAAGCCCGCACAGTTCGCGAGAAATGTGACGCAGACGTTTTCCTCACTGGCAAGTTCATTCCTAAGCCTCTCCGGAACGCTTTGAGATGTCACGTCGAGCGGAATGACCTTTGACGGAATCGCAAGCCCGGCTGCTGTTTCCTCCAGTTTTTCTTTCCTTCTCGCGATCAGCCAGACCTCATCGATTCCGAACTTTTCACTTTTTTCAGACACGATCCGCGCGTATTTTTGGCCGATGCCGCTCGACGCTCCCGTGATCACAGCAATCCGCTTCGCTCTTTTTTCCGGCATCTGCGAGGCCTCGAACGTCCGTTCTTTTCTGCTGAACGAAGCTCGCTCTATGAGTCCGGCGATCACCGCAATTATACCCGCTACAACAAATATCGCTCCGATTATAGATGTAGCCTCGTGAAATATTCCGCTAATTACTGATAAAACCGCCATTTTCTTCTCCTTTCCGTACATAAGTTTTCAGCATGTTCCTGATTTCCTGCTGAAATTTTCCCGGCTGATTCCGCATCTGATCTGCCTTGCACGACGTTTGATCCTGATCCGCGCTGCCTACGGCCATGGCTACTGCTCCGCAACCGTACACCATGAATATTTTTATTCTTTTTTAATTCTAATCAAGGATTACATACACTTCAAGTTTGTACAACATATAAAAAACCGGAGCATAATATAATACTCCGGCCGCTCATTGATTTATTTTTAATTGAAAAATTTATCCACATTTCCTGCCATGAAGCATGCAGCTGAAGATATTTTTTATCTGCAGCCAGCGTGCCGCGATTAATTCCGGTCTCCACAGACGGGCGCCGCTGAATCTTACTCAATGGAAAAAACCAGCGGCGCTGTATTTTACGCCATTATTCGATTAACCGCGCGCCATCAGGACTGAGTGAACTGCTCCGACTTAATGCTTTGCATTTGAAGTCAGTGCTTCCAGATTAAATTACAGCCGTTCACGGCTCGCCTATTTCGAGGACTCTGATGATGAAGCGTTCTGCTTTTCGAATGTGATCAGAACTCCGTCCTGATCGAGAATGAGATTACCATTGCTTTCCTTAAGATCAAGCGTTTCATCGCCGTCCTTTATTGTAATCCCGGAATCTGATTCCTCCCAAGTGCCGCTGCCCGAGTCTCCTTCGAAGTCCAGTTTGCATTTTCCGTTTTCATCAAGAGTTAAAACAACATCTCCCAGGTAATCCTGAACGGACAGCTCGATTCCTGACATGCTGGCCGATAC
This sequence comes from uncultured Eubacteriales bacterium, assembly GCA_902796965.1. Taxonomy (GTDB): domain Bacteria; phylum Bacillota; class Clostridia; order Peptostreptococcales; family Anaerovoracaceae; genus RUG708. Next base: position 12,628 of record CADBRA010000042.1, on the reverse strand, counting down.
GCCTCTCCATTCTCCGACATACTTGCTTCCCGCCATTTTACCCTGTCCGCATCCTGCAAACAGACCGGCCGCGAGGCATACAAGCAGTGCTGAAACCACGACTGCCATGATCCTTTCCTTCATGCTTTTTGATGTCTTCATATCATTCTCTCCTTTATCAAAACACTGACTCCTTAATGCAGTCAAAATCGTGGAACAAAAACTCTTCAATTCAAAAACGTATTGTCTGAAAACTCAACCGACGAAAAAACATAATATTATTTATTCCGCCGCAGCATCTTCTGTCAGCGGAGCTGACGTTATTCAGAACTTACTGCGTGTCGTTCTCGTCAAACACGTCGCCACACTGAGGGCAGAACTTAGGCGGGTTTGAAGGATCGTCCGGAATCCATCCGCATTTGCTGCATCTGAACACTTTCTTTGCTGCCGGCTTCGGCGAGCCACACTCCTGGCAGAACTTTCCTGTATTTACTGCGCCGCAGCTGCTGCATGTCCAGGTGCCTTCCTGAGCCGGTTTTTCTGCTCCGCAGTTCGTGCAGAATCTGCCTGTGTTAATGGCGCCGCAGCTGCACGTCCACGAATCCTGACCGGCCGCCTGCTGCGCCTGAGGTTGCATCTGCACCTGCGCCTGCTGCTGTGCCTGAGCCTGCTGCATCTGACTCATGCCATAGATGTTTGCAGCCATATTTCCTCCTGCGTTCTGCGCCATGTTCATGCCTACAAAACCGCCCATAGCTCCCATGCCGCCCTGATTCTTCGCTGCATCCTGCATAGCCTGAGCCTGAGCACCGACTGTGTGGGCCATAGCCATATCTGCATTTCTGAACACCGCATTTCTCTGAACTTCCTTGATCATCTTCTCGTCTTCCTCTGACGCATTTACGCTCGATACACCGAACGCCACGATCTCTATACCTCTGAGGTCTCTCCATTTCGACGAAAGTATCTCGTTCAGCGCATCGCTGATCTCGATCGTGTGAGCCGGAAGCGCGCTGTACCTGACACCCATCTCCGAAATTCTCGCAAATGCCGGCTGCAGCGCTGTCAGCAGTTCCGTCTTGAGCTGACTGTCTATCGTATCGCGAGTATAGTATCCTTCCACATTTCCGCATACGTTTGTGTAAAAAAGCATCGGATTCGTAATCCTGTACGAATATTCGCCGTGACATCTTATTGCGATGTCGACGTCGAGTCCTATGTTCGTATCGACCACTCTGAACGGTACAGGTGACGGCGTGCCGTATTTGTTTCCTGTGATTTCCTTTGTGTTAATGAAATACACACGCTGATCTTCAGCCGGCTCTCCGCCGAACGCAAAGCGCTTTCCCATCTCTGAAAATGAATTCTTTATGTTCTCGCCGAGTGATCCGTAGAAAATGCTCGGCTCTATGCCTGAATCGTAAACATATTCGCCAGGCTCCGCGCACAGATCCGCAATTTTACCGCTTTCCACGATGATCATGCACTGCCCGTCGCTCACATTTATTATCGAACCGTCCGAAATTACGTTTTCCGTCCCTTTCTTATTCGACGATCTCTTTCCTTCCTTCTTTTCTCCCTTTACGGCAAGGGTATCGGCATCCATGCTCTCGCACGTTATGTAGTCGCGCCATGAATCAGCGAGCACTCCCGACAGTGCTCCGACGCCTGCTTTTAACAGTCCCATAGTCTTTCTCCTTATCCTGACAGCATTTAAACTTTGATTGCTGATCTCCGAATCAGATTGCAATCACATCCTTACGGCTCCGATACCGGCGCATAACAGCACAGAATCCGCGCTCCCGTTTCTGCATCACGAAATGCAGCGCACCCGCGGGCCGACGTTAAAATATATGCTTTACATGGCAGTTTGAAAAAAAGTCCGCGCACCCTCGACCGCTCCGCGGACGCATATTTCACGCCGCCGCTTCTGAAATCAAATGCAGCATCATTATTCCGCAGCTTTTAAAAACTGCCGCCTCTGCCGCCGTGCGTTTCGCCCGACGATGACGTATGCGTGCTGCTTCCCGAGTCGTCGTCCGGCTTTTCCGTTCTGACGACTGTAGAATACAGGAATATATCTTTTGAGTCAGACAATTGCATGCTTCCCGGTTTCATGTAATCCTCAGCATAATCATTGCTCACAGCTGTGTTCATCTGACTGAGCTTTCTCTTCGTCATTAAAAACGCGATCAGCAGCGGAACTGACAGACAGAGCAGGATTACGATGAGTATATACGCAATGCTCCGCTGCGGTTTGTCATATGGATGACCGTCAGCTGCCATCTGCAGCAGTTCGTCTGATTTTTCCGCAAATATCTTGAAAGCGCCGTAATAGTTATTGTCACGGAGCGCCGGCAGCATCTCCTTTTCCAGATATTTAAGACCGTTGTCCGTGAAATCGGCTATGCCCTCGCCATGCGTCGTCATATGGTATTCGCGTGTGCCGCTGCACACATACAGCATCATCCCGTCTTTCGTATCTCCGGCGCCGTATCCTTTATAATCGAATATGTCATCAGCGCTTGCCTCCGCCGTATCAGACGAAAGTTCTTTTTCCGTATAGATCGCGATGTCGAAGTCGTATTTGGCACGTATTTCATTTAGCTTCTGCGACAGAAACGCGTATTCTTCACTGCTCAGATATCCCGCATTATCTACGATCGGCGGATTCGTCATCTCCGTATCTGCATAAACAGGAAATGCGGCTGCTGCGAACATAACTGTCAGCAGAAGAATCGAAAAAATTTTTCTCATGATTCAGCCCTCCTATTTCAGCAGCAGAAATCCGGCAACAGCCACCACCGCATAGCAGATTCCTGCAATCTTGGCAAAATACTTCCGTTTTTTGCCATTATCGACAGGGTATTCGCCGGCGACCTTTCCTGTCTGACCATTGACTGCAAATCTGTACAGCTCGTCCATATACTTGAACGTGAACATCCATGCCGGGAGCAGCGCATATCTTATTTTTCCGTCCGAGAATTCAACTCTCGCGTTTTCCTCTTCTACAGACGAGTACTGGCTTGTTGTATCCTTAAAAGCTCTTATCGTCGAGTTCTTTACGCGCTCATTTGCTCTGTCGATGCTGTCCTCAACGTCGACATCGTACTTGTCGGCCAGATAGCCAGAGAGATAGGCTCCGGAAAACTCGACGGCATCGTTGTATTTATATGGCTCAACTGCTTCCATATATTTGTCGTCAGCCTTCGTCGAGCCGTCGACCGGTATGTTTGCGAATCCGATTCTGCCTTTCCTGAACAGCTTGTAGTAATCAGTCTTTACGTAATCGTAAGTGCTGTCTTCCCACGCAGTTGTCATCTCTGCGTTGTATGCAACAGCTGCATTGCAGTCACAGTCAAACATCCAGAATGGGACATATACTCCCGCCATCTCCTCGATTTTTTTTCTGTCACTGAAACTGTCAGGCAGAAAAGGTCTTTTCTGCGAATCCTGCTCAAACGCAGAGACTGCGTGTTTTTTATCAATCTTAAAAGGAATTATGTAATCAGGTCTCAATGCACCTTCAAACTGCCCCTTTATAAACGTCGAATTGCCGCAATACGGGCAGACAGTGCTCCCCAGATTGTCATCTCCCGTGATCTCCGCTCCGCACGACGGACACGTGTAATCGGCCAGTCTGACGTCATTTTCGTTATCGTAGTTTCTCGGAGTGTATGTTTTCCAATCATATTTCGACATTCCGCCGGCGTCGGCCAGTCCATCACCGAGAAGCTGCATAGTGTCGATTGAAAAATCATTGCCGCACGATTCGCAGTGAAGATTCTGCGTTCCCGCGTCAAATACGAGCGGCGCTCCGCAGCACGGGCATTTGTATTCCTGAGTTGCGTCCATAATCTTTCTCCTGTACTGAATTAATCAAAGCAGTTCATGATTTTCATCCGGATCATCCCGGAAACTATATATTCATCCGCTGGAAGTGTCCGGCTTTCATGTTCATTTTTCAACAGACGTTTCTGAATTGTAATGAGCTTCAGTCAACGTCGATAATCTTGAATTTCTCGCAGAACCTGTGCAGGATGGATGCCGCCTGTGCACGCGTCGCTTTGCCCTGCGGATTGAGCATATTGTTTCCCGTACCGCTCATGACGCCGGTGGCATTTGCCCACGAAACCGCACTCACCGCGTAACTGCTCACATTTTTGTAATCGGTAAATGTGCTGATGTCGGCAGTGTCTGTCACGTCAAATCCTGCAGCCCGGGCGTGCCGGTAAAGAATCGCCGCCATCTGCTCGCGTGTGATATCATCTTCAGGTCCGAATATTCCTCCGCCATATCCGCTCACTATAGAATTTTCCGCAGCCCATGTCACAGCATCTCTGTAGTAGCTTTCCTCGCCAACATCGCTGAACGGGCAGTCTGACTCAACATAAGGTGATCCTGACTGACGATAGAGAATCGTGACAATCATACCGCGGTTCACCGTCATATATGGACTGAATGTCGTATCTCCGGTTCCGTACATGAGTCCGTAGAAGTATACGTATGCAACACTCCTGTAAAACCACGAGTCTTTACTTACATCTGTAAAATCAAGATCATAATCCGGATCAAATTCTTCATCAGCAGGTGCTGAAACTCTGATCAGACATATGCTTGACATTCCGCCTGCTGACGCTACAAGCGCTGCTTCTGTTCCTACAGCCGCGTATGGGGAAACAATTACTGTCTTCGTCTCTATGTCGAACGATATATCAGAACTGCTGCTCTTCAGGCTCCACACAACGTCATTTTCATTTGCATTTTCAGGAGTCACAACAGCTTTGACGTTTGCGCCCTCTCCTGGTGAAAGGAAGAGTACCGAGGGCACAATCGTTACGCATTCGATTGGAATGCCGACGGAGTCGACAGTGATTTCAACAGATGCAGTCACGCCTGAATCCGTGTCTTTCACACTGTATCTGTATATACCAGATTTTGCGCTTTCAGGCGCTGAAACGGCCAGCTTGTACATGCTGCTGCCTTCCGCAAAAAATATTTCGCTGCATGACGGACCGTCAGTCTTTTCAAACTCAAGGTTCCCAACCGCCGCCTGCTCAGGAAATACCTCGATTTCAGCTTCAGTCGCTTCACCTGGTTCAAGCTGTATGTCCGGAATATTCATACGCTCAAGCTTAAAATAACCGCTATCATCTGCGACATTCAGAGTTATAAACCTTGTTGTCGGTATGCCTCCCGATCCAGCAAACGTCGTTTCGGCACCGACAGTAATGTTATTTCCCTGAGCATCGGCTTTCAGATATACGCTGACAGCGCTTCCGTCGGAATATCTGTCATATGGCATTTCGCACTCAGCGTCCTCATAAAGCGATGCCCCGCTGCCATTGACGTACCACTGAACGCCTTTCCAGCCCTTGACCCCTTCCGGCACCGGCGAAGCCGTAAGCTGCACTGTGTCGCCGATATACATATTGAGATCCGTATGATTTATCGTAAAATCAACCGCATAATCAGGAGTTCCTCCGAGCGAACGTACCGGCATCTGCGAAGAAGCAAGTGATACCGAAGGCACCATCGCCAATGTCATGATAAAGCACATAAGTGCGCTCATGAGTTTTTTCAGTTCAGCTTTCAAAGATCAATCCCTCCTTCTGTAATAAAATCGCTCTCGCACAGCGAATTAATATAACGATTCCGGTTCGGCGCAACACACCGGGTACCATCACCGATCCGACCTTTAGCATCATAGTATTTTTCGGTTTTCTGTTCAGATACGACTCACAAAGTGTCTATTACGGCCGAGAGATATGCGGCCGATACAGAACCATAAATGAAATTGTCAATGAGCCCTTCTTTTTTGGCCTGACGCACGCGCCGCGCCAGCTCGGCATCTGTGTTTTCGTCAACGAGAAAAACCACTTTGCAGTCTGAATTTTCCGTTCTCAGCCTGCCTGTCAATTCGAGCCGCTCCTCAAGAGTATACGGTCCTGTACATGTCACCTCCATTACAACCGCATATGCCGCTTTGACATACGGCTCTATCTCTTCAGGCTCATAGACTTTTTCCACAGTAAAGTCGTTTCCCCTGTCGTTCTGCAGCGCTAACGCTGCAGCATCTGCAAACATATAGTCTTTCATGTTGATAATAATAAGCCGCAGACTGTTCACCCCCTTTCTCTTCTTTTTTCTATATAACTGCTGTTCCTCTACTTACTATTATCCTGAATTCACTGGAAATTTCCCTGTCAGAAATGACAGTCTTTTTCGATAAAATAAAAAATTCCACTGAACCGGCAAAAAGATCAATCTGTCCATGTCCGACATCATTTTCAGAATCCGCAAAAAAACGGATACGAATCTTTGTTAAGATCCGCATCCGCTTTCTTTAAAATATGTCTATTTCAAAAGCAGTGCAGCAGTCTGCGAGCGCTCTGCGCACAGCCGGCGCGGCTCACAGGCCTACCTGCATATCAATTTTTCAGCAAGTCAAAGCCCCGGCACTATGAAATCCTTGTTTATAAGATCAGCTATAAGTCTGACTCTGTTTTCATATCCTGTCTTCTGCAGGAGCTGAGTCACGTGATAGCGCACTGCCGACACACTGACGCAGAGCTTTTCGGCTATGGCAGTGTCTGTATTTCCGAGTGCCATGAGTCTCAGAACGTCAAGCTCTCTCTGCGATATATCTGCCGACGTCGTATTTCCTATCGTGACGACAGGCGGCTGGTCGGGATAAATATGTTCTCCCGCCATGGTTCTGTCCATTACATCAATTAGCTCGCTGCCTTCAATCTCCTTGTACCAGAAGCTGTCAGCTCCGGCTTCTCTGGCCCGATCGATCAAGTCGAACGTCGTCATGCCCGTCACTATTATGATTTTTATATTAGGAAAACGCTTTTTTATAGAAGCTGCAGCATCGATTCCGTCCTCATTATTGGCAGTACACACGTCCATGAGTATCAGGTCGATCTGGTTCTGCATACAGAGTATTTCGGCCATTCCGGCCCCTGCCGTCTGTGCTGCAAGCTCATATCTGTCAGAAGCCTTCATATATCCTATTATGCTGTCGCGCGACATCTTTCTGTCTTCTACCAGAAGTATACGTGTCATAGTGTACGCTCCTTTCCCGGAATCGTTATCAGCAGTCTGAACTCAGGCATACTTTTAACCATCATAGTACCGCCGGCACTTTCGATTCGCCTGCGCAGCGAACCGAGTCCGCCGCCCTCCGTTATCTCGCAGTCCGGCTTCTTTCCGTTATTAGTGATCGAAATCTCATAAAGTCCGCACTCATGTGATATCGCAACGAACATATCGCTGCCGCCTGCATGGCGCACGGTATTTACAGCGCATTCCCTGACAGCAGCATTTAACAGTATGCAGACATTATCATGATCCGGATATCTGCCGTCCAAATGAACAGCCACACCTATGCCTGCAGCTGCTTTGACGAGAGCACTGAAATCTCTGACGGAATCAGGATTTTCATGTGTTCCTCCGTACGCTGATCTGAACATCGCGATAAGTCTTTCCCAGTATTTCACCGCATCCATTATCCTTGCGCTGTCCGCATTTTCCTGTAAAGCCAGACTGCGCGTAAAGGCGAGCAGTCCGCCCATCTCATCGTGCAAGCGCGTCTTGACTGCGAAATTTTCCTCTTCACGAACTATATCGTCGAGGTCCGCAAACAGCTCCGCTGCGCGCGCATTGGCTTCTTCGAGCCGCCTGTTTTCCCTCTCAAGCTCGCGTTCCTTGCTGTACAGCACTGTCACATCCGACGCCCGCATCTGCGTATAGACATTGCCGTCAGCATCGCTTATCGTGCTCTCAGAAAATTTCCATGCTTTTCCTCCTGGGAAGATCAGTATGTCTGGTGCTCTTTCCGCTTTCTGCACGCCGCGGCTTGGCTCCGCAAGAGCGTTTTCCAACTCTGAAATGTGCTGCAGATCCATACCGGTCAGCTCATGACACAGCCTGTACATCTGTCTGTTGCACAGGACGATCATTCCGTTAACATCCGCAAAACAGACGCCGTCCGGCAGATTATCAAAACTTTCTTTTATCGAAGATCTCCCGATTCTGTTTCTGCGGGAAAAAATCATCAATGATCACCTCCGCGGACTTCAAGCGAGCAGTACCACGTACCGTCTTCTTCTATCACAGAAGCATTACCGAAATCATCAGTAATCATATCAGCATTCAGGCCGGCAGCGCATGCGATCATAATTAAAATGCGAGCTGAACCGCCGTCCCCCGACACGAAAACCATTATTCCGTCAGGTCTGTCTGCCGCCGCCTCGACTGATGACTGATAGAAATCATATATCATTCCGGCCGTTTCCGATGTCAGACTGCCCTGCAAACTGAACTGAACTGCAGCCGCCATGCCGAAGCTTCGCAGAATCATAAGCGATTCTTTGAGGCACAGGCTCAGTTCAACGGCAGGAATTCTGCCATGACTGTCCGAAATTATTAACATATTGCTGCGGCGCTTGATATATGTACCTTTAAGCAGCAGCTTTTCCAGCGATTTCCTGGTCAGAGTTTCATCGTCATATGACTTAAGATCATTCAGAATTTCTTCAAGCTGCCTGATATGAGGTCTCATGGCTTCCTGAACCATATCATATAGGCGCTTATGTTCTTCCAGTTTTTTTCTGCGCCGCTTCTGATTGTTTTTTTCCTTTAATATTCTCTCATATCTTCTGAGCTTCGACTCTGTTTCAGCCAGTTCTCTGATTACATTCAGAAGCGCAGATATATCCTCCTGCCAGAACACATATCCACCTTTCACAGGTTCACTGCGCAGCCTGACCCCTCCCTCCAGCATCGTTTCGCCGCTTTTTGCCCGTTCAAGGGTCATCCGGTCTGTATGTCCCGCATTTTCCGATGAATAGCAGATATTGAGATCACTGTCGGTTATCTTTACTGCAATCGCCGACGCCATGAACAGATCTGTATAATGAGTGTTGGACCTGATCAGCCCGCATTGTATGCAGCTCTCAAACAAAAGCGCGATAAGAAGGCAGTATACAGCAGTCATATCTCCCGCAGCGATCAGCGTTATCTTCTCTTCCGACAGATAAGCAAAGCTGTATACCACCATCATGAAAAACGGAATAAGTGGAAGCCACAGAAGCCTTCTGCTGTTAGGGATCCTGCATTTCCGTATAATGATAATCATAGCCGCAGCGGCACATATCGAAATCCAGATAACCGCCATCCAGTACACAGCCTCATGGCTTGCGTGTTTATCTGAAAAGACAGCCTGATCGTCAGGAAAAGAAAATGCTTTCTGATGAAAATCATTTGTGAGCACAGCTGCAGTCAGGACAATATCGGGAATCCACAGCAGGTGCGCCGCGGGAGGCAGCTTAAATTCCTCATTAGTTCCCATCGAAACAGCTGCCAGCAGTGACAGAGTCGGAATAGCGAGTATGGGGATATAGTATGAATACCATGCAAAACGCATCAAATCCACCCTGCCTTCATCTGGTATCAAATGGAATTTAGCTGTTCTGAGCAAAAACCAGAACAACATAGCGAACGCGATGCAGACCATATATCGGCGGAGCTGAACCTGCATAATGCGCTTCTTTAGCGAGACAGCCCATGCCGAGAATAGAAAAATATATATTGCAGAACGGATCATGCCGAAAAACCATGAATGAAAATCAAGCATTCCCAGAATACGGCATACTATAGCAGCTGAGACAAGTGCCGCAGCAGCAAGCATGGTCTGTCTGCCGCGTTTATTTACTTTTATCAAGCTTGTTTCACCTCCCGTAGCTGCTGCCTGAATCCCATAGCCCCTTACGATTTTACTTTCAAAACCAAGAGTATAGGTGCCCGAATTAAAATAGCATGCTGCGATGTTGAAATAATTTGTGCATTATTCAAGGTCAGTGTTTGTGTCCTCGGATTAAATTTTGCAGTTCCCGAATCACAGGCGATCGTAAGCTTATCGCTTATAAAGTTCTCTCCGTTAACAGACAATGGGTATGTTGCTGCAGCGTAAGCCGTCACCGACATAACAGCAAACACTCCCAGTACCATTAATGCCAGAGGAAGAATCAGACAGAGCAATCTCCCGTTCGTGTTTTTTACTCATTTTTTCTTTTCCTCCTTAACAAAATTTCATTTCCCTTTTTTATACCGCATCGATGGACGCGGCCAGGTAGTCACTTGAGGCAGAACTGTACAGGAATAAGTCTATCAGCCCGTCCTTTTTCACCTGCCGCACACTGTCCGCAAGGCTTTTGCTTGTATTTTCGTCCACGACAAAAACGATCCTGTAGTCGGGAAGCTCAGGTTTCAGCTTTTCTAAAATTTCCAGCCGCTCCGCAAGCTTCCAAGGAGTATACTCAGTGACCTCCATCACAAGCACGTTCGCGTTCGCACCAAAGCACAGATCAAGCGTCTGCGCAGGGTTCTCCACAGAGTAGACTTCGTAATCCGGGGCAAATTGCCTGAGAGCTTTCGCCGCCGCATCAACAAACAGAAAGCTTTGCATATCTATTACAACTCTGCGCATTTTACATATCTCACCTCCAATCCGCTGAATTTTATGTAAAGCTGAAAATTTCAAACCTTACATGGAAATTCTTTGCTTTTCTGAATTAAGCATATCAAAATAAATACCGTTTGTCCCCAGTAACAATACGGGGTTTTAGAAAAATTTCGCTTTTTTCACAGGTCCTGCGTTCAGGCATAAAAATACAGCCCTCCGTTTCCCGAAGGGCTGTTTATGATGGATTTCCGTTATTTAATTTCTTTGTCTGTTTCTTATCTTATCACAAAGAGACTGTCCCGCGCCGCCTGTACAGCCGGCACCGCGCGGTTTGGAAGACCTGTCTTTTGTTTATACAGGATGTCAGCAGAGATTTATTTGCTGAAGTAGTTGTAAAGCAGCGTTACAGCCTCAGCTCTCGTGCAGCTTCTTGCAGGAGCGAACTCAGTTGCCGATGTGCCTGACGTGATGCTGTTTGCTACAGCCCACTGGACAGCGTTCGCAAAGAAATCTGTGTCTTTGACATCCGAGAACTGACTGCTGCCTGTTACATCAGGCGAACCAGCGTAACGATAGAGGAATGTCACAACCTGGCTGCGGTCTACAGTCTCGCCAGGACTGAACTTGTTTTCGCCTGTTCCGACTGTGATATTGTGTTCTACAGCCCACTGAACAGCGTTATAGCAGTAATCGCTCTTGGCTACATCAGTGAAATCTAATGAAGCAGCTGCAGCAGGAGAACCTGCGGCTCTCCAGATGAACGTAACCAGTTCAGCTCTTGTGCATGTAGTTTCAGGGCTGAATGTAGTCGCTGAAGTTCCTGATGTTACTTTCTTTGTAACAGCCCAGTCAACCGCATTGTGATAGAACTGCGCTGTATCAACGTCAGTGAAAGCCTTGCTCGGGCAGTTAGCACTATGATCTTCCGCCTTCTTGAATGCCGCGTTTACTGTGACATCCGATGAAGGCATCTTGAATATGTATTCGTTTTCTTCTGTCTTTGTAACTTCTATAGATTTTCCATTGCTGTCAGTAACCGTGACAGTGTCAAGCTCATAGCCTTCTGCCGGTACAGGGTCTATCGCTACATTGCGGCCCTCAGCTTCGCTCGTAACGCCGACATTGAGAGTTCCATTCTCAGTGCTGCCTGCCGTTACCTTGTACATCGTCGGAGCAGGCGGTTTTACGTAATTATCAACCGTGTAAACAGTATTTCCGTAGGCATCAGTCGTCGTGACAGGATTGAAACCATCTGCACAGAATTCAGAAGGAACTGCAACACTAAAGTTGCCGCCCGAAACGGATATTACGCCGCCCTTATAGTCCGGTGAATTATATAAGGCATTTGTACCTTCTGCTGCTTTGAACGTTCCTCCTGTAATTTTAAGTTTTCCCTTATCTACGTCTTGGTAGTGTCCGTTAAAAATGACTGCACCATGCTCGTTTTCAGAAACAAAGGTTCCTCCGCTGATAACTGCATCATTCCAGTTCATTATAACTACATTTGATTTATTTTTAAAATCTCCCCCGGTTATATAGAGTGTTCCGTAATCATCATTTTTTACGGCATTGAGTCCGCCGCTGAAATTTCCGCCGTTGATTGTAAGCTTGCCTTTTAAATCGGAATTTTTCTCACCTATGTTTTCGACAAGGCTTGAAAAACCTCCTCCAGCGACACTGTTAGTCGTAACAGTAACCCCGCTGTTGATCGTCATATCTCCCTTATTTTCTATAGTATAATAACTGTTTCCGCCACTATCTTTGGAATTCTTTCCGGCTTCCATGCTGCGCGTAAAACTACCTCCGTCGAGTACAGCCGTGCCGCAATTTACAAGTGCGGCTTTTTGGTGACTAACGTTATCGACAGTACCTGTGCCTGTAATTTTTAAAGTTCCATTGTTAACAATGGTATTTTCAGATTTATTTGTAATTTTATGTCCATTGAGATCAAGAACAATGCTCTTGCCAGCAGGAATGGTAACAGATTCAGTCGTGTCAGCCTGTAATACAACAGTTGTATCTGTGCCGTCAGCAACTGCGTCAATTGCAGCCTGAATCGTCGAATAATTTGTACTGCCAACACTTGCCGCCGCATCAGACGCCGTATCAGCCATAACCGGCACAGCTCCCATCGTCAGTACCATAGCTGCTGACAAGATGCCTGCAAGTAACTTGTTT